>CAYNOL010000001.1:0-51800 GCA_964398825.1 uncultured Ardenticatenaceae bacterium
TTGACGTCGATAAGCACGCCTGGCTGCGCGACCAGGAGCGAGCTTACTATACCTACGCCACCGACGACGAAGCACTGGCCGCCTTCCACGAGCTATCGCGCACTGAGGGGATCATCCCCGCCCTCGAATCGTCCCACGCCGTGGCCGAGGCGCTGAAGCGCGCGCCGCGCATGGGCAAGGATGAGATTCTGCTGGTGAATTTGAGCGGGCGGGGGGACAAGGATCTCGACACAGTCATCCGCGCCATGGAAGAGCGAGGCGACTAGGCCGTCTTACCTTCCAGGCGACGCAGCCGGTGCATCAGTTCGGAGTGGGCCAGCCGGGTGTTGGGCGTCAGTGGCAGGCGGTCGAGCAGCCCCAGGGCGGCGCGCGTCCACCGCTCGGCCGCAGGCGCATCGGCGGCGTGCCATTCGTAATGCTTGGCCAGCTCGACGTGGGCCGTCACGTCGCCGTCGCTGATGGCCGCCATCTGCTGCCACACCACCACTGCCTCGCCGCGTCGCCCATTCTGCTTGTAGATAGCGCCGAGACGGGCCAGCGCCTGGTAGTAGATCTCCAGTGGCAAGTCGCCGTCCAGGGCGCCGCGCAGCGTGCGCTCCGCCTCATCAATAAGGCCCAGGTCGGCCTGCCACCGCCCCAGGCTGATTTGATCGAGCACATCGTCGCAGCGCGAGGTGGTCAGCTGCCGGAAGATGCGCCCCGCCAGCGTCACCATCGACAGGACGTCCATCTCGTTATGATAGAACACCCGCATCAGGTCGCGGGCGTCGCCGGTGCGCAGATAGTTGTGGTAGAGCGTGGGAATCAGCCAGCCGGGCACATCCTCTTGCGTGCGGCGCAAACCGAGTAGATTTTGCTCCAGCGCCCCCAGAGCGCAGGAGCCCAGCCGCGCGCGATAGAGGCGGCGCGCCGGCGGCAGCAGGTCGATGTGGGGCATGTCGGGCAGGCGGCCGCGGCGACGGTTCATCAGGTAGCGGTTGTCCAGCAGCGGCACGTCGAAGCTGCGGCCGTTGAAGGTGATCAGCCCCGCCTTGCGATCCACCAGGTCATCCAACTCCTGCAACATCGCCGGCTCGTCGCCGTGGTCGCGCAGGAAGTATTGACGGACGATGAGCACCTCGGTTTCGACGGGGCGGCCGTCGATCAGCGCCCGATGCGGCTCGAAGTAGGCGACGCCCACCATGAAGGCCAGCGCCCCCGCCCCGGCCAGCCCGGTCGTCTCCGTGTCAAGAAAGAGGAAGTCGCGGAAGTGGCGACCGGCCAGTCGCGCGTCCAGCGCGTAGCGCGTCGCCGGCTCCGGCTCTACTCCCAGCAGGTCGGCCAGCGCGTCCTGCCCGTGGCGGTGGTGGGTCGGGTAGACGCGCTCGACGACGAAGCACGCCCCCTCGGGCGTCTCGGTCAGGCGGCCGCCGGGCAGCAGCTGCTCCAGCGGCGGAGGCGCGCCGGTGTTGGCCTGGTGACGCGCGGCGGGCGGCGGCCCGGGCGAGCGCAGATTCCGTGCCCCCTTGGTCACGCCCAGCCGTCGCAGCAGCGATCCGATCTCGTCGTTCATTTGTTCGATTTTACGTTTCCCCCCGTTTCATGGCAAGTGGGGACCGGAGCAACTAAGGAGTGGTCCAGACGGTCGGGCGGGAATTACCTTTTCGCGCCCTTCGGGATTACAATAGGGGGCATTATGGGCGCAGACAATCCGTTTTTCCATCGTGGGGCCATACGCCACCTTGAAGATTTCATCGGCCGCGAGGCGGAAACGAGCCAGATATTGGGCTTGTTGCGCAACGGCCAGAGCGTATCCCTGATTGGCCCGCGCCGCATCGGCAAAAGCTCGTTGCTGCTGCACCTGAGCAACCCGTCGATACGGGCTTCGATGAATCTCGATCCTTCGCGCTGCCTCTTCGTCCTGCTCGATTGCCAGGAGTTGGCCGGTTCGCCGCCGGAAGAGGTGTATGAGCTGCTGCTGGACGGCGTGCTCGATGCCGCCCGAGCTGCCGACCTGCCCATGAACAGCATTGACCAGCCAGGGACGTACCGCGCCCTCGATCGGGCGCTTCAGCAGGCGTATGACGGCGGCGCCAGCGTGGTCGTGATGCTCGACGAGTTCGAGCTGTTGGCCGCCAATCAGCACCTGACGCCCTACTTCTTCGCCCGTTTGCGCGGACTGACGACGAAGTATGGCTTGGCCTACCTGACTGCCAGCCAAAAGCCGCTGTTCGACATCACGGCCGAGGAAGCGATCCTCAGCTCGCCGTTCTTCAACATCTTCGTCACGATGCCCCTGGGGCTGTTCACCAAGGCCGAGGCCCACGAGCTGTTCCGGCGGCGGCTGGCCGGCACGTCGCTCGACTTTCCGCCGGAGCTGGTTGAGTACCTGCTGGAGCTCGTCGGGCTGCATCCGTTCTTTCTCCACATCGGCGGCTATCACGCCGTGCAGGCGCTCAACACGGGCGAGTTGGCGCTGCCCGAAGGGCGGCCGCCGGGCGAGATGGATTTTCAACTGCTCGACGGCCCAATCGAGATCGAGGCGGAGTCGCACCTGGGCTATCTGTGGCAGAACCTTTCTCCCGAAGACCAGCATGTGCTGGCCATTGCCGACGGGCCGGTCGAAAGCCTGCGCCAGCTTGAGCAGCAATGCCTGCTGGTAAAGGTTGACGGCGAATACACCTATAGCAGCGAGATTTTGCGGCGCTTTGTGCGCCGCCAGGACGTGCCCGGCCTCATCCAGGCGGGACCGTTCGTCATCGACGAGCAGCGCCACCAGGTGTGGGGCAACGGCCACGAGTTGAGCCTGACCACGTCCCAGTTCAGCATCCTGGTGCGGCTGTGCCAGCACGCGGGCCAGGTCGTGCGCGGTGAGGATCTCGAATTGGCGGTCTGGGGGGATGTGCTGGTGGACGATCCCGACAGGCTGAAGACGTTGATCAAGCGGCTGCGGCGGGCGGTCGATCCGTTGGGAAACTGGATCGTCAGCGAGCGCGGCGTGGGATACGCCATTCGCCCGCCGGAAGAGTAGACGGCCGCGCGCTACGGCCGCCAACCCGATCGTTGAACCCCTTCCACACACACCGTCGTTACGGGAATACGCAACCCGTTCAACTTCGCACTTCCCCTCGCCTGAGGGGAGCGTTGGTCGTCGTGTTGCTGATGGCCTGGGCGCTCTTCGTCGCCCCCCGCCCGGCCGATGCCCAAAGCAGCGCCCGCAGCCAGAGCTATTGGCAGTTCGCCGCCTCGGGGCGGATCGATACGGTAGCAGCAGCCGACGTCAACGGCGACGGCGTCGATGAGTTTTTGGTGCTGGACGAGAACGGGCAATTGACCTTGCTCTCGGCCGACGGCCGCCCCGAGTGGAGCTACCGCAGCCCGAACGCGATCACCGCCCTGGGCACGCTGGAGACTTCCGACGGAACAACGAACGCTCGCCACATCGTCTTGGCCAATGCCAACTATCTGAAGCTGCTCGATGCGACCGGCCAGGAATTGTGGCAGGTGCCGATCACGGCCGCCACTGCGCCGGTGGCCGTTGAATCCTATGACTATCAGGCCGACGGCCGCGACGACATCCTGCTGCTGTTGGCGTCGGGGCAAATCCTCATATACAACGCGGAGGGGATCAATATCTGGCAGTTCTCGGGGCAGGAGAACTCGTCGATTGTTGTCAACCCTCATATTGTCGTCTCCGACTTCGATAACGACGGTCTGGACGAGATCGCGTTGGGGCTCTTCACTCCCCGGCGGTTCAGCGAGTTGATTTACATCGACGACGGCACGGTTCGCTGGCGGCAGTCCGTCTCGCGGCGCATCACGTCCGTTGTCGAGGTCCCGTTTGGGCCGACGGGCAGTGCTATCGCCGTGGGAACCAACTTCGGTCAGATCGAACTGCACTCTCCCGAGGGGGAGATGCTATGGTTCCGCACGCTCAATCGCGCGATTACCGATCTGGCGACGATCCAGTTGGCCACGGGACCGGCGCTGGCCGCAGGCACGTCGTCGGGCAGCGTAGTAGCTTTCTCCGAACAAGGCCGCCGCCTGTGGGCCAACAACCTCGCCAAGGACGCCGACCGGCGCGTGCTGGCCCTGCTGCCGGCGGCGGGCGAGTCGGCCGACGGGCAGGCGCCGCTGGCGGCGATCCTCGAGCCGTTGGCGGCGACGAGCGAACTGGCCGACGTAATGTTACTGGGCCGCAATGGGCAGACGCTGGCCAAGCTCAACGATACCGATCTGCCGTCGGTGACGCGCCTCATCGATGTCAACCGCGACAGCCGCCACGAGATCCTGCTGGCCCGCTTCGCCACACTCCAGCTCATCGGTCTGGGCGTGGGGGACAGCGAATACATCCAGGAGTGGGAGTATGTGCTGGACGCGCAGCCGACGGCGATGCTAATCGTCGACATCGACGAGGACGGCGAAGAGGAGATCATCATCGGCACGCGTGACGGCCGCCTGCACGGGTTGGGCGTCGATCGCACCATTCGCTGGCTCAACGCGCCGGGCGGAGAGATAGCCTTCCTCGAACGAGTGCGCCACTCGATCAGCGAGCCGCCGCGCATCGCCACCGTCCGCCGGCAGCGCGCTCCGGTAGACGTGCAGCCGGAAGATGAGCGGGCGACAAGTTGGCTGGAGTTGCGCGAATCGACAGGCGAGCGGCTGTGGGGGGCAACTATCCCCTCACGGGTTACGGTGCTGGCCGTCGATGACCGTCTGGGTTGGGGGCAATCGTCGATCCTGGTGGGCACCCAAACGGGGCTGATATTGGCTTTCGATCTGAATGGCCATTTGCTATGGGAGCAGTCGGTTAGCGCCCCCGTGGGAGCCGTGCGCCACATCGCCGTGCTGGCCGACGGGCCAAACGAGCCGAACGTCATCCTCGTGGCCGGCGAGCGCTCTGTTGCCCACCTGCATATCGCGGAGAGCGAAACGATCATCAACGAGTTCGCCGGCTTCGAGGCACGGATCGCCGGCGTCTATCCGGTGCGGCAGCCGGGCGGCGAGGGCAACTCCGTCCGCGTCATCGTCTTCACCGACGAGGGCAACATGCACGGCCTGAATCAGCAGGGCGTCGAGATGACGCAATGGTCGTGGCCGTATGCGCTGAACGGGCAGCCACGCGTCATAAAAACGTCTCCCCAGGGGGCGCTGGAGGCGTTTCAGGAAAGCACCACCGCCTTTCTGGTGGGCACAGACAACGGCCGTCTCGCCCAGATCGTCATCGCCGATAATCAGCCCATTGCATCCTGGAGTATCACCGACCTCGGGATCGTCGAGGCCGTCAGTTGGGACGATCTGGACAAAGACGGGCGACCGGATACGGGCATCTTCGGCACGAGAAACGGCAACCTGTGGCTCTATGAGCAACTGCAATTCCGCAATCCCCGCCGGGTGCTCGAGCTGCCGCTGGCCAGCAGCACGTTCGACATTGCCCTGCTGAAACGGACGTCGCGCCAATCGCCCGATCTTCTGTCGATCACACAAAACGGCTTCATTCAGCTATTCCGTGAGGAAGAAAATCGGCCGCCGCTGCTGTCACAGCCCACAATTGAGGCGGAGCAGAACCAGTTCAGCATCAGTGTGCAGGTGCGGGATGTGGAGAATGACGCCGTCAACGTCCAACTGGAAGTGCGCGACGAGCTCGCCGGCACGTGGATCTCGCTCAACGAGCAGCGGCTGGAGACAGGCAACGGCCAGTTGGTGTGGCCGAGCGTCGTCGCGCCCGAGGGAGCGACCCGACTTGTCTACCGCTTCCGTTACAGCGACGGCTTTTACCGGGGATATCTGACGCCGCCAACCGGCCCGGCCGTTACCACCCCGCCGGCGGGCCAGGAGACGCTGCCGATTGCGCTGGCCACACTGGGCTTATTGGCGGTCATCGGCCTGGCAACTTACATCCGCCAATCCAAGACACCGGCTAACCAGGCGGATCGGTTCTATAAGAAGCTGGAACAAAAGCCCGGCCAGACGCTGGCCCTATTGGAGGCGAAGTATGCTTCGGTCGACGGCTCGCCCGACTTCCTGCTGCAATTGGCCAACCGGGCCCGGCGCGCCGAAGACAACAATCTGGCAAACCTGTCCGACGGCCTGTTCCTGCTGGCCAACCGGCCACAGGCGGGGCTGCCGATCATCAGCCGCACGCTCGACGACGTCGCCGCTGCCGGCAAGGATTGGCCCAACCCCTGGGATGATCTCTCCACGCGGCGCATGATTTACAAGACGTGCCAGATGATGCTTGAGGCGCCGTCGATCACCGAATTGGGGCTGCTCCGGCCGCAATTCGTCCACTTGTTAGCGGCGCTGGAAGAGAAGCGCGAGGAGTCGCCGATCCTGGAGACGCTGCTGCCGGTGCTGACCAACATGCGCGACAGCGAGCGCGTGGACGCCATCGATGATCGGCTGGTCTATCTGAATCAGGCGGCCGTTCGTCTGCGCCAGGCCCAGGAGCAGTTGAACGCCTTCCCGCCCAGCATCGAGCGAACGCTGGCGCGAGCGATCACCCGGCGCTGGTCGGGCTTGCTGACGGCCGAGATGGAAGAGCAGCGCGGGCGGGCCGAGCTTGAGGTGTCGCTGAAGACGAAGCGGCTGGCTCCCAATGGACAGACCCACGTAGCCATGGAGATCCGCAACACAGGCCGGGCGGCGGCCGAGAACATCGTCGCTGTGCTGAACGAGAACCCCGCCTATGTGGTGCGCAGCGAGCCGCAGCTCATCCCGTTCCTGCCGTCGGGTCACTCACGCCAGGTGCGCTTCCTCATCGAGCCGCAGGCCGAGGAACGCTTCCGCGTCGGCCTGTCGCTGACCTACGAGGATCGCAACCGGCGGGACAAGATGACCGCCTTCGGTGACATGGTTCACCTGCTGCCGCCGGTGCGCGAGTTCGTCACCGTCGATAACCCGTACCTGCCGGGCACGCCGCTGCGCAAGGACAGCCCGCTGTTCTACGGCCGC
Source organism: uncultured Ardenticatenaceae bacterium (assembly GCA_964398825.1). Lineage (GTDB taxonomy): Bacteria > Chloroflexota > Anaerolineae > Promineifilales > Promineifilaceae > Promineifilum. The sequence continues at coordinate 6,934 of CAYNOL010000001.1, forward strand.
GAGGAGCTGTTCAACTTCATCGCCGAGCACGCCGGCTCTCACACACAGCGGAATGTGCTGATGCTGGTGGGACAGCGGCGCACGGGCAAGACGTCGCTGCTGCTGCGGCTTGAGGAGTATCTGCCGCCGAACCTGTTGCCGGTCTACATTGATTGCCAGTCGTTGGGCGTCTCGCCGGGCATGCCGGCGCTGCTGCAGGAGTTCGCCTGGCACATCGCCGACGCGCTGGCCGGGCGCGGTCATGCTCTGCCTGTGCCCGACTTGAAGGCATGGCAGGAAGACCCGGCGCGCCTCTTCCAGCGGGAGTTTCTGCCGGCTGTGCGCGAGGCGTTGCCGCCTGCCACGACACTGCTGCTGGTGTTCGACGAGTTCGAGGCGTTCGAGTCCATGGTGGCCGATGGCATCCTGCCGCGCACCTTCTTCCCCTACATGCGCCACCTGATGCAGCACAGCACAGGGCTGGGCTTCGTCTTCGTCGGCACGCGGCGGCTGGAAGAGATGAGCGCCGATTACTGGTCGGTGCTGTTCAACATCGCCCTCTACCAGAAGATCGATTTTCTGAGCCCTGAGGCGGCCGCGCGTCTCATCTGCGAGCCGGTGGCCCCCAACCTGATCTACGATGACTTGGCCATCGACAAGATCTTGCGCGTCACTGCCGGCCATCCGTACTTCCTGCAACTCGTCTGCTACACGCTGGTGAAACAGGCCAACCTGCATAAGACGGGATATGTGACCATCTCAGACGTCAATGTGGCGCTGGACGAGATGTTGCGGCTGGGAGAGGTTCACTTCGCCTATCTGTGGCAGCGGTCGAACCCGGCCGAGCGGGCTGTGCTTGCCGCGGCGGCCCATCTGATGGATCGCAATGAGCCGCTCCACCCGGAAGAGATCATCGACTATTTGCAATCGTATAGCATCGAGCTCGACCCGGCCGAAACGACGAATTCACTCAACAGCCTTGTAGACCGGGACGTGATGCGTGAGGTGACCGAAGAGGGCAAGGCGCTGTACGAGTTGAAGATCGGTCTGGTGGGGTTGTGGGTGGCGCAGAACAAGAGCCTGCGGAAGCTCCACGTCCACCTCGAAGCGTAGGCTAGAGCTCCTTCGGCCGCCAGAAGCCGGTCAGCTCATATTGCCGCCGGGCTGCCACCTCCCCCCACCGCTCGACCGGCAGTCGGATGAAGGCCAGCGCCGCCGTCGCCATGCGTACCGATTCACCGGTCAAATGCTCGACCAGCTCCTCAATGCCCGGGTTGTGGCCCACCAGCATCAGCGTGGCCACGTCGTCGGCCGTCTGCCGGGCGACGTCAATGTAGACCCACGGCTCAGCCAGATAGAGGCGCTCGGTGTAGCGCAGCTCCCCGTCGAACGGCAGCTCCAGCGCGACGAGCTCGGCCGTCGCGGCTGCCCGTTTGGCCGACGATGAGACGATCAACTCCGGCGTCAGCCCCTCGCGCCGGATGAGCCGGCCCATGCGCGGGGCGTCCCCCCGACCGCGTTCGTTGAGCGGCCGGTCATAGTCCGCCAGGTCGTCGTTGGCCCAGCTCGATTTGGCGTGTCGCAGCAGCAGCAACGTCTTCATCGCTCAACTCCACCACGCCCGGCACAACGGGCGCGAGACCAAAAGGGGCACGCGCGCGTGCCCCTTTGATGGTTTACATAAATTGACCGAGTCTCCAGCTAGAGCTCGTCCACCGTCTCGATGATGTGGCCGACGAGACCATACTCCTTGGCTTGGGCGGCCGACATCCAGAAGTTGCGGTCGGTGTCTTCTTCCACCTTCTCGATCGACTGCCCCGTCTGGCGGGCGAAGATCTCGTTCAGGCGGCGGCGCATCTTGATGATCTCCTGGGCCTCGATGGCGATGTCCGACGCTTGGCCCGACATGCCGCCGGCCGGCTGGTGCAGCAGGAAGCGGGTATTGGGCAGGCTGTAGCGGTTCTCCACGTCGGCCGCGGCGTATATGAGCGCCCCCGCGCTGGCCACCCAGCCCGTGCCGATCACCTTCACCGGCGACTCAACGAAGCGGATCATGTCGAAGATCGTATCGCCCGATTCGACGTGGCCGCCCGGGGAGTTGATGAAGATGCGAATCTCGTCATGCGATTCGGCATCCATCACCAGCAGCCGCTTGGTCACATCCATGGCGACATTCATGTCGATCTGGCCGTAGATGAGGATCGTTCGGTTCTTCAGCAGGCGCTCTTCCATCGAGCGCATCGCGTCCCGATCGTCCTTGCCCTTCTTCGGTTTGTCATCACTCTCTTCATCCGGCTCCACGATCGGTTCGACTTCGGGGATTTCCTCGTCATCGTCGTCGTCATTCATCCAGGGGTAGAACCCCGCTTGTGGTCTCATTCGTTTGATTCTCCTCTGAGCAATCAGCTTGCTCTGTGGGCCAAATTATAAAGGGTGGCGCGTTTCCGGCAATCAGCGGCGCAGGTTGGAGAACGCCTTCATCCCCGGGTAGACGGCCGCGTCGCCCAGATCATCTTCAATGCGCAGAAGCTGATTGTACTTGGCGGTGCGGTCGCTGCGCGCCGGGGCGCCGGTCTTGATTTGTCCCGCATTGAGGGCCACCACCAGATCGGAGATGGTTGCGTCCTCGGATTCGCCGCTGCGGTGGGAGACGACGGCCGTCCAGCCGTTGCGCTGCACCAGGTTGACTGACTCGATGGCCTCGGTCAGCGTGCCGATTTGGTTGACCTTGCACAGCAGGCTGTTGGCTGCGCGGCGGTCGAGGGCCGTCTCGATGCGCTTGACGTTGGTCACCAGCAGGTCGTCGCCGACGATCTGCAGGCGGTCGCCCAAACGCTCCACCATGAGCGCCCAGTTGTCCCAGTCGTCTTCAAACAGGCCATCTTCGATGGAGATGATGGGGTATTTGTCGACCCACGACTCCCAGAAGTCGACCATTTCGCGCCCGGTCAGCGTGCGCCCTTCGACTTTCAGGTGGTATTTGCCGTCTTCGTAGAATTCGGAAGCGGCCGGGTCCATGGCCAACATGATCTGCTCACCGGCGGTATAGCCCGCCTCGCGGATCGCTTCCAGAATAAGCTCCACCGCCTCGCTGTTGGCTGAGACGGCGGGCGCGAAGCCGCCCTCATCGCCGACGGTGGTACTGTATCCTTTCTTGCTCAGCACCTTCTTCAGGCTGTGGTAAATTTCGACGCCCCAGCGCAGGCCTTCGCTGTAGGACGACGCGCCAACGGGCATGACCATGAACTCCTGCATGTCTGTGGCGCCGGCGGCATGCTTGCCGCCGTTCATGATGTTCATCATCGGCACGGGCAGAGTGCGGCCACCGACGCCACCCAGGTAGCGATAGAGCGGCAGGCCCAGGCTGTCGGCCGCGGCGTGGGCCACGGCCAGCGAGACGCCCAGAATGGCGTTGGCTCCCAACCGCTCCTTGTTCTCCGTGCCGTCGACTTCGATCATCGCCATGTCGATGCCCGCTTGGTCCGTCGCTTCCCAGCCGACGATAGCCTCGGCGATCTCATCGTTGACGGCGTCGACGGCCTGCATCACGCCCTTGCCGCCATAGCGGCCCTTGTCGCCGTCGCGCTTTTCCCACGCCTCGTGGACGCCAGTGGAAGCGCCTGAGGGGACGATAGCCCGGCCCCGCGAGCCTTCGAACAAGGTGACTTCAACTTCTACGGTTGGGTTGCCACGCGAATCGAGCACCTCGCGCGCATGCACCGAGTCAATGTAATCCATTGATAAACTCCTTGGGTTTGTAAACAAGCTGAATAGTGGTTGCGGCACTGTGAATATACTGAATCTGTCCCCTTCCCGCAAGCATCGGCCGCCCCCCGGCGGCCCATGAGAGCCTGCTTTCGCTGTTTGCTAATGTACTGTCTGGGCGCTATAACTTCCTCATCATGATCGAGGCTGGTCCGTCGCAACAAAGCCGGTTCATCATAGCCCTGTGGGGCGACGTCGTGGGCGATCTGCGGGACGTGTTCGATGTGCATTTCGTGTGCGCCACCTTTGCGCGCCACATCGCCGGACACGCGGCCGCGCGCACGCTGGTGGCCATCGCCGACGGCGACAGCAAACAGTACGATCTGTGGCTGTGCGAGCCGGGCGAGCAGCCCGTCCAACGCCGCTGGTCTGAGGACGAAGCCGGACTCACCTCCTTGCTCAACCATGACAAACCCACCTATCTTGACAAGCTGGAGCGGCCGGCCGTCGAGGTCATATCGAGCAAGGTATGGCTGGAGACGCGTCGCCAATTGCTGCTGATCAACGTCGGCGGCGGGCGGGCCTATAGCGCCTTTCCGACCGTTGTGGTAGCGCTCATCGACCCTCCCGAAGATGAGCCGATAGAACGACAGGCGCTCCAGGAGATCAGTGATCTGATGTGCGTCTATCTGGATCGCGCCGCGCTGCGGCAGGACGTTGACCAGCGCACGGTGGAGTTCGCCGTCATCACCGACGTCAGCCGGGCGCTTGGTTCCACGCTGAACATCCAGCAGATTTACGAGCTGCTCACCGGGCCGGTGCGGCGGGTGCTCAACGTCGAAACCCTGTCGATCGGCCTCGTCGATCAGCTGACGGGCGACATCGAGTACGTCGAGCGGCTGCTCGGCCCCCAATTCCAGAAGTTGCCTAAAGTGCGGCTGAAGAAAGGGCAGGGCATCGCCGGCTGGGTGGCAGAGCATAAAGAGCCGGTGATCATCAACAACGCCTACTCCGACAAACGGTTCTTCTCGGGCGTCGACCAGCGTTCCGGCTTCCGCACCTCGTCGATGATCTGCATTCCGCTCATCGTCGACGAGCGCACCATCGGCATCCTTCAGGCCATCAACCGTACCGTCGGCAAGTTCAGCAACCACGACTTGGAGCTGATGCAAGCCATCGGCGGCCCGCTGGCGGCGGCGATCGAGAACGCCAATCTCCACGACGAGGTGCAGGGAGAGAAACGGCGCATCGAGGCGCTTCTGGCCAGCCTGTCGGCCGGGCTGGTGACGGTCAATCGGGAGGGCATCCTGGCCAACGCCAACAGCGGCTTCGCGACGCTGCTGGGCGAGGAAGCAGGCGCGGTCATCGGGCGGCCGCTGCGCGACTTGCTTCGGCCATTCAAGAGCGAGATCGACGATCTGCTGGGCAGCCTGTTCGCCGCGCCGGACGACGAGGCGACGTTGACGCTCGACATCCCCCGCAACGGTGGGCGGCCGATCCCCGTCTACATCAACGGCACCACCGTCAAAGAGGAAGACGGCTCGGCCCGCGAAGCGATCTTGCTGTTCACCGATTTAACCGACATCCGCGAGGTGGAGCGGATGCGCGATGACCTGTTCCAGAGCATCATGCACGAGTTTCGCACGCCGCTGGCGACCATCCTGATGTACGCCCGCCTCATCCGCGAGGGCAAGGCGCGCCAGCCCGACAAGATGGAGCGCTTTCTAGGCGTCATCGAGCGGGAGAGCGACCGGCTGCAGCGGCTCATCCGCCAACTGATGCACCTGGCCAAGCTGGACGCGCAAGAGATGCAGCGCCAGGCCGTGCCGGTTCTGATGAATCCACTGCTGGACGAGGCGCTGGCCCCGATGGCCGACCGCGCCGTGGAGAAGGGACTGCTGTTCCGCCAGCGCATCGAGCAGGAGCTGCCGGCCGTGCTGGGCAACGCCGAAGTGGTCGAAATGGCGTTGCGCAGTCTGCTGGAAAACGCGATCAAGTTCACTCCGTCGGGCAGCGTCCAGGTCGTCGCCCGGCGGGAAGAGGACGCGGTGGTCATCGACGTGTCGGACGAAGGGATCGGCATTCCGCCCGAGGCGATCAAGCATCTGTTCAAGCGCTTCTATCGGGCGCAGACGGCCGTCGAGCGCGGTCTGGCCGGTTCCGGCCTCAGCCTCTACATGGTCAAAGAGGGCCTAAAACAGTATAATGGAGAGGTTATGGTGCAGAGTACCCCGGGCAAAGGATCCGTTTTTACGCTCAGGCTACCTGTGGCCCCGATGTGACTTGTAAGATGCAAAACAATTTGATTTACCTGGATCATGGCGCGACGACGCCGCTGGACGACGCCGTTCTGGCCGCCATGGCCCCACACTGGAATGAACAATTCGGCAACCCGTCGTCCCACCACCGGACGGGGTATGTCGCCGCGCGCGCCGTCGGCGAGGCGCGCGAGAGCGTTGCCGCGCTGCTGGGCACGGAGCCGGACGCCGTCGTCTTCACCGGCTGCGGCTCGGAGAGCAACAACATCGCCCTGCGTGGCGTCATGACGGCCGCCCGCGCCGCCGGCCGGGGCAACCACCTCATCACCAGCGCCGTCGAGCACAGCGCCGTGCTGCAGACGGCCCGGCAATTGCGCGACTACTTCGGCTTCGACCTCACCATCCTGCCGGTGGACGAGCATGGTCGTGTCCGGCTTGCCGACGTCGAGGCGGCGATCCGGCCTGACACAGCGCTGATCAGCGTGATGGCCGCCAACAACGAGATCGGCACGATCCAGCCTTGGCGAGAGATCGGCGCGCTGGCACGGGAGCGCGGCATCCTCTTCCACACCGACGCCGTGCAACTCATCCCGTGGCGGGAGTGGAATCTGCGCGACGAGCCGGTCGACCTGATGACCGTCGCCCCGCACAAGTTCTATGGGCCGAAGGGAGTGGGCATGCTCATCGTCCGGCCGGGCGTGGAGCTGGTGTCGTCACAGACGGGCGGCGGCCACGAAGACGGCCGCCGAGCAGGTACGCTCAACGTGCCGCTCATCGTCGGCGCGGCCGAGGCGCTGCGGCTGGCGATGAACGAGCGAGAGGCGCGGCAGGCCCACGTAGAGCCGCTGCGCGACCGCCTGCTGACCGAGGTCACGGCCGCGCTGCCGGAGCTCGCTGTCATTACCGGCCACCCGACGGAGCGGCTGCCGAACCACGCCAGCTTTGCCTTCCGCGGGCCCAGCGGCAACGACTTGCTGATGCACCTCGACGTGGCCGGCATCGCCGCCAGCAGCGGCTCGGCCTGCAGCAGCGGCGATCCCAAGCCGTCGGCCGTGCTGCAGGCGGCCGGCCTTGGCCCCGAGTGGGCCACCGGCGGCCTGCGGCTGACGCTGGGGCGGCAGAACACCGCCGACGACGTCGACTATACCGTCCGGACGCTCGTCCAGGTGGCCGGGGAGCTGGCCGCGCTGGAGACGGGCTTCTCGGCCGCCCTCGCCCGATGACCATGCGCGACGTAATGATGAACCCGAAAGACGGCAAGCGGCCGCGCGTCGTCGTCGCCATGAGCGGCGGCGTCGACAGCTCGGTGGCCGCCGCGCTGCTCGTCGAGCAGGGGTATGAGGTCATCGGCATGATGATGCGGCTGTGGAGTGAGCCGAGCGGCGGCGCGTCACCGCTGACCAATCGCTGCTGCACGCCCGACCAGATGGCCGACGCCCGCAAGGTGACCGACAAGCTGGGCATCCCGTTCTACGTGATCGACGTGCGCCAGCACTTCCGGCAAGCGATCGTGCAGTTCTTCCTGGACGAGCACGAGCGCGGCCGCACGCCCAACCCGTGTGTCGAGTGCAACCGGCAGATCCGCTTCACCTACTTGCTGGATCGCGCCCTGGCGCTGGACGCTGACTACCTGGCGACGGGCCACTACGCGCGCGTCGAGCAGACGGCCGGCGGCTACCGGCTGCTGAAGGCGCCCGACGATCGCAAGGACCAATCCTACGTGCTGCACACGCTGGGGCAGGAGCAACTGGCCCACATGATGTTCCCGATTGGCGAATACACCAAGGACGAAGTGCGCGAGCTGGCGCGAGAGCGCGGCCTGCTGGTCGCTTCGAAACAGGAGAGCCAGGATTTGTGCTTCCTGAGCGACGGCGACTACCGGCGCTTCATCCGCGAGAACAGCATCCCCGTCCAGCGCACGGGGCCGATCCTCGATCAGGACGGCCGTGAATTGGGGCAGCACGACGGCCTGCCGTTCTACACCATCGGCCAGCGCAAGGGGTTGGGCATCGCCGCGGCCGAGCCGCTGTTCGTGCTGCGGAAGGATGTGGGACGCAACGCCCTCATCGTCGGCCCGCGCGCGGCGCTCGGCATCACGGAGCTGGCGGCCGAAGGCGTCAACTGGATCATGGAGCGGCCCGACGGCCCTATCCGCGCCCAGGTGAAAATCCGGTACAAGGCCACGCCGATCGAGGCCACGGTCATCCCGACGGGGGACGCCGCGGCCCGCGTGCTGTTCACCGAGCCGGCCTTCGGCGTCACGCCGGGGCAGGCGGCCGTGTTCTACGACGGCGACGTGGTGCTCGGCGGCGGACTGATCGTCGATCCCAACGTGGCCGGTGACGAGGCACTGCCCCTCGTGGCGGCCGGGGAGATGGCCGGCTGATGATCGCCATTCCCGGTTCCGCTTCCGGTCTGGTGTTGGGCGTCTTGCTGGCGACGATCTACGGCGCCGCCTTTCACCTGGTTTTCGGCGGCCCGATCAAACGCATCCTCGCTTATCTGCTGGCGGCGTGGTTCGGCTTCTTCGTCGGCCAGTTCATCGGTGATTTCTTCAACCTGGAGCTGCTTAAGTTGGGGAAGATCCATCTGGTCAGCGCCAGCGTGGGCGCGTGGCTGATGCTGCTGCTCGTCTGGTGGCTGGTCGGTCATGATTCGTGAGCGAAATTGAGACCAGGGCTCTTTCCTGCTATACTTGAGCGTTGGGGTATTGAAAATGAATGAGGCTTCCTATCCGGGCTATCCGGTGCAATCAGACGCAAACCAAGCCAACGAGCCGCTCATCCCGCTCAAGTACGTCGTCATCGGCGCGGTGGTGGTGCTGGTCATCGCGGCGCTTTTCATCGCCCTGTTCGTCTATTTGGCGATGAACTATGCGTCCACGATCATCGTCGTCCGGGATATCTTCATCATCGCCCTGGGTCTCATGTCCTGTCTGTCGGGCATCGTGCTGATCCTGTTGCTGATCAGCATCATCCGCCTGATCAACATGCTTGAGTATGAACTCAAGCCGATCTTACTGAAAACCAACGACACGCTGGGGACGATCCGGGGGACGACTGTTTTCATGAGCGAGAACGTCGTTCGCCCCATGACGGCCGCCAGCAGTTACGTTGCCGGAATTCGCCGGGGCTTCCAAACGCTCTTCGGAAACCCGCGCCGCAATCTCGGAAAATAGCTCTGTCCAGGAGAAGTTAATATGGATAACAACGAAAGCGAAATCGGTTCCTTCCTCGCGGGTTTTGTCATCGGCGCGCTCGTCGGCGCGGCCACCGCTCTGATTCTTGCGCCACAGTCCGGCTCGGACACTCGCCAGAAGATCCTCTCCACCGGCAGCGATCTGCGTAGCACGGCCGACGAGTACGCGCGCGACTATCGCGATCGGGCGACGTCGATCATCTCCGACACCCGCAGCCGGGCGCAGCACCTGACCGAGCAGGTTCAGGATCAGGTTCGCATCGTCCTGGACCAGGGGAAGGAGCAGGTGGAAGAAGCGGCCGAAAGCGTGGCCGACAGCCTGAACAACGGCGAGGTTTCCGCCTAAGCGTTTCCCATTTGATCGTAACCCGTTCGTAGTGCGTGCAAAAGCGCGCACTACGGGCGAAGAACTTGACGGGGAGCGGCCCCATTGGCTGATCCTTCGTGCCGCTCCTTCTTTTCCAGATTGAGTCGCTTGACCTGACAGCAGAATACGCAGTTTTCTATCTGATATCTCTGCATGCCGGTATGAGGCGGAATGACCCATGATTGAGGTCACAGAAAACGTCCCTGACAACTTGCTGAAGAGCTTGCCCTGGAGTCACCTGTCTGAGGAGGACCGCGGCCGCCTGCGCGAGGCTGTCCGCTTCGCGGCCAATGTCTACGCCGAGGAGCGCCGCCCGTCGGGCGAAACCTACCTGGAACACGGGCGTAACGTCGTGGTGGCGCTGGCCGAATTGGGCATCGATGACGCCGATACCTTCATCGCCGCCCTGCTCCACGAGACGCTCCAGCCATTCGCCGGCGTCAGCGACAAGACGCTGGAGAAAGAGTTCGGCCAAGAGGTGGCCACCCTCGTGAAAGGAGCGAAGTCGATCGACGACTTCTCGAAGCAAGCCAGCAGCAAACGGCCGACGGAACTTGGCGTCGACACGCCCCAGGATCGGGACACGCTCGAGGCGATCCGGCGCGCGCTGCTGTCGATCGTCGAGGGGGACATCCGCATCATCGTCATCCGCATGGCGGATTGCGTCCAGGATTTGCGGCGAGCCCACCATATGCCGCGCGAGACGCAGCGCCAGATCGCCTACGAAGCATTGAACATCTACGCCCCGCTGGCCAACCGTCTCGGTATCTGGCATCTGAAGTCCCAGCTGGAAGATTCCGCCTTCCGCTATCTGGAGCCGGAGCGATACCGGGAGATCGCCCGGCAGCTGGACGAAAAGCAGGAGCTGCGCGCGCTGAAGGTGGAGCGGGCGGCCGCTCGCCTGCGCCGCCGGCTGGACGAGATGGGGCTGAAGGCGACGGTTACGGGGCGGCCAAAGCACATCTACTCCATCTATCGCAAGATGAAGCGCAAGGAGCTGGATTTTAACCAGATCTACGACATCCAGGCGTTGCGCGTCATCATCGAGCCGCCGGAACCGCCCAGGGAAGAAAACGGCGACAAGAAGAACAAGAGCCGCGAGCGTCGGGAGCGCGAGGATTTAGAGCGGGATTTGTGCTACCAGGTCCTCGGGGCGGTCCACAGCCTGTGGCAACCCATTCGCGGTGAGTTCGATGACTACATCGGCTCGCCCAAGCCGAACGGGTACAAGTCGCTGCATACGGCCGTCATCGACTCCGACTCGGGTCAGAAGCTCGAGGTGCAGATTCGCACCGTGCGCATGCACGAAGAGGCCGAGCGCGGCATCGCCTCTCACTGGGCCTATAAGGAGCAGCGGACCAAAGTCAGCTCCTCGGCCCAACGGCAAATCCAAAACCTGCGCGATTTGCTCGTCACTCTACAGGAAGACGAAGAAGGGGCCGAAGGGCTGGCCGACGTCGGCAAGATCGAGGAACGCATCCACGTCTACACGCCCGTCGGCAAGGTCATCGATCTGCCGGCCGGGGCGACGCCGATCGATTTCGCCTATCAGATCCACACCGGCCTGGGCCACGCCTGCCGCGGGGCGCGCGTCAACGGCAAGTTGGTCAGCCTCGACTACCAGCTGAAGTCGGGCGACAAGGTGGAGATCATCGACGGCCGTCGCGGCGGCCCCAGCCGGGACTGGATGAACCCCAGCCTCGGCTACACCAACAGCTCGCGCACGCGGAGCAAGATCCGCCAATGGTTCCGGCAGCAGGAGCGGGACAAGAACATCGCCCAGGGGCGCGATGTGGTCACGCGCGAACTGAAGCGCATGGGGCTGACCGACGTCTTCTCGGTCGAGGACATCGCCCGCGCCCTCAAGTACGACAATATCGATGAATTCCTGTCCAAAGTCGGCTTCGGCGATATCCAGACGGTGCAGATCACCGGGGCGATCGCCCTGATGCAGCAATCGCTGCGGGCCGAAGACCAGGACTTGCTGCCCCTGTTCAAGGCCCCTGCCCCCCGGCGCAAGGGGCTGACTGTGCGCGGCGTCGAAGGATTGCACACGCGCATGGCCGGCTGCTGTCATCCCATCGCCCCCGAGCCCATCATCGGCTACATCACCCGCGGCCAGGGTGTCACGATCCACGCCCAGACATGCGAGCAGGTGAAGCTCATCTCCGACAAGGAGCGGCTGATCGAAGTGGAGTGGGGCAACCAGAGTGAGACTTACCCCATCCCCATCGTCGTCACCGCCTACCGGCGCGGCACGCTCATCGAGGACATGGTGTCGACGCTGCGCGGCCAGAACATCAGCGTGCCCAAGACGAAACTGGTGACACTCGACAACATCATGAAGGTATATCTGATCGCCGAGGTGACAGACGTGGAGCAGTTGAACTGGCTGCTGACGAAGCTGGGGAATTTGCCGAAGGTGATAAAGGTTCAGCGCGAGCACTGGTCATAGGCGGCGGTCACAACGTCTCGGAGACCACGCCCATTTCGTCCAGCCGGAGCCGCTGCTGCGCCTCGCCCTCGCCCAGATAGAGCACCCATTTCTCGTTATCAAAGCGGAACGGCTGCAGCTGCTCGGCGCCGTCCTCGACGGTGACGAGATGCCCCCACACGTACCGGTCATCCCGGCCGGCCAGCCGCAGTTTGGCCCCCTGCCAGCGCGAGTAATAAACCAATGGCTTCATGGCTACGGCTCCACGTCGGCCAGCGCGTCGTATTGGTCAAAGATGAGGCGATAGGCGGCCGAAGTCTCCATCAGCGTCTGGTGATCGCCGACGTTCTCCACGCGCCCCTTGCGCATGACGACGACGAGATCGGCCCACCGAATCTGTGACAGGCGGTGGGTGATGAGGAAGGTGGTGCGGTTTTCGGCCGCGTGCTGAATGGCTCGCTGGATCTGATCCTCGGTGGCGCTGTCCACGGCGCTGGTGGAGTCATCGAGGACGAGGATGCGCGGGTTGGTCAGGAAGGCACGAGCCAGAGCAATCCGTTGCCGCTGGCCGCCGGAGAGGGTGACGCCGCGCTCGCCGACGACCGTCTCATAGCCGTCCTCGAAGCCCATGATGAAGTCGTGGGCCTGGGCGGCCCTGGCGGCCGTTTCGATCTCCTCGCGCGTCGCTTCCGGCGCGCCGAAGGCGATGTTCTCGGCCAGTGTGCGCGAGAAGAGGAAGATATCCTGCTCGATGATCGACACCTGACGCCGCAGCGCCGCCAGGCTCCAGTCGCGCACGTCGACGCCGTCAACCAGCACGCGGCCGCGCTGCACGTCGTAAGTGCGATTGACCAGCTTGGTCAGTGTGCTCTTGCCCGAGCCGGTTTGGCCGACGATGGCGACGGTCTGCCCCGGCTTGACGGCGAAGTCGATGTCGCGCAGTGTCGGCGTGTCGGCGATGTAGTCAAACGACGCGTTCTCGAACACCACCTCGCCCCGGATTGGCTCGGCATACCCGTTGGGGTTCTCGTCCAGGTCAGTCTCGATGTTCATCAGCTCCAGGATGCGCCGCGCACCGGCCATGCCCAGCGAGACGCGGGAGTAGGCCATGAGCGAGATGTTCGTCGGGAAGTTGAACAGAGCCAGCAGCCCCAGATAGCCGACGACGTCGCCCACCTGAATTTGCCCCGCCCGCAGCAGAATGAGCGCGTGGAAGAAGCCGATCCCCTCGGTGATGCCGAGGAGCAACAGCGGCAGGAACTTGGCTTCCTCGCGCCCCTGAGCTACGGTGGCGTTGCGGTACTCGCGCGTGTTGGCCTCGAAGCGGCCCACTTCGGCCGTTTCCTGCGCCGTCGATTTGACCATTTCGATGCCGTCAATGGCCTCAGCCAGCCGGGCGTTGAGAACCCCGAAGGCCGTCCGTACCCGATCGGCGATGCGCGACAGGACGTTCATGTAATGGGCCAGGGCGATACCGTAGGTGACGATGAAGAAGAGGGGGGCCAGAATGAGCTCGGGCGCATAGCGTGGAGCCAGCAGAACCGGCATGATCATAAAGTTGGCCGAGCCGATGACCAGATTGATCCCCGGGTTCATCATCAGGTTCAACTCGCGCACGTCGTTCGTAGCCCGGGCCATGGTGTCGCCGACGGGTTGCCCGTCGTGGAACGTGGTGCTCTTGCCCAGCAGGCTCAGGTACAGCTCTCGCCGCGTGTCCCGCTCCAGTCGCTCGCCGATGACGGAGCTGGCGAAGTTGCGCCCCAGCTGCAGAACGGAGCGCGTCACCTGGGTGATCATGACCCACAGCGCCGCCCAGCCGATGACCGCGACGGCCGGTGGATCAGCCAGCGCGGCGTCGAAGGCGCGGCCGATGAGGATCGGCATTGCCGCGGCCAGCGCTGCATTACCGAACGCCCCGGCCAGCATGAACACGAATAGCAGCCAATGGCGCGAGAGGTGGGACAACACCCAACGACGGGCCGATTGTCGATTGGCCGGTTTATAAGATTCGATTACAAATTCGCCCATTTGACGTAAGTTACCAGATAACCGTTTCGCCCGCAGCTAATATAATGACCACCGCCGCGGGCCAGCCTGAGCATGCCCGTGGCGCGATTGTTAGACAGGAGCAGCTTGGCTTCCAATCAGGACAAATGCGCGGCCGAGCCGTTGGCGCCATTGCCCAGCACCTTCAGGTCGATCGAGCCGGCCGGCGCCACACCGGGCTGGTAGGTCAACCGCGCCTGGCCAAGCAGCGCGTCCCAGACGTCGCCCAGCGAATCGGCCAGCGCGACGGGCTTGTCGAGCCGATTGGCGATGTCCTGCGGGGTGATGTTGTCCAGCGTGATCTGGTCGGGGTGGTCGAATGTCACGCGAGGCAAGATGATCAGGTCGCCCGTGCCGCGCTCGCCCAGCTGCTTGACGATGTCGCTGCCGTTCAATAGCCCGGCGACGGTGATCGTCTCTCCCAGCCGCTCGTTGCGTATGACGACGACGTCCACCTCGCAGCCGGTCAGCGCGGCGAACTCGGCCGCTTTCCGGCGCAGGGTCGGCCCAAAGAGCGCGGCCGTCACCAGCGTCACCTTTTGCGGCGCGGGTTTGGGGTCGGTGGCGGCGATCTCCTCGCGCACGGCCGACCAATCGTCGAGGAAGGCGCGAACCATGCCCAAGCCGTTCTCGTGCAGCTCGTGGCCGTCGTACGCTTCCAGCGGCGGCACTTCACGCCCCGTCACCAAATACCACTCGTCGGTCAGATAGACGAAGCGGATGCCGAAGCGCTCCATGAAGCCGTCCTGCAGCGATTCGACGTAGTCGAGCGTAGCCGCCGCTTCTTCCGGTGTGTGCGGCCGCATCGTGTACTTGTGGAACTGCGTCAGCCCGACGGGCACGACGCTGACCGACACGACGCCGCCGCGCGAGCCGTCTTCGGGCCCGCCGTCGGGCCAAAGCGCCGCCAGCTCGTCCAGCGAGCGCCTCAGCCACTCGCCGTCGTTGACGTTGGGCACGATAACGAGTTGGGCGTGAACTTCGATGTGGCGGTCGGCCAGCCAATTGAGCTGCTCGATGATGTCGCCCGCATTGGCGTTGCGCAAAAACTTCCGGCGCTCCTCGGTGTCGGTGACGTGGACGGAGACGTAGAGCGGCGACAGTCGCATCGTCTCGATGCGCCACCAATCATGCTCCGTCAGGTTGGTCAGCGTCACGTAGTGGCCGAAGAGGAAGGAGTAGCGGTAATCGTCGTCCTTCACATACAGCGTGCGGCGGTACTTCGGCCCCATCTGCAGGACGAAGCAGAACTCGCACAGGTTGTTGCAGCGGCGAATGTCGACGTCGAACGTGGGGTGGGCGAATTCAAGGCCCAACGCCTGATTATAATCCCGCTCGGCCTCGATGGTGATGATCTCCCCTTCGCGGCGGATGATCAGCTCCAGCTCTTCCTCGGCCGAGTAGTATTGCACGTCGATGATGTCCTCGACGGCCTGGCCGTTGATTCCCAGCAGCTCGTCGCCGGGCACGATGCCCGCTTCCTTGGCCACGCTGTCGGGCATGACGCCGACGATGCGCCCACCGGCGAAGGTCAGCGGATCGATCTCCTGGAATAACGCCATTAGCGCCCTCCCCCCGTCGGCACGGCCGGCAGAAGCTGCATGATCTCATCCAGCACCTCTTCGGCCGTCCGGCCGGTGGTGTCGATGATGACGGCGTCGTCGGCCGCGCGCAGCGGCGAGTTAGCCCGGTTGCTGTCGATGTGGTCGCGGCGGATGACATCGGCCAGGATCGTTTGGTAGTCGTCGGCGTGGCCGCGGGCGGCGCGGTCGCGCAGGCGGCGGCGGGCCCGCTCCTCGGCCGAGGCGATGATGTAGAGCTTCAGCTCCGCTTCGGGCATCACCACCGTGCCGATGTCACGGCCGATCATGATCACCCGCCCGCGCCGGCCAAACGCCCGCTGGCGGCGAACCATTTCGGTGCGTACCTCGGCGTAGGTCGACACTTGCGATACGGCCGCGTCCACTTCCGGCAGGCGCAGCTCCCAGGTCACGTCGATGCCGTCGAGCAGGACGGAGTAGTGGCGGCCGTCCGTCTCGCCGGAGAGAGGGATGATGTCCAGGTCGCACGTCTTGGCCAGACGGCTGACGCCGGCCTCGTCGCCGGGCGCCACGTCGTGACGAATGGCAGCCAGCGTCACGGCACGGTACATTGAACCGGTGTCGAGATAGAGGTAGCCCAACCGTTGGGCCAGCATCAGTCCCACAGTGGATTTGCCGGATGCGGCCGGGCCGTCGATAGTGATGACGTCGGGCATGTGATCAAGCAGCACGGGAATCTTTTCCTCTGGGTGGTCTCGTTGGGGCAGTCGCGCGGCGCGGCCGGGGCGATGCCTCGCGCGGCGGCGCTTCGCCGGCGGCGTGGCGCTTCAGCTGGGCCACTTCGCCGGCAGTCAGGTGACGCCACTGGCCGGGCTGCAGGTCGCCGAGGGCAAGCGGGCCGATGCGCTCGCGCAGCAGCCTCTTCACCGGGTAGCCGAGCAAGGCGGCGACGCGACGGATCTGGCGCTTGCGCCCCTCGCGCAGAAGAATGCGTAACTCGGTGGCATCCTTGCGCCGGGCGATGACTTCGATCGGCGCGGGGGCGGTGATGCGGCCGTCGAGCATGACACCACGCCGCCACTGGTCGAGCGCCGGGTCGGGGATATGGCCCTCAACGACGACGTAGTACACCTTCTCGTGGCCGTAGCGCGGGTGCGTCAGCCGGTGGGCCAGCGCCCCGTCGTTGGTCATCAGGATCAGCCCCTCGCTCGGCTTGTCGAGCCGCCCAACGGGGTAGATGTGGTACGTTTTGTCCAACTCGATCAGGTCGCGGACCGTCTTCCGCCCCTGCATCATCTCGTCTTCCAGCGAGGAGATGATGCCTTTTGGCTTGTTCAGGGCGATGTAGATGAAGGCATCGTCGGCCGTGGGGGACGCCGCTTCCAGCCTCAGCGGTTGGCCATCCACCTCGATGCGGTCGCGCTCGGGGTCGGCCTTCGTGCCCAACTGGGCAACCTGGCCGTTGACCGTCACGCGCCCCTCGGCGATGATCTCCTCACACGAACGACGCGAGCCGAGATTGGCCCGCGCCATAATTTTCTGCAATCTCTCTTCCACGCTATCTTTCCAAATCGGGGCGGCTGGTAGAACCGCCCGTAGTTTTTACCGGGGTCTACTCTTCCTCATCCTCCAGCGGCGGCATTTCCGTCAGCGCGCCCAGACCGAAGGATTGCAGGAACTCCGTCGTCGTGCCGTAGAGGATGGGTCGGCCGGGCTTCTCCAGCCGCCCGACTTCCTCGATCAATCCCTTGCTCAGCAACGAGCGCAGCGCGCCGTCGGAGTTGACGCCGCGCAGCTGGTCGATCTGTGGCCGGGTGGCCGGCTGCAGGTAGGCGATGATAGCCAGCACTTCCAGCGCTGCCTGGCTGAGGCGGGTGGTCGATTCGAGCCCCAGGAAGCGCTCTACGGCCGCGCTGGCCTCGGGCGCGCTGGTGAGCTGCACCAGCCCGCCGCCGCTCCACTGCAGGCGCAGGCCGCGCGCGCCGTACTCCGCTTCCAGCTCGCGCAACAGCTCCTGCACGGCCGCCGGCGACATCTCCAGCGCTGCCGCCAGCCGGGACGGCGACACGGGGCCGCTGGCGACGAACAGCAAGCTCTCCAGCAGCATCAGCGGCGAGGCGTGAAGCTCGGCGACGGCTAGCTCCGTCGCGGCCGCGCCTGCCCCGTTTGTCGCGGTTGAATCAAGTGCTGTCATCGTCTCCTTCAAAGGCGGCCTGTGTCCACTTTTAGGACAGTTGGCCGCCGTGCGGGTATCATAGGGATAATATCACATCCTCACCTGAATGGAACGCATGATGACCGATCCCTTACAGTATGCCCACGACAACCGCCAGGCACATCTGGCCGAACTCATTGATTTTCTCTCCATTCCCAGCATCAGCACCCAGCCGGATCGCGCCGGTGACGTAGCACGGGCGGCCGACTGGCTGGCCGGGGCAATGCGCCGCGCCGGACTGGAGAACGTCCGCGTCATCCCGACGGAGCGCCACCCGCTGGTGTACGGCGACTGGCTCCGCGCCGGCGACGACGCGCCAACGGTGCTCATCTACGGCCATTACGACGTCCAGCCGCCGGAGCCGCTGGAGCTATGGCAGACGCCGCCGTTCGAGCCGACGATCCGTGACGAGTACGTCTATGCCCGCGGCGCGGCCGATGACAAGGGGCAACTCTACGTCCACGTCAAGGCCGTCGAATCCTATCTGCGAACCAGCGGCCAATTGCCGGTCAACGTCAAGTTCATCATCGAGGGGGAAGAGGAGATCGGCAGCGCCAACCTTAACAAGTTCATCGCCGAGAATCGCGGTCTGCTGGCGGCCGATTCGGCGCTGGTGTCCGACACGTCGATGCTTGGGCCGGGGCGACCGTCGCTGGTCTATGGCTTGCGCGGCAACTGCCATTTTCAGATCGATCTCTACGGCCCCGGCCGAGATCTGCACTCGGGCTCCTATGGCGGCGGCATCAACAACCCGCTCAACGTCATGGCCCACCTGATCGCCAAACTGAAAGACGAGCACGGCCACATCCTCATTCCCGGCTTCTACGACGACGTAGTGCCGCTGTCGGCCGAGGAGCGCGAGGTGCTGGCCGCCTTCCCGCTCGACGAAGAGGCATGGCTGCGGGAGACGGGCGCGCTGGAGAGCTGGGGCGAGCCGGAATACACCATCGTGGAACGCATCAGCGCGCGGCCGACGCTCGACATCACCGGCTTCTATGGCGGCTACACCGGCAAGGGCACCAAGACGGTGCTGCCGGCCCACGCCCACGCCAAAATCTCGATGCGTCTGGTGCCGAACCAGGACCCGGCCAAGATCGGCGAGGCGTTCAAGGCGTTCGTCCGCGACGTGTTGCCGCCCAGCGTGCGAGTGGAGATGCGTGGCGGCGGCTCGTCGAGGGCGGCCATCGTCGACCGCGACACGCCCCCCATGCGCGCCGCCTATGCCGCCTATGAGGCGATCTACGGTGTCCCACCCGTCTACATGCGCGAGGGAGGCTCCATTCCCGTGGTAAACCAGTTTGAGACAGACCTGAAGCTGCCGACGGTTCTCATGGGCTTCGGCCTGCCGGGTGATCGCATCCACTCCCCCAACGAACGCTTCTATCTGCCGAACTTCTACAAGGGCATCGAGACGAGCATCTGCTATCTCGAGCTGCTCAGCCGGGCTGAATAGCCGTTATGGATGCAGTATTTTGGCTGACGGCCGTCCTGGCCGGCCTGCTGGCGCTCCTCGCCTGGTGGGGCGTCCGCCGGCGCAAGCGGCTGCTGGGCAACGTCGAAGTAGTGATTGTGCCCGGCGTTGTGGCAACACAATTGGGCAACAGCCGCGATGTCTGGGTCTATCTGCCGCCCGGCTACCACAGACGCCCCGACGCGCGCTACCCCGTCCTCTACGTCAACGACGGGCAAGACCGAGAGATACTCGGTCTGCACGAGACGCTGGCCCAGTTGCAGCTGTCGGGCCGCATGGAGCCGATCATCGCCGTGACGATTCCCACCGACGAGCGGCGGCTCCACGAGTACGGCACGACCGTGGCCCCCAACGCGCAGGGATTGGGGGCGCTGGCCCCGGCCTACAACCATTTCATCATCGACGAACTGATGCCGCTGATCGATACGACATTTCGTACGCGGCCGGAAGCGGTCTTCCTGGGCGCGTCGCTGGGTGGGCTGTCGGCGTTCGACATCGTCTGGAACAACCCGGAGCGCTTCACGGCGGTGGGGGTGATGTCGGGCAGTTTCTGGTGGCGGGCGGCCGACGACGAGGCGCGTGTCGAGGCGGGGCAGCGCATCGCCCATTCGCTGGCCCGCAGCGCGGCCGTGGCTCCCACGTTCCGCCTGTGGCTGCAGACGGGCACGCGCGACGAGGTCAATGACCGGGATGGGGACGGCGTCATCGACGCCATTCAGGACACGTTGGAATTGATCGAAGCACTATACGCGTGTGGTTGCCGGCCGGAGCAGATCACCTACATTGAGATCGAGGGCGGGCGGCACGATTACGAGACGTGGTCACGCGTGCTGCCCGTCTTTTTGGAGTGGGCGTTCAGGCGCGGGCAGCCCCGGCAAACAGCAGCAGCGTCGTCCGGCTCTCGCCCGCTTCGGTGATGACCCAGATGCGGTGCTCGCGCACGGCATAGGCCGAAACGACGGCGTCCATGCCGGTCAGCGTGCTGACCTTGCTGGCCGCGCCCGTCCGCGGCATCCGCGCTTCTTCGTCAATCAGCATGCGGTCATCCACGTCCAGCAGGAAGAACTCCCCCAACTCGCCGTAGTCGCCCGAGGCGTGGCGCTGCAGCAAATCGGCGATCTCCTCGTTCGAGAGGCGGCGCGCCGCCCCCGTCGTGACGACCACCTGGCCCAGATCGATCAGCTTCCCGGCGGCGGCAAACGGCGCGGCCTCGTTGACCACGCCATCCGTCTCCGAGAGGCGGAAGAAGCCGACATCCTGGCTGTAGCCGAGGTCGGCGTAGGGGATGAAGTCGCCGTCCTCGAACTCCACACCGATCTCCTGTCCGTTGACCCGCGGCCGGGGCACGGTGTGCCGGTCACGCTGCCGGCAAAAGTAGAGGTGACGGGCCGTGTCGGCCACCAGTCGAACGATGTGGAGTTTTTCGGTCATGCCACTCTCCGGTTCTTGTTCGTAGTGCCCACTACGAGCGAAGAACGTACTTGTGCGGTGCGGTATTTAATGAACAAACGACTTGTTACATTGTAATGACCTTGAAGAATTTGGGGTGAAATTTCTACGAACTTTTCACATGTCGCCGCGCACCCCCTCGCCCCTTCTCTCTTTTCCCTCAACACGGCCGTTTGGAATTTGATCTATCGCGCGATATGCTTAACTGCGTTAACAGCAACTCCAACACAAAAACGGGCAGGAGACACCATGACCACCTCGATAAAGCTACACAACCTGAGTCAGGTGGCGGACGAAGGGCTGCAAAAGCTATGCCGCGAGAAGATAGTCTGTCGCATCTGGGCCATTGACCATACTGTCTGGAAGCCGGAGCCAACGGAGATCACTAACCGGCTGGGCTGGCTCCACATCATCGAGGCCATGCAGGAGCAAATCCCCCACCTCGATGCCTTCGCACGTGAGATCCGGGACGAGGGGTACACCCACGCCCTGCTGCTGGGTATGGGCGGATCCAGTCTCGCGCCCGAGCTGTTCCAAAGGACGTTCGGTCGCCCCGCGGGTCAGGCGGCCGGTTCGCTGGAATTGATCGTCGTCGACACGACCGATCCCGACGCCATCCGCGCGGCCGAGGCAGCCGTCGATCTGCCCCGGACGCTGGTTATCGTCAGCACCAAATCGGGCGGAACGGTGGAGACGCTCTCCGCCTTCAAGCATTTCTACAACCGGCTGTCGGCGCTGACCGGCGACGCCGGCCGCCACTTCATCGGCATCACCGATCCCGGCAGCAAGATCGTCGGCATGGCCGAACAGTTCGGCTTCCGTGAGCTGTTCCTGAACGATCCCGATATCGGCGGCCGGTATTCGGCGCTGTCCTACTTCGGGCTGGTGCCGGCGGCGCTGGTGGGCGTCGACGTGGCCGAGCTGCTGGAGCGCGCCGCTCGCGGCGCTGATGCCGCGCTGCCGTGCGAATGCGACACCATCGGCGACAACCCCGCGGCCCTCATCGGCGCGGCGCTGGGCATATCGGCGTTGGCGGGGCGGGACAAGGTGACGTTCATCACGGCCGACGCGCTCGCCAGCTTCGGCGATTGGGTGGAGCAGCTGATAGCCGAAAGTCTGGGCAAAGAAGGCAAGGGCATCCTGCCCGTCGTCGGCGAGCCGCCGGCTCCGGTCGAGCGGTATGGGGCCGACCGGCTGTTCGTCGATACGCGGCTGGAAGGAGACGCTGATGATGCGTTCGTCGACCAACTGGCTGCGGCCGGACATCCGGTCATCAAGCTGCGACTCAAAGACCTCTACGACATCGGCGAGCAGTTCTTCTGGTGGGAGATGGCGACGGCCGTCGCCGCCTACTTCCTGCAGATCAACCCGTTTGACCAGCCCAACGTCGAAAGCGCCAAGGTGAAGGCGCGCTCCGTCATGGCCGCCTACGCCGCGGAGGGGAGCCTGCCGGCGGGGGAGTCATCGGCGCCCAACGCGGCCGTGCTGGCCGACTTCCTGGCCCAGGCCCGGCCGGGTGACTACGTCTCGCTCCACGCCTACGTGCAGCCCACGCCGGAGAGCGACGCTGCGCTGAGCGCGCTGCGGCAGGCGATTCACCTGAGGACGGGGCTGGCGACAACGTCGGGTTACGGCCCCCGCTTTCTCCACTCCACCGGCCAGCTCCACAAGGGGGACGCGGGCAACGGACTGTTCATCCAGTTCGTCTCCGACGCCCGGCAGGACCTGTCAATCCCCGACGAGGCTGGCGCGGACGCGTCGAGCATGAGCTTCGACGTGCTGAAGAAGGCCCAGGCGCTGGGGGACGCGCAAGCGCTGCGCGAGGCCGAGCGGCGGCTGATCTCGTTTGACGTGGGGGACGACGCGGCGGGGTCGATCCAACAGCTGGCCGCGCAAATCTGATCAAAAAAGGCGCGAGGGATTTTCTCCCTCGCGCCTGTTTGTTTGGCCGAATCAGTTGACGCTGAACGCGGGCTGGTTCTGCTGCGCCCATTGCATCGTGTACAGGTTGAAGTAGCGGCCTCTCTGGGCCAATAGTTCCTGATGCGTGCCGCGCTCGACGATGCGGCCCTTATCTAATACGATGATCTGATCAGCGTTGATGATCGTGCTCAGCCGGTGGGCAATCACGAAGCTGGTGCGCCCTTCCATGAGCCGGTCGAGGGCGCTCTGGATGACGCGTTCCGTGGCCGTGTCCACGCTGCTCGTCGCCTCGTCGAGGATGAGAATGCGCGGGTCGGCCAGCAGCGCGCGAGCGAAGGAGACGAGCTGCCGCTGTCCCACGCTCAGATTGCTGCCGTTCTCCCCCACCTCGGAATCATAGCCGTCGGGCATGCGCATGATGAAGTCGTGGGCGCCCACAGCCACCGACGCCGCCAGCACCTCTTCATCCGTCGCGTTCAGACGGCCATAGCGAATGTTGTCGGCTACCGAACCGGTGAACAGGAACGGATCCTGCAGGACGATGCCGAGCTGCTGGCGCAGGCTGTCGCTGGTGACGTCGCGCACGTCGTAGCCGTCGACAGTCAGCGAGCCCTCGGTCACGTCGTAGAATCGGGACAGCAAACGAATGATCGTGCTCTTGCCCGCGCCCGTCTCGCCCACCAGGGCGATGCGCTCGCCGGGCATGGCGCGAAGATCGATCTCTTTCAGCACGTAGCGGCCGCCCTGTCGGTAGGCAAAGGAAACATCCTTGAACTCGACTTCACCGTCGATCTCCGGCAGCGGGACAGCGCCGGGCTTATCCACGAGGTCGGGCTGCAAGTCGAGCAGCTCGAACAGGCGCTCCGACGCGGCCATGGTGGCCTGGAAGGTGTTGTAGCGCTGGGCCAACTCGCGAATGGGGTCGAAGAAGCGCTCCACGTAGAGGACGACGGCGACGAGCGTGCCGGCCGTCAGCGCGTCGCCCAGCACCAGCCAGCCGCCCACGCCGACGACGAGCGCCGTCGCCAACGAGCCGATGAAGTCGACGCCGGGAAAGAAGACGGCCGCCAGCCGCGTGGCCTGGATGTTGGCGTCGAAGAACGACAGGTTGAGGTCATCGAAGTGCTCGAAGTTGCGCTCCTCGCGGGTGAAGCTCTTGGTGACGCGAATGCCGGAGATCGACTCGTTGAGATAGCCATTGATCAGCGCCAGCCGTTGGCGGGTGGCCCGGTACGCCTGCCGCACGCGGTCTCGCCAATAGTTGGTCAGAATGATCATCAGCGGCATAACGGCAAAGGCTACCAGCGCCAGCTGCCAGTTGAGCAGCAGCATGGCCACGATGATGCCGCCCAGGTTGAAGACGGAGCGGAAGAGGCCGGTGATCGACCAGGTGACGAAATCCTGCAGCACGCCGACGTCGCCGATAAGACGGCTCATCAGGCGGCCGACACTGTAATTGCTGTAGAAGTTGAGCGTCAGCCGGTGCAGATGGCGGAACAGCTCGCTGCGCATATCGGCCACGATCTTGGTGCCGACGTAGGCCATGATGCGCACACGGGCGCGATTGGTCAGCCACTCACCCACTGTCGTGACCAGGAAAACCACCGTCCAGAAGCGCAGCACGTCGGCCGCGCCGGCGCGGATGCCGTCGTCGATGGCAAAGCCGATAATGGCCGGGCCGGAGACGCCGAGCAGGGAGCTGATCGTCATCAGGATGACGGCGATGATCAGGCTCCGCCTGTAGGGGGTCATGTAGACACTGAGGCGACGGACGAGCCGGCTGTCGTATGCCTTGCCCAGCAGCTCGTCATCGTCCCGCAGCAGTTGCTTGATTTTGGCTTCGCGGGCTTCGCGCTCCCGGCGCTGGGCTTCAGTGGGCAGGTGTTCGTCCAGGATGCGAGGTGGGCGTTCGTTTGAATTGGTCATGGTTCTATTTACCCTCCCGCCTCGGCCGTCATTTTGTTCTGCAGGGCCACGAATTCCTCCTGGTCCTTGAGCTGCAAGTCGTAGATTTGCCGGTAGAGGCCCTCGGCGGCCAGCAGTTCGTCATGGGTGCCGCGCTCGACGATGCGGCCGTCGTTGATGACCAAAATCGAGTCGGCGTGTTTCAGCGTCAGCAAGCGTTGGGCGATTATGAAAGTCGTGCGGCCGTGCATCAGCTCCGACAGCGCCTCCTGGATCAGATGCTCCGTCTCCGTGTCGACGCTGCTGGTCGAGTCGTCGAGGATGAGGATCTTCGGGTCGGCCAGCAGGGCGCGAGCGATGGCGATGCGCTGCTTCTGACCGCCGCTCAACGTCACGCCGCGCTCGCCGACGCGAGTGTCATAGCCGTTCTCCAGGTCGAGGATGAAGTCATGGGCGCGCGCCACTTTGGCCGCTTCGACGATGTCGTCCATGCCGGCGTCGACTCGGCCGTAGGCGATGTTTTCCCGCACCGTCTGGCTGAACAGGAACGGCTCCTGCAGCACGATGCCGATGTGGGAGCGCAGACTCTTCAGCTGCAGATCGCGCACGTCGTGGCCGTCGACCAGGACGCGGCCGCCCGTGGGGTCATAGAAGCGGGGGATGAGGTTGGTGATCGTCGACTTGCCCGATCCCGTGGGGCCGATCAGGGCGATGCGATCTCCGGGGCGGGCGTGGAAGTCGACGTCGGTCAGCACGCTCGTGCCGTCGTTATAGGAGAAGGCGACATGGTCGAACCGGACGTCCCCTTCTGCGTCCTTCAGGACGATCGCGTCCGGACGGTTGCTTACCTCGCGTGGCAGATCCATGATCTCGAACACGCGCGACGCGCTGGCCCCGGCCGTGGCCGCCAGGTTGACCAAAAAGCCCAGGCGCTGGATAGGCGTGTTGAGCATCAGCACGTAGGAGATGAGCGCGAACAGGGAGCCGACGGTGATATCGCCGGCCAGCGCGCGCGGCCCCGCGAACCACAGCAAGAAGAAGATGCTGACCATGATCAGGAAGGTCATGAACGGCCAGTTGTTGGCCCACTTCTTGATTAACCCTTCGCGGCGGTCGAACCACTCGTTGTTCTCGCGGTCGAACTTGTCCAGCTCGTGGGGCTCGCGGGCGAACGCCTTGACGACGTGGATGCCGGTCAGACTCTCTTGCATCACTGTAGAGAGCACACCCATTTGCTCCTGGATGCGCTTGAACATCGGCTCCACGGTCATGCCGAAGTGGACGGTGGTGATGATCAGAATGGGGAACGGGATCATCGCCAGCAACGCCAGGGGCACCGATTCGAGCAGCATGGCGACGACGACGCCGACAACCAGCAGGATCGTCGCCGTCAGGTCCATGAGGCCGATGCCGGCGAAGCGTTCCGACTCGCTGATGTCGGACGTAGCCCGGCTCATCAGGTCGCCGGTGTGGCTCTGATCATGAAACGCGAATGACTGATACTGCACCGCGTTATAAAAGTCGTTGCGCAAGTCGTAGGCGACGCGATGCGTCAGCCACTCGCCGAAATAGCGCTGGACAAAGCCGAGGATGCCGCGCACCAGGGCGATGCCCATGATAATCGCCCCGGCCATGATTAGCGTCGAGGCTTGCCCTTCCGCAAGGCCGTAATCGATGGCCCAGGCGATGATCTGCGGCACGATGAGATTGAGCCCCGTGCCGAGCAGCATCGCGATATATGAAAGGACAAAGTAGCGGCCGTAGGGGCGCAAATACCCCAAAAGGCGCATCGTGGCTGAGCCTTTGGCCAGGCTGTTCTGTGATTCTTCCGTCACCTGTTAACCCCCTTCAAATGGGCTTATTCAGAATCCGGATATGGTTGTTCGCTGCTGAGAACGTTCCGGTAACGTGAATAGAGGATATTGTGATTTGCAGCGGTTATTATACCACATGATGAAAATGGTGTTAGGTAATTATCTAATCTGGCTTAACGGTTAAGCCTTCACCAATGCAGTTGCCAAAGACGGATTTGGGTTGCGGTGGTATAGCAATCTGCTACAATAACGCTGGTTTGTGACAGAACACACAACTGGAGGCGATTGTTCATGTTGGTAAAAAGGCTTCTCCTGGCCGTCATCTCTCTGGCCGTCGGTTTTGGGCTTACCGTGCTGATTACACGATTGATCGGCACCTCGCCGGCCGAGTACGGCGCTATCTACATGATCTTCACGGCCTTGTCTCTGGCGCTCGCCCTGGGAATCTGGCTCGACAAATTCATGGGCACCAATATTTTGCCGAAGTAGGGAGCCACCCTCTCATCCCCTCAGACTTATTTTTAAGCCTCTCACAACAGGTAGAGGCTTTTTTTGTTTCTCGATAGGAAGGTAAACAAATGAGTGCGTCTATCATAGACGGCAAAGCCATTGCCGAGAAAATGCGCGAGCAAGTTCGGCAATCGGTAGCCCGCATGCAAGAGGAACACGGCTATACGCCCGGTTTGGCGACGGTTCTCGTCGGCACAGACCCGGCCTCGGCCACGTACGTGCGCAGCAAGCGCAAGACCTGCGAGGAGTTGGGCATTCGCTCGATCGGTCACGAGTTGCCGGCCGACGCCACGCAGGAGCAAGTCGAAAGTGTGGTGGCGGCGCTGAACGCCGATCCATCGGTCAACGGCATCCTCGTCCAGCTTCCGTTGCCGAAGCATCTTAACGAAGAGGCAGTCCTCAACTCGATCAGCCTGGAGAAGGACGTCGACGGCTTCCATCCGGTCAACATCGGCCGCCTGGCGCTGAAGGGGCGCGAGCCGCTCTTCATCCCCTGCACCCCCTACGGCTGCATCGTCCTGCTGGAGGAGAGCGGCATTCAGATGAAGGGGGCCGAGGCCGTCGTGGTCGGCCGCTCCAACATCGTCGGCCTGCCGGTGGCGATGCTGCTGCAGAAGCGAGACGCCACGGTGACGATCTGCCACAGCCGCACGCGCGACCTGGCCGAGCACGTCCGCCGCGCCGACATCGTCATCGCCGCCATCGGCCAGCCGGAGATGATCACCGGTGATATGTTGAAGCCGGGTGCGGCCGTCATCGATGTGGGCATTAACCAAAAGGAAGACCCGACGGCCAAGCGCGGCTACCGGCTGGTGGGCGACGTGGATTACGAGTCGGCCAAGGAAGTGGCCGGTGCGATCACTCCTGTGCCCGGCGGTGTCGGCCCGATGACGATCGCCATGCTGATGAAGAACACACTGCGCGCGGCCGAGATCGCCCTCGAAAAGCAAAACCGCTAGACGGAGTTGGAGCAACCATCGGAGTGTTTGATTGAGCAAGGAGGCGGAACAACAGAACTTCTGGCGCGGGCGGCGGGTATTCATCACCGGCTGCACCGGCTTTCTAGGTTCGTGGCTGACGGCCGCGCTGCTGGAACGTGGCGCGGCCGTTGTCGGCCTCGTTCGCGCGCGCGAGCCGGATTCCCAGCTCGTGCGCATGGGGCTGATCAGCCATATCGACCAGGTCAGCGGCGATCTGTTGAACTATGACCTGCTGCTGCAAACGTTGGCCGAAAAGCAGATCGACACCGTCTTTCACCTGGCCGGACAGACGCTTGTCGGCGTCGCCAACCGAGACCCCGTCTCCACCTTCGAGACCAACATTCGCGGGACATGGTTGTTGCTGGAAGCGGTGCGTCACACGCCCGGCGTGCGGGGGGTTGTCGTCGCCAGCAGCGAGAAAGCCTACGGCGAACAGACCAACCTGCCCTATCTGGAAGAGTTCCCCTTGCAAGGGCGGCACCCTTACGAAGTGTCCAAGAGTTGCGCCGATCTCCTCGCCCAGTCGTTCGCCCACACCTTTGGCCTGGCCGTCGCCGTCACGCGCTGTTCCAATCTGTTCGGCGGTGGTGATCTAAGCTGGAACCGGCTCATACCCGGCACGATCCGCAGCGTGCTGCAGGGAGAGCGACCGGTCATCCGCTCCGACGGCTCCTTCCGGCGGGATTATCTCTACGTCGCCGACGCCGTGCGCGGTTATCTGATGCTGGCCGAGAAGCTGACCGAGCCGGGCGTGCGGGGCGAGCCGTTCAACATCGGCTCCGGCCGCGGTGTGCCGGCCCTCGAAGTGGTGCGGACGATCGTCGCCCTGTCGGGCCGGCAAGATTTGGAACCCATCATCCTCAACGAAGTCAAGAACGAAATCCTCGATGAATATCTGAGCCCGGAGAAAGCGAAGAGGGCGATCGGCTGGCGGCCGCAATACACGCTGGCCGGCGGCCTGAGAGAGTCCATGGATTGGTACAAGACCTATCTGAACGCATCATGACCCAGCCGCGCATCCTCGTCACCGGCGCGTCGGGCTTCATCGCCCGCGCCATGATCCCCCAACTCATCTCCAGAGCCGACGTCACGCTCCTTCTAATGGAGGAGTTCGGCAACAGCGTGCCACTGCCCGATCCGCTGGACAAGATGCGCGCGCGAGTGGATGTGGTCTACGCTGACTTGCGCAACTACCAGCTGACGGCGCGGGCGCTGCGCCAGGCCCGCCCCGACATCGTCATCCATCTGGCGGCCGTTGGCGTCAGCAACCCGTTCCTGAGCGCTAATGTCGCCCTCAGCCACAACGTTACGGGCACGCTGAACTTGCTGCGCGCCTGCTTCGAGTCGGACAATCTCGATGTGGGCCAGCTTATCGTGGCTCGCACGCCGGGCGAGCGCACGGCGATGAACGTCTATGCCGCCAGCAAGGCGGCCGCGTGGGCGTTTTGCGCCATGTACGCCCGCACTGCCCAATGGCCCATCAATGGGGCGATGATCTTCCAGGCCTACGGGCCGCACCAGCTGCCCCACCTGCTCGTGCCGTCGGCCGTGCAGGCCGCGCTGGCCGGCGAGGATTTCCCCATGACCGCCGGCGAGCAGCAGAAGGATTGGATCCACGTCGACGACGTCGTCGGCGGCTTCCTGGCACTTGCAGGGCGCGATCTGCCGCCTGGGACGACGGTGGAGCTCGGTTCGGGCCAGGCCACCAGCGTACGCGAAGTCGTCGAATCGATCTACCGCATCGCAGGGAGCGCGGGCCGCCCGCTGCCGGGAACGCTGCCCGGCCGGCCCGGCGAGGAAGCGCGGCAGGTGGCCGACGTTGAGACGACTGCCCGGCTGCTCGATTGGCGGCCGCGGATCGGCCTGGCCGATGGATTGGAGCGCGTGATCCGCCAGACGGCTGAGCAATCCCCCGCTCAGCCTGATTCCCATTGGCAATTCGCGCGTTCCCCTCTAAAATAACCAATTGGGCAACCGCCACCTCATGCTAGACCGGCTTGATTGAGCTTATAATGCGCTGGCCTCCTTTTGAACACGTCTTCTTCGATTGCGATTCCACGTTAACAACAGTTGAAGGTATCGACGTCCTGGCCGAAACGTTAGGCGAGCAGCAACGTGTCGCGATGCTGACGCAGGCGGCCATGGACGGCGAAATCGATCTCGCTAAGGTCTATGGCGAACGGCTTGAGGCATTGCGCCCCACACGCCAGCAAGTGCTGGACTTGCGCCACGTCTACAAGCGGAACATGGTCGAGGACGCGGCGAACGTGGTGGCGGTGTTGCAGGCGCTGGGCCACAAGGTTTATATCATCAGCGGCGGCCTGGCCGAGCCGGTAAAGGAGTTCGGACTCTCGCTCGGCATCCCCCGCGAGCGGATTCGCGCGGTGGAGATCGGCTATAACGAACTATCCGGACGTTGGTGGGAGATATCTGAAACCGACGATAAGCAGTACATGACCCACCAAGAGGGGGCGCTGACGATCAGCGACGGCAAAGCAGAGATCATCCGTGAACTGCTGGGCGATCAGCATGGCCGTTCAATGCTGATCGGCGACGGCCACAGCGATCTGCTGGCGGGCCGCGCCGTCGACCTCTTCGTCGGCTACGGTGGTGTCGTGGCCCGGCCCATCGTGCGCGAGGCGGCGCCCGCCTTCATCAGCAGTCAGAGTCTGGCCCCGGTGCTGGCGCTGGCCGGGGGGCCGGTCGAGCTGCGCATCCTCAGCAAATGGGGCATGGCTTACCAATCTCTCAGTCTGAAAGCCCAATATCTCATCCACAAAGGAGTCGTGGAGTTTAACAATGAGCAACTTGAACGAAAATTTAGAGGGGCATTCCCCACTGCGCAGTGATCAGCACGTCAAACTGTACATCCCGGGGCCGGTAGAAGTCCGTCCCGAGATTCTGGACGCGCAAGCCCAATGGATGGTGGGCCACCGCATGCCGGAGAGCGCTGACCTCGTCGGCCGCATCCTACCCAAGCTGTCGCAAGTCTTCTTCACCAACCAGACGGTGCTGATCACTGCCTCGTCGGGCACGGGTCTATGGGAGGCGGCCGTGCGCAACTGCGTCAGCAAGAAGGTATTGACCTGCGTCAATGGCGCGTTCGCCTCGCGCTTCAGCGACGTGGCTGAGCTGAACGGCAAGGAGATCGAAGTCCTGTCCGTGCCATGGGGTCAGCCGATCCTGCCCGAGCAGGTGGTGGAGCGCCTCTCTACGGGCGAGTTCGACGCGGTGACTGTTGTCCACAATGAGACGAGCACCGGCGTCACCAGCCCCATCCGCGACATCGCCGCGGCCGTGCGGGCCATGCCCGGCGGGGAGGACATCATGATCCTGGTCGACTCGGTCAGCGGTCTGTCGGGCGCGCGCATCGAGATGGACGCCTGGGATCTCGACGTCGTGCTGTCGTCGAGCCAGAAGGCGTTCGCGCTGCCGCCGGGGCTGGCCTTCTGCGCCGTCTCCGACCGCGCCATGGCCAAGGCCAAGACCGTCCCCGCCCGCGGTTACTACTTCGACTTCATCAGCTTGGCCAAGTCGATCGCCAAGAACCAGACCCCAGCCACGCCGGCCATTTCGCTGCTCTATGCGCTGGACAAGCAGCTCGACGATATGATGACCGAAGGCATCGAAAACCGCTTCACCCGCCACCTGGCGATGCGTGATCGCACGCTGGAGTGGGTCAAGAGCAAAGGGTTCGACATCTTCGCCGCCGAAGGGTATGAGTCGCCCACCGTCACTTGCGCGGCGAACAATCTGGAGATCGACATCGGCGCTCTGAACAAGTACCTGCGCGGTCACGGGATGATCATCTCCAACGGCTACGGCGACTTGAAAGGCAAGACGTTCCGCATCGCCCACATGGGCGACATGCAGATGCACGACATGGAAGAGTTGTTCGCGGCCATGGACGGCTTCTTCGCCTAGTCGCGCACAGAGGCAAAACGATGTACCGAATTCTCGTATCTGATAAGTTGGGCGCGGCGGCGCTGGAAAAGCTGCGCGAGTACGACGACGTGGCCGTCGACGTGAAAACAGGCTTGAGCAAAGAGGAGCTACTGGCGATCATCCCCGAGTACGACGGGCTGATCGTGCGCAGCGGCACAAAGGTGACGGCCGACGTGCTGGCGGCGGCCGAACGGCTGCGCGTCATCGGCCGCGCCGGCGTCGGCGTGGACAATATCGACGTTCCGGCGGCCTCGATGCATGGCGTCGTCGTGATGAACACGCCGGGGGCCAACTCGATGGCCACGGCCGAGCTGACGATCGCCCTGATGCTGGCCGTCAGCCGCCACATCCCGCAGGCCCACGCTTCGCTGAAGGCCGGCGAGTGGAAGCGAAGTAACTTCGTCGGCAGCCAGCTCTATCGCAAGACGCTGGGCATCATCGGCTTTGGCCGCGTGGGCAGGCTGGTGGCCGAGCGGGCCAAGGCGTTTGACATGGAAGTGCTGGTCTATGACCCGAGCAAGCTGGAAGAGACGGCACGTGAGTTCGGCATTCTGCTGGTCGAGCTGGACGATCTGCTGGCTCGCGCGGACTACGTCTCGCTCCACGCCTCGCTCGTACCGGCCACTACCAAGATCCTCAATGCCGAGACGATCAGCCAGATGAGGGACGGCGCGATCGTCATTAACGCCGCGCGCGGCAAGCTGGTTGACGAGCAGGCGCTGGCCGACGCGCTGAAGAGCGGCAAGCTGGCGGCGGCGGCCGTCGATGTCTACTCCTCGGAGCCGCCCGAGGCCGACAACCCGCTGCTCGGTCTGCCCAACGTCATCCATATCCCCCACCTGGGCGCGAGCACCCACGAGGCGGAGCGCGACGTGGGCATCCAGATCGTCGGTCAAGTGGTCTCCGCGCTGCGCGGCACCGACTTCTCCTACGCCGTCAATCTGCCTTTTCACCTGGAAGGGGATTTCGCCGGCGTGAAACCATACCTCGACCTGGCCGAGACGCTCGGCCGCCTGCACGCCGGCTTGGCCGAGAAGCCGATCCAGCGCCTTGAGATCGAAGTCCACGGCGAAGCGGTCGGGGGCTTGGTGCGGGCGATTGGGGCGGGCATGTTGAAGGGCGTCATGGCATCGTCCAGCGCCGTGCCCGTCAACCTGATCAACGCGCCGATACTGGCCGACGAGCGAGGCATCACCACGACACAGACCGTGGGGCTGAACAACCTCGATTACCCCAACCTCGTCGCCTGCCGCGCCATCTGGAACGGCGGGGAGCGGCTGCTGGCGGGGGTGCTGTTCGGCGGCACAGAACCGCGCATCGTGCAGATCGACGAGTACCGGCTGGAAGCGCGACCCGAGGGGATTGTGCTCATCCTACAGAACCAGGACACCCCCGGCGTCATCGGTCAGGTGGGAACGCGGCTGGCTAATCACGGTGTCAACATCGGCGAATGGCGGCTCGGCCGCGTCCGGCCCGGCGGCGAGGCACTGTCGTTCATCAATCTCGACAGCGCGCCGTCGGACGGAGTGTTGCAGGAGTTGGCGGCTATTTCGGCTGTAACGCAGGTGAGAGTCGTGAAACTGTAGCAGGTTCACTAGCCATCTCAGTTAAATAAAAGGCCGCGATTAAAAAATCGCGGCCTTTTTTTCGATTAGCGGTATGAAGCGCAGTGGATTGTAATCCGCAGCGCTACTTTTTTGGAATAATCCGCACCCGGCGCTGCTTGCCTTCGCCGGTGCTTTCGGTGTAGACATCGCCCGCGTTGCGCAAGGTCATGTGGATGACGCGCCGCTCATAGGCCGACATCGGCTCCAGAGCGATAGGCTCGCCGCGCTTGCGCGCCTTGTCGGCCATACGCTCGGCCAGACGGCTCAGCGCCTGCTCGCGCCGCTGGCGGAACCCTTCTACGTCGACGACGAAGTTGGCGCGCCGGTGCAGCCGGTGGGCCACCATGAGGCGGCTGATGAACTGCAGCGAGTCCAGTGTCTCACCGCGCGGGCCGATGAGCATGCTCAGGTCTTCGCCGCTGATGTCGATGATGTTGACACGCTGGCCGGTCAAATCGTCCGGCTCGGTCAGCGAGCCGGTTACCTGTCCTTTGACGTGCATCTTCTCCAGCAGTGTGGAGATGATCTCAATCGCCGTCTGGCGCTCGCTCTCCAGATGTTCGGCCGCTGCGCCGGCGGGTTCGCCCTCGTCGTCCTCCGTGGCGGTGCGGGGCGCGGGCGGAGCCGGCGGTTTTTGGGCCGCAGCTTCCGGCCTGGGGGTCTCCTTCGGCCGCGATTGGGTTGGCGGTTGCGACGGTTTATCGGGGGCCGGTTTAGCGGGCATGGGCTTGGCCGGCGGCGGCGGAGCCTGTTTGGCGGGAGGAGGCGCGGGCGACTCGATGGTCAATGGGGTCAGGCGCACGATCGCCTCGCGGCTGCCGATGCCCAACAGACCGCGACTGCCTTCGTCGATGACAATGATTTCAACCTGGTCACGTCGCAGACCCAGGCGTTGCAGACCGGACGTGACGGCTGCTTCTACCGTCGTTCCCCGTGATTCAATTCCCTTGCTAGTACTCGAAGCCATGGTCTATCACCGTTTTGCCGAGCGCTTTTTGCGCCGGGATGCCGGCTGGCCGGCGGACGTCTTGCCCTTGCCGCTGCCCGAGCCGTTGGCCGACTGTTTACTTTTCGCCGACGATGCTTTGGTCGACGACGCCTTGGCCGGCTTTTCGTCATCCGCGTCAATGACGTAGGGTGTGCCGCCCTTCGCGGCCCGCTCCGCCTTCTCCTTGTCGATCACCCGGCGCATGTAGTAGCCCTGAACAATGCCGATGACGTTGGCCAGGATGAAGTAGATGGACAGACCGGCCGGGAACTGCAGCGAGAAGAAGCCGAACATCAGCGGCATCGTGTACTGCATCGACTGCGTCATCGACGCGGCCGGGTTGTCCTGCTGGTTCTGTCCCTTCGTCGACGGCGCCAGCAGCTTCTGCTGGATAAACATACTGGCAAACACCAGGACGGGCAAGACAAACAGCGGGTCCGGCTGGCTCAGGTTCATCCAAATGAACTTGTTCTCCACCGGGATGAGCGGCGTGAGGTTAATGGCCGAATAGACGCGGGGAACCAGTTCGAACAGCGCCTGCGGCGTCGAGCCCAGCACGATGATGATCGCCTGGTACAGACCGATCAGAATAGGGAACTGGATCAGGGTCGGCAAGCAGCCGGATAACGTTTCGGCCGGATTATAGCCAATCTTGCGGAACTCTTCCTGCATCTTCTGCGGATTGTCCCGATACTTCTTCTGGATCGCCTGGATCTGGGGTTGTATCTCCTGGGTCTTCAACATACTGCGTTGCTGCCTCATGTTCAGCGGCAGTGTGATGAGACGGATCAGGATGGTAAGGGCGGCGATCGCCAGAATGAAGTTGTTGCCCAGCACATCATAAAAGAATAGCAGGGCATTGATCATGGGGTTAACAATCAGGGTATCCCACATGGCAACGTTCTCTCGCGATCAATTAGCGTTCTCTGGCAGCGAATAGCGCCAAAGTTCCTGGCCCGTCGCCAGGTCGAATCCAATGAGCAGGGTGTCGGCGTTGTGCAGCCCCACGACGATGCTGTCGTCGCCCACGAGAACGGGCGTCGCCAGCAGGGGCCCGGCGACGGGCTGGCTCCAGCGCTGCGTGCCGTCGGCCGTCGAGTAAGCCGTCAGCGCGCCACTCGGGTTGTCGCCGAGCGTCTGCGAGCCGATGTAGAGCATATCGCCCGCCACCACCGGCGCGGACTGCACGCGCACACTCGTCGCCTGCGTCCAAATCTGCTCGCCTGTCGTGGCGTCCACCGCGAAGACGTTGCCTTGCACGTCCGTGAAATAGACTACGCCGTCGGCCCACGCGGGCGAGCCCCACACCCAGTCGTTGGCCGGGGCGGACCAAACCACGTCACCCGTAGCGATGTCCAGCGCGTGGACGTTGCCGTCGAAGCTGGAGACATAGAGCAGCTCATCGCCCAGCACCGGCCGGCTGGGCAGCGCCCCGCCCAGTATCGTCTGCCACACCAGTTCGCCCGTGGCCGCGTCCAGCGCGTAGACGGAGCGATCCATCGACGTGACGTAGAGCGTCCCATCGCGGTGGGTCGGCTGGGCCCAAATGGCGTGGCCGGTCTCGTAGTCCCAAATCTCAGTGCCGTCGGCCGCGTTGAGGGCCAGCATGTGGTTGTCCGACGTGCCCACGTAGACGACATCGTCTACCTGCAGCGGCTGGGCGACGATCTTGTCGGTGGCCGAGTCGGAGTT
Source organism: uncultured Ardenticatenaceae bacterium (assembly GCA_964398825.1). Classification (GTDB taxonomy): domain Bacteria; phylum Chloroflexota; class Anaerolineae; order Promineifilales; family Promineifilaceae; genus Promineifilum. Next base: position 42,961 of record CAYNOL010000001.1, read on the forward strand.
CGTCCAAAGCTGGCGAGGAGCGCCGGAATCGACGTTCTCAAGCGCGTAGACCGAGACGGTGACGCGCGGAGAGAAGAAGCCGCCGGCGCGGCCATAGTCGCCGAAGATGACCCGGTCTCCCTCGGCCGAAGGGGGCGAGAAAAATTGCACCTGGCCGCCCTCGTCGGGGAAGATCCAGTTGCGGGTGTTGGTGGCAGGATCGTAAGCCAGTACATTGGGGCCGAAGGCCAGGTAGACCCGGCTCCCATCTGACGAAAGGCCGGCCCAGTTCGTGTTGGCAATTTGACCACTACATGCGGATAAAAGGAAAAGTACCCCGATCGCCAGCAGCAACAATCGGAGCGCGGGCCGCCGGAGCAGCCGACTCATTCGAGACAATGAACACCTCCCTCAAGGAACCGGATCATAGCCTCCGGGATTGAATGGGTGACAGCGGCCGATGCGCTTGATGGCCAACCAGCCGCCCTTGAAGAACCCATATTTTTCTATGGCCTGATACCCATAAACAGAACACGAAGGCGTGAACCGGCAACTTGGTGGAAGCACTCGCGAGATCGTATTCTGGTACAACCGGATGAGCAGTAAAGCGATGGTTTTCATGTTTGCGCTCCTCCAGAGTCCGGTACCGACGTTTCGTTCGCAATCAGACCGCCGCGGATCAGGAGTTGGACGATCGCTTGCTCCAACTCGTCATGGGCGGCGGTCAGCGCGCCGGGCCGGGCGACGAACAGACAATCATACCCCGGCCTGATGTGAACAAGCCGCCGGCGAACGATCTCCCGGATCCGGCGCCGCACGCGATTTCGCCGGGTGGCCTTGCCGATGTGGCGGCCGACGGCGAACGCGAAACGGCTCGCGGGCAAGCTCTCTTCAGATTGCGTGTAAACGAACAGGGTCACCAGCGGATGCTGCCAACGTCGCCCGTGCTGCCGAACGCGGCCGACGTCGGCCGTTCGCCGCAGGCGGTTTGGAGCGGGCAGCATATGGGATCACAGGTTAATTGGCTGTTTACTTGCCGCCGCCGTAACGTTTCACCGAGCGGTAGGCAGTTGCCGACGTGCCGTTCCAATTCACGCTTTTGACGTGGTTGTTCATGGAAACGGCCATGACGCGACGGCCGCGCGCGCGGCGGCGCTTCAGGACGGCGCGTCCCGCTTTCGTGCTCATGCGCTGGCGGAAACCATGCACCCGCATCCGGCGGCGAATCTTTGGCTGATATGTACGTTTGGTCATCTCGTTCTCTCCAAAAAAACAGGGCTAACGCCCTGTCATCTCAAGCTACTATTTGAAACCCAGTCCGGTCGCTTCGCCGGAAATATGGGGAAGCAATGCTTCATTATAGCGCAACAGAGCAGGCGCGGCAAATGCTGCGGCCCCTTTTTTCGCCTATAGTCGCATGAGAAAAGCTCAGGCGGCCAATGACGATGCCGCCTATTATACCCGCTAATCCTTCACGCGGGTGATGTTGGCCCCCAAACCGCGCAATTTCTCTTCGATTCGCTCATAGCCGCGCTCGATCTGGTGGATGTTGCTGATCGTGCTGGTGCCTCGGGCGCAAAGCGCCGCCAGCACCAGCGCCATGCCGGCGCGGATGTCGGGGCTGGGCACGCCGGTGGGGTTGGCCGACAACCGGCACGGCCCCTGCACCAGCACCCGATGCGGATCGCACATCACGATGCGCGCTCCCATGAAGGTCAGATGATCGACGAAGTAGAAACGACTCTCGTACATCCAGTCATGGAGCAAAATGGAGCCGGTCGACTGGGTGCCGACGACAACGGCAATGCTCATCAGGTCGGGCGGGAAGCCGGGCCATGGCAGCGGCTTGATCTCGGGGATGCGGCCGCCCAGGCTCTCCTGAATGGCAAGCTCCTGATCACCGGGGACGATGATATCGTCGCCGTCGTCGTGCCAACGAACGCCGAAGCGCTCGTAGACGAGGCGGATCATGCCCAGGTTGCGCGGCTGGGCGTCGCGGATGCGCACCTCACCACGCGTGACGGCCGCCGCGCCGATGAAGCTGCCCACTTCCATGAAGTCGGAGCCGATGCGCCATTCGCCGCCGCCAAGTCGCTCCACGCCGCTGATCGTCAGCCGGTTGCTGCCGATGCCTTCGATCTGCGCCCCCATGCTGTTCAGGAAGTTGCACAGGTCGCGCACGTGGGGCTCGCAGGCGGCGTTGTCGATCACCGTCTCTCCCTTGGCCAGCACGGCGGCCATGACCGCGTTCTCGGTGGCCGTCACGCTGGCCTCGGCCAGCAGCAGGTGGCCCGCGCCGCGCAGTTGGGGGGCGGCCATGCTGAACACGCCGCGCCGGCTCATGCTGATGTTGGCCCCCAGCGCTGTCAGGGCTTGCACGTGAGTGTCCAGCGGCCGGCCGCCGATGACATCGCCGCCCGGCAGCGGCAGCACCACCTTACCCATGCGCCCCAACATCGGCCCGGCGAAGACGAACGATGCCCGCGTCCGCCCCGCCAATAGGGGATCCAACTCAGTCTTTGTAATCTCGCGGGCATGAACGCGCCAGCTGCCGCCGCCCAAATCAGTGAGCTCCACGCCCAAATCGCGCAAGATCAGGAGCGTGTTTTGAACGTCAAGGATGTCGGGGATGTTGTGCAGAATCACCGGCTCGTCGGTCAGGATGCAAGCCGGAAGGAGTTTGAGGGCCGCGTTTTTGTTACCGCTGACCGTGACCTCTCCGCAAAGCGGACGGCCGCCCTCGATGATAAATTTACTCATAGTATTGTCTCGAATGAGCCGGATATCCCGGCCCTTTGGTCATTGTATCAACACATCATGGGGTAGCAAACGGGCTATAATGGGCGATATGCCTACGATTTCTCTCGATAACACTCGCCTGCATTATGAAGACCACCGGCCGGAGCAAACGGACCGGACCGTGCTGTTGATTCACGGGGCGGGCGGCTCGCGCCTCGCCTGGCCTGAGTCGATCCGGAGGTTGGCCGGGGCGCGCGTCGTCGCGCTGGACTTGCCGGGGCACGGCCGCTCTGCTCCGCCCGGCCGCCGCACCGTCGCCCACTATGCCCAGGTCGTCGAGGCGTTCGTCGTCGCGCTCGGGCTCCCGACCCTCGTGCTGGCCGGCCACTCCATGGGCAGCGCCATCGCCCTGACGGTGGCCCATCGCCGGGCTGTTTCTATTGAAGGGCTCATCCTGCTCGGCGTGAGCGCCCGGATGCCGGTCAGTGAGACGTTGCTGCGGGGTTCGTTGGCTTCACTCGACGAAGTGGCCGGGTTCGTGGCCGAACATGGCTTGGCCGACAGCTTGCCTGAGGTGCAAGAGTTCGTCCGGCGGGAGATCATACAAACGGGCGGGACGACGCTTTTCGGCGACTACCTGGCCTGCAATCGCTACGACTTGCGGCCGGTTGTTGGCGAGATCGACACGCCCGCGCTGCTCATCGCCGGGCGGCACGATTCGATGGTGCCGCTCCGCTTCTCCGAGTCGCTGGCGGCCGGGCTGCCCAACGCCGATCTGCGCGTGCTGGACCGGGCCGGACATTTCATGATAGTGGAGCAGCCCGAGGCGGTGGTTCAACTCATGGAGTCGTTCCTGGCCCAGTTGGCAAATGGCCGCGGCGCTGCTCACTCCGCGGGCGGCAGCGACAATGCCTGACGTAACAACGGCGCGATCGCCCGCATCGCCCGGCCTCGGTGGCTGATCGCGTTCTTCTCCGAGGCGGGCAGCTGGGCCATCGTCACGCCGCGCCCGGCCACCCGGAAGACGGGATCGTAGCCGAAGCCGCCATCCCCCTCGGGGGCGAAGGTGATCTCACCCTCGCACACCCCGTCGGCCGTGCCCAGGATCATCCCGTCCGGCGCGGCCAGGGCGATGACGCAACGGAAGCGGGCTGCGCGCTGCTCGGCCGGCACGCCTTCCAGATTGCGAAGCAGCAGTTGGTAGCGGTCTACGGAGCTGAGCCCCGGCCCGCCATAGCGCGCGGAGAGGACGCCGGGGCGGCCGCCTAATGCGTCCACCTCCAGCCCCGAGTCGTCGGCCAGCGTCAGCAAGCCCGTCTGCCGCGCGTACGCCTCAGCCTTGAGAACGGCGTTGTCCCTGAACGTCGCGCCCGTCTCCTCTACGTCTTCGCCCACGCCCACATCATCGAGCGACAGCCATTCGATGCCGCTCTCACCGAGAATGCCGGCGAATTCCGCCACCTTGCCCTTGTTGTGCGTCGCCACCAGCAAGCTGATTTTCTTAACCTTAACCACAACTAATACCCTCTCCGCGCCGCTGACATAATGAGAATGCGTGTGCTATACTCTGATTCTATCCCGAACCAACTTACAGGTATACCATGAAACAGTCACGCCTGCGTTTTAATTTCGGCTTCCTTTTGGAAGCCGATTATGGAACGATCCGCGAGATCGAGCTGGATTACCCCAGTATCAAACTCAGCGAAGACGTCACCCTGACCCCTTTGCAGGGGGTCTTCACGGCGACGCGCACAACCGAAGGCATCTACCTCCAGGGCGAGCTGGAAAGTTCGCTGGATATGGAATGTGCCCGTTGTCTCGATGAGGCGAACCTACCCGTCTCGTTTGCGCTGGACGAACTATACTATTATCCGCCGCACAACGCGCCGCCCGGCGAGCCCCGCGTGGGCGAGGACGGTATGATCGACCTCGCGCCACTGGTGCGCGAGTTGAGCCTGCTGGCTGTGCCGATAACCGTGCTTTGTCGCCCCGATTGCCAGGGGCTGTGCCAGGAGTGCGGCGCGAATCTGAATCTGGGGGATTGCGGCTGCGCCGAGGACGAGATCGATCCGCGAACGGCGCTGCTGCAATCCTTGCTGGACAACCCGACAGAAGAGTAACCCACAGACAAACCCGGCCTATGTTCTACGACGAAGCGAAAATTTATGTGAAGAGCGGCGACGGCGGTGACGGCATGATCAGCTTCCGGCGCGAGAAGTTTGTGCGCCAGGGCGGCCCTGATGGCGGCGACGGCGGCCGCGGCGGCAACGTCATCTTCGTCGCCTCCAGCCACCTCAACAGCCTGTCGTCGTTCCAGCGCAACAAACATTACCGCGCCGGCAACGGCACCCACGGCAACGTGCAGAAGATGACCGGCGCGGCCGGCGCTGATCTGCGCCTCGAAGTGCCGCCGGGGACGGTCATCCGCAACGCCGAGACGGGTGATCTGCTGGCCGACCTGACCGAGCCGGGGCTGGAAGTAGTCGTGCTGGCCGGCGGCCGGGGCGGCCGGGGCAACCAGCACTTCGCCAACAGCCGCCAGCAGGCGCCGCGCGTCGCCGAGCGCGGCGAGCCGGGCGAGGAGCTGTGGCTGTCGCTGGAGCTGAAGCTCATCGCCGACGTCGGCGTGGTGGGCGTGCCCAACGCCGGGAAATCGACGCTGCTGTCGGTGGTCAGCGCCGCGCGGCCGAAGATCGCCGACTACCCGTTCACGACGCTGCAACCCAACCTGGGCGTCGTGTCCGTCGGCGACTACGAAACGATCGTGCTGGCCGACATCCCCGGCCTCATTGAGGGCGCGGCCGAGGGCGTCGGCCTTGGCCATGACTTCCTGCGCCACATCGAGCTCACGCGCGTCCTCATCCACCTGCTCGACGGCATGGCCGATAACCCGCTGGCCGATTGGCGGATGATCAACAACGAATTGGAGATCTACAACGCCGAGCTGGCCGCCAAGCACCAACTCGTGGTGCTGAACAAGATCGATCTGCCCGACGTGCGCGAGCGCGAGACGGAGATCCGCGCGGCGATCACCAAAGCCGGCTACCCGTTCATGAGCATCTCGGCCGTCACCGGCGAGGGCGTACAGCCGATGCTGTACGAGGTCAAGCGCATGCTCGACGCCGCGCCGGCCAAGCCGCTGCCGGTGGCCGACGAGCCGGTGGTCATCCGCCCGCCCGTTGAGGAGACGCCGTTCACCATCAAGCGCGAAGGCGGCAACCGGTGGCGCGTACGCGGCAAGGAGATCGAGCGCATTGCCTCGATGACCTACTTCGAGTTTGACGACTCACTAATGCGCTTCCAGAATGAGTTGGAGAAGCTGGGCATCACCGCCGCGCTGACCGAAGCGGGTGTCAAAGTGGGCGATACGGTCTTTATCGGCGACCAGGAACTCGAGTGGGCGGAATAAATCTATTAAACACGGAAGGGACACGGATAAGACGGATTTTACGGATTTTTATAGATGGGCAGTGGAATGAATATCAATCCCTGTCATCCGTAATATCCGTGTCCCTTCCGTGTTTAATTCTTCTTCCCCATGTCTGAATCACCCGAAATCATTCTACGCGACGCGATACTGGACGATGAGCAGTTCGTCGAGGCCGTGTTTCAGGGCGCGCGGGCGGGGGCGGCGAACCCGTGGCAACGGGTGACGATCCGGCCGGTGCTGCTGCGGGACGAACGCCACCTGCAGTTCGTCTGCTTCGACGGCACACAGACGTTCACCAGCAATTACCCGCGACCGGAGCAGGCGAGCCAACTGGCCGAGATCATGGCTTTGCCGTTCAAGAGCGCCTCGGCCGCCACCGCCGCCGAGACGGTTCGCATCCAGTACTCCAAAAAGGGGCGGCCGATACTCCACCGGGAGCGCCACCAGCGCGCCATCCCGCTCGACATGGCCCATGATCGGGCCAAGCCGGGCATCCTGAGCGAGGAAGAGCCCGCTCCTTTCCTGCGTGAGATCGGCGTGGCCACGGCCGACGGCCGCGTCCGCGCCGGGCAGCAGCGCAAATTTCGCCAGATCAACGAATTCCTGCGCCTCATCGAGGAGACAGGGGAGCTGGAGCAGCCGGACGGCCGGCCGCTGCGCGTCGTCGATCTCGGCAGTGGCAGCGCGGCGCTGACCTTCGCCACCTACCACTACCTCAACAACGTCCGCGACATCCCGACGGTGATGACCGGCGTCGACACGAAAGCACACCTGATGGAGCGGCACGGTGAGACGGCCGCTCGGCTGGGTTGGAGCGGCATGGCGTTCGAGACGGGGCGCATCATCGACTACGAAGCGGCCGCGCCGCCCGATGTCGTGCTGGCGCTCCACGCCTGCGACACGGCCACCGACGAGGCGTTGGCCCGGGCGGTGAAGTGGGGCAGTCGCTTCATCTTCAGCGCGCCGTGCTGCCACCACCACCTGCAGGCGCAAATGGCCGCCCGCGAGACGCCGCAACCGTTCCGCCCCGTCACGCGCCACGGCATCATGCTGGAGCGCCTGGGGGATATCCTCACCGACGCTTTCCGGGCCCAGATCCTGCGATTGCTGGGCTACCGGACGGACGTGATCGAATTCGTGCCCATCGAGCACACGCCGAGGAATCTGATGATCCGCGCCGCGGCCGTCGACGCGCCGCTGCCGGCCGCGCTAGTGGCCGAGTACAAGGCGCTCAAGGCGTATTGGGACGTCACGCCGTACCTTGAGGAGCTATTGCGCGAAGAGCTCGCGCTGATCCTGGCTGACTGAATTCTATCCACTTTCCACAACTCACAGGGGGCAATCAGATGCACGCGACTTTGGTTCTGTTCAACGGCCGCATCCACACCGTGAACCCGGCCCAACCCCACGCCTCGGCCGTCGCCATTCGGGACGGCCGCATCGTGGCCGTCGGCGACGACGCCGCGATCAAGGCCAGCGTCGGAACAAGCGCCGAGTGGGTCGATCTGGACGGCCGCTTCGTCACGCCCGGTCTGGTCGACGCCCACGTCCATTTCCAGCACTTCGCCCTGTCGCTGCAGAACATCGACGTGGACGGCACGCCGACGCGCGACGCGGCGCTGGAGCGCGTGGCCGCCTTCGCCGCGCAGAGCGAGGGCACGGGCTGGCTGCGCGGCCGGGGCTGGTCGCAGGACATGTGGCCGGGCCACGCCTTTCCGACGGCAGCCGATCTAGACCAAATCGCCCCCAACCGGCCCGTCTACCTGTCGCACAAGAGCGGCCACGCCGCGTGGGTCAACAGCCTGGCGATGAAAATGGCCCGCGTCGACGAGCACACGGCCGACCCGCCCGGCGGACAGATCCAGCGCGACGCCGCCGGCCGGCCAACAGGCATCTTCTTCGAGGACGCCATAGATCTCGTCTCCAGCCACATTCCCCGGCCGACACCGAATGAGATCGCCGCGGCCATGCGCCGGGCGCAGGCGTACTGCTGGTCCGTTGGGCTGACCGGCGTCCACGACTTCGACGGCCGCGACTGCTTCATCGCTCTGCAGATGCTGCGCGAGGCGGGGGAGCTGGGGCTGCGCGTCATCAAGAACGTGCCGGTGTACCGGCTGGAGCACGCGCTGGGGGCTGGATTGCGCTCCGGCTTCGGCGACGAGTGGCTGCGCATCGGCGGGGTGAAGATCTTCGCCGACGGGGCGCTCGGCTCGAAGACGGCGGCCATGATCGCCCCCTATGAAGGGGAGCCGGGCAATGTGGGCATCGTCGTGACTGACAAGGAAGAGATGCTGGAGAAGGCTCGCCAGGCCAGCGCGGGCGGGCTCAGCGTGACCGTCCACGCCATCGGCGACAAGGCCAACCACGACGTGCTGGACGTGTACGAGTTCTTGCGGCGCGAAGAACGGGAGCACGGCCGCGCCGGGCTGCGCCACCGCATCGAGCACGTGCAGATCCTGCACCCTGACGACCTCCACCGGCTGGCGGCGCTCAACATCATTGCCTCGATGCAGCCCATTCACGCCACGTCGGACATGGAAATGGCGGATCGGTATTGGGGAGAGCGGGCGCGCTATAGCTACGCCTGGCGCACGATGCGGGACAGCGGGGCGCTGGTGGTGTTCGGCTCCGACGCGCCGGTGGAGCGGATCGATCCGCTGCCGGGCATCCACGCCGCGGTGACGCGCCGGCG
>CAYNOL010000001.1:51900-87810 GCA_964398825.1 uncultured Ardenticatenaceae bacterium
TCGTTTCTAATCGATGACGCCCCGCTTCGTCTCGGCCACGAGGAAGTCGACGACGGCCCGCAACGCTTCTTCCCGGTTGTCGTCGCCGCCGTGCTCCTGGTAGACGCGCAGCTGCTTGTCGGCGCTGGTGCCGTCGCGCAGGATGTTCATCGCGTGATGCACTTCGTCCCGGCTGCCGAGCTCATCGACGACGTCGTCCAGCAGCTCCAGCAATTCGGCCATGAGCTCGGGGAGCGGCACGGAGCTCTCGATGCCGAAGTCGATCAACTCCCCCTCGATGCCGTAGCGCACGGCCCGCCACTTGTTCTCGGTGATGTGGACGTGGCGATACTGCCGCCAGGACATGTTCTGCTTGCGCAGCTTCAGCAGCTTGGCGCAGATGGCCTGGAACAGCGCGGCGATGCAGATGCAATCATCGATGCTGGTGCAGATGTCGCTGATGCGGAATTCGAGGGTGTTGTAGATTGGATGCGGCCGTAAATCCCACCAAATCTTGGCCCGCTTGTCTACCTTGCCGAACGCGCCCACCCGCTCCAGCATGGCCTCGTATCGTTTGTAGTCGGCCCACGAGATAAACGAGTGGGGGATGCCGGTGCGCGGCAGCGACTCGAACACCACACTGCGATAAGACTTCAGCCCCGTGTTTTGGCCGCGCCAGAACGGAGAGCTTGTGGACAGCGCCAATAAATGGGGTATGAAGTAGCGCGCCTGATTCATGACGGCGATCATCATCTCGCGCGACTGCGGGTCGTCGTGGAAGCCGACGTGAACGTGCATGCCGAAGATCAACAGTTGGCGGGCCACCCCCTGCATGTCGTCGAGCAGCTCCTTGTAGCGCGTTCCCTCGGTGATGATCTGGTCTTCCCAGCGGGCGAACGGGTGGGTCGAGGCGGCGGCGATCATCACGTTGTTCTCATCTGCCAATTCCAGCACGTCGCGCCGCAACCGGAGCACCTCAGAGCGCGCCTCGGCGATATTGGCGCAGATGCGACTGCCCACTTCCACCTGCGACTGCATCAGCTCGGGCTTTAGATCGAGCTTTTTGGGCCGGACCTGATCCTGCGTCAGCAGTTCGCTGATGTAGGTGCGCAGGTCCCGCGATTCAGGGTCGATGATCTGGTACTCTTCTTCGATACCCAGCGTTAGGGGCTGTGTTGGAACGGCCATTTTTCCCTCTTCTCATTCCTGACGACAACGACAGACGGTAGGCGATCAGACGACAGGGCGCGTGTGATCCTGGGCGCGGATTATAGCACGGCTGTCTGGCTCGCCTATAGATATCCCCGCCTACGATCGGCTCAGTTCCCGTTGGCGACGCCGCGCAGATAGGCGATGAGCAGCCGCACGCCGAAGCCGGTGCCGCCGACGGGAGCATAGTCCCCCGCCTTCTCCGACAGCGCCATACCGGCGATGTCCAGATGCGCCCACGGATAGTCGGTGAATTCGCGCAGGAAGACGGCCGACGTGCCCACGCCGCCGAACCGGCCGCCGCTGTTCTTCATGTCGGCCACCTCGGAGTTGATCGTCCGGCGGTAATCGTCGAAGAGGGGCAGCGGCCAGAGACGTTCGAACGTCGAGTCGGCCGCGGCCATCAGCTTGTCGCGCAGGCCGTCGTCGTTGCTGAACAACCCCGCCGCCACACCGCCGCCCAGCGCGACGACGCACGCCCCGGTCAGCGTCGCCAGATCGACGACGGCCGTCGGGTTGTATGTCGCGGCATGAACCAGCGCGTCGGCCAGCACCAGCCGCCCCTCGGCGTCGGTGCTGATGATCTCGATCGTCTTGCCGTTGCCGGCGGTGATGACGTCGGCCGGGCGGTAGGCTGCGGCGTCGGGCATGTTCTCGGTGCAGGGGGTGATGCCGATGACCCGCAGCGGCAGATCCAGCCGGCCGACGGCTTCCATGGCCCCCAGCACGGCCGCCGCGCCCCCCATGTCGGACTTCATCGCTTCCATCCGCTCCGACGGCTTGATCGAAATGCCGCCGGTGTCGAAGGTAATGCCCTTGCCCACCAGCACGATCGTCGGCAGGTCGGTGCGGTCGCCGTTGTGCTCCAGCACGATGAATTTGGGCGGCTCGCCGGCCCCCTGGGCCACGGCCAGGAACGCACCCATGTTTCGCTCGGCCGCCCACGCCCGGTCGCCGATGGTGATGTCCAGGCCATGGGCGTCGGCCGTGGCCTGCGCCGCCTCAGCCAGGCGCGTCGGCGTGGCGACGTTGGGCGGCATATTGACCAGGTCGCGCGCCAGGTAGACGCCGGCAGCGATCGCCTCGGCCACGCGCGCCGCGCTCGTCATGGCATCGATGCGCCCGGCGTCCCGCTCGACGATGAGCAGCGTCTCGATCTGGTTGACCGGCTCTTTCTTCTTCTGCGCGTCAAAGCGGTAGGCGGCCAGCAGGGAGGCGAGGATGGTCGCCTCGGCCGCCTCGGTCACGTCCAGCCCGCCGATGCCCGCGCCGTGGACGATGGTCGCCACCCGCTTGGCGTTGAGGTCGCGGGCTCGCTTGATGCCGGCCGCGGCCGCCCGCCGCACGCCCTCCAGATTGAAGCCGTCGGACTTGCCCAGGCCGACAACCAGCACGCGCCGGGCGGCCACCGCGCCGCGCGGGTAGAGCACGGCCACTTCGCCCGCCTTGCCCTTGAAATCCCCACCGCTGATGAGGTCGGCGATGGCGCCGCCGAGCGCCTTATCAACCGCGCCGGTCGCGCCGCCGGGAGCGGTGACCCCCTCGAAGAGGTTGACGATGATCGTATCGGCGTCGGCCGTGGTGACGTCTCCTTGAATTACCTGAATATCCATTTCATCTCCTGTGAATGCGGGGCTGCCGTTCAGCCCTTTGTCCTGACGTTATTGTGCCACCGACCCCATGAGTAGACAATTTACGGCGGGGTGGGTTATTCTTTCGGCGATGGTGGAGATTCTGCTTGTTGTGCACTTTAGCGCATTGAGGGGGAGCGACACTGGATTGCTGCACTACGAGCAAAATATATACGCGCACGGAGGTAAGCATATGAAATTGCTGATTATCGGCGGCACGCGCTTTCTGGGCCGGGCGCTGGTCGATGAGGGGCTTGAGGCAGGGCACGAGTTGACGCTGTTCAATCGCGGCCGCTCCAATCCGGGGCTCTATCCCGACGTGGAACAGATCCACGGCGACCGCGACGGCGGCCTGGCGGCGCTGGGCCACCGCCGGTGGGACGCAGTCATCGACACCAGCGGTTACGTGCCCAGGGTCGTTCGCGCGTCGGCCGCCTATCTGGCCGATGCCGTTGAACACTACACCTTCATCTCCTCGATCTCCGTCTACGCCGAGCCGACGCCCGACGATCTGGGCGAGGACGCGCCGCTGAGCACGATCCCTGACGAGACGACGGAAGAGATCACCGGCGAAAGCTACGGCGCGCTGAAAGCGCTGTGCGAGCGGGCGGCCACGGAAGCCACCGGCGGCCGGGCGCTCAACGTCCGCGCCGGGCTCATCGTCGGCCCCCATGACCCGACGGATCGCTTCACCTATTGGCCCGTCCGCGTGGCCCGTGGCGGCGAGGTGCTGGCCCCCGGCCAGCCGGACAGCGGCGTGCAGTTCATCGACGCGCGCGATGTGGCGCGGTGGATCCTGTCGGCGGCCGAGCAGCGGCTGACCGGCCCCTACAACGTCACCGGCCCGCGTAGCCCCATGCCGATGAGCCTGCTGCTCGACATGTGCCGCGAGGTGGCCGGCAGCGACGCCCGTTTCACCTGGGTCGACGACGCCTTCCTGCTGCGCCACGACATCGCGCCGTTCACCGAGTTGCCGCTGTGGATTCCCGAGGAGCTGGGCGGCTTCGCCGCGGCCAACATCGACAAGGCGCTGGCGACGGGCCTGTCGTTCCGCCCCGTGGCCGAGACGGTGCGCGACACGCTGGCGTGGGCCAACGAGCGGGCGGACGAGTACGTCTGGCGCGGCGGGCTGTCGGCCGATCAAGAGGCGACGCTGCTGGCCGCATGGCGCAATTCGAGAGGGTGATGCCGCTTCGATTCAACCTGACAGACGGGCGCTCGACGCTCTTTCGTCATCCAAGACCTCACTGTGCCCACCTGCCAGGTTTCGTTAGGCTAGCCGACGGATTCAGATACAATAAGCACTCCCACAGAACCCATTAAGGAGTATCCCATGATAGTCGGTGTGCCGAAGGAAATTAAGAACAATGAGTACCGCGTGGCGATGACGCCGGCGGGCGTGCAGCAACTCGTCGAACAGGGCCACACGGTGTTGGTGGAGACGAAAGCGGGCGAGGGCAGCCGCTTCACCGATGACCAGTACGAACGTATCGGGGCCAGGATCGTCCCCACCGCGGCCGACGCCTGGGGCGCGGAAATGGTCATCAAGGTCAAGGAGCCGATCGCTCCCGAGTATCAATTCATGCGCTCCGATCTGGTGCTGTTCACCTACCTGCATCTGGCGGCCGAGGAAGCGCTGACCCACGCCATGATCGAATCAGGCGTGACCGGCATCGCCTATGAGACGGTCGAATCCCCCGACGGCAGCCTGCCGCTGCTGACCCCGATGAGCGAGGTGGCCGGCCGCATGGCGATTCAGGTCGGAGCCCACTTCCTGGAGCGCTCGCACAAGGGGCGCGGCATGCTGCTGGGCGGCGTGCCGGGCGTGCCGGGGGCCAATGTGGTCATCCTCGGCGGCGGCGTGGTCGGCACCAACGCGGCCCACATCGCCCTGGGCATCGGCGCCAACGTCACCATCATGGACACCAATCTGGATCGCCTGCGCTATCTGGAACACGTTCTGCACGGCCGCCTGACCACCATGGCTTCGAACTCCTACAACATCGCCGAAGCGGCGCGCAACGCCGATCTGCTCGTCGGCGGGGTGCTCATCAAGGGCGCGCGCGCTCCCCGACTGGTGACGCGCGACATGATCGCCACGATGAACCCGGGCAGCGTCATCGTCGACGTGGCCGTTGACCAGGGGGGCTGCGTCGAGACGATCCACGCCACCACCCACTCCGATCCCGTCTACATCATCGACGAAGTGGTCCATTACGGCGTGGCCAACATGCCGGGGGCCGTTCCGCGCACCAGCACGCTGGCCCTCAGCAACGCCACGCTGCCCTACGTCGTGCGCCTGGCGCGCAACGGCGCGGAGCGTTCCATGGCCGCCGATCCCGGTCTGGCCAAGGGGCTGAACACCTACCAGGGCAAGGTCACCTATCAGGCGGTGGCCGAGGCGTTCGGGCTGAATTACACGCCGTACGAGGCGTAGACCCGGCCAAGCTGATTTAGTACCGATAGAACTGCGTGGACCTGCTCGCGATCACCGCACCGCTGTCGATCATCAACGGAACCGTCCAGGAAGAAGGGACGGTTCCGGGGCTGTTGGCCCAGCCCGCTCCGCCGAAGTCGGCCCGAGGGCGGGAGCATAACTTCCTCTTCGCCCATCTGACGCTCTCCGGCCCGCCGGAGCAGGCGGCCGCACTGGCCGGTGAGATGACCGAAGGGCTGAGCCGGCGCTTCTTCGCGGCTGCGGGCAGCGTCACGTCCGCCCTGCGCCGGGCGATCATCGAGACCAACGAGCAGCTTCTACGCTATAACGTGGAGAACCGCGCCAGCCACGAGGGCGCGCTCAGCTGCGCGGTGCTCCACAACGGCGAGTTGTACACGTTGCAAGTAGGCGAGGGGCTGGCCTATGTGGGCCATAACTTCGGTGTCGAGCGGCTGCCGGCCTGCCCGCCGCAACACCTGACGCCGCTCGGCCGCAGCGCCGGCATCGACATCCGTTTCGCCTTCCACCGGCTGCAGCCTGGCGATATGATGTTGTTTTGCGATCCTCGGCTGGCCTATCTGACCGGCGAAAACCTTGCGCCGGTGCTCGTCGACACGGAGATCGAGAGCGGGCTGGAGTCGCTCATGGACGTGCTGACGGGCGACACGGCGCGCATTCTGCTGGTGGAGTTCGCCGACGAACTGCCCTCGACGCTGCCGCTTACCTTCCAGCACAGCAAGCAACCGGCGGCTAGGCCAAAAGCCGCCGCGCGGGCGGCGGCGTCCCCGGCCGCGGCGGAGCGCCCCGCCTCGCCGCCTGTCGCCGGGCCGGTTCGTGAGCGGGATCATCCGGCCGCGGCCGGCACCGAACACCCCCCGGTTGCCACCTATTCGCTCGACGACAGCACGGCGGCCATCGAGACCAGCGCCCGCCGCGTGGCGTCCACATCGGCCCGCGGGCTGTCCCGCTTCACGCGCTGGCTGGCCGAGGTGCTGGGGTTGCTGATCCGCGAGCCGCAAGAGCGCTCGATCCATTGGGCCATTCCAGCCACGATCGCCTTCCTGATCCCCCTCATCGTCGGCGCGGTCATCACCGGCGTCTATCTGCAGCGCGACACATTGGCCGAGGTGGCGACGATCAAGCAGCAGATGATCGACGAGCTGGCGTTGGCGGAGAGCGCCGGCGACCCGACAGTAGCCCAAACCCACTATCTACGCGTCCTGGAGTTGGCGGGCCAGGTCGACGAGCTGCGTCCTGAGGATTTAGAAGTGGCTCGAATGCGCACCGACGCGCTGACGGCCATGGATCGCATCGATGGTGTCAACCGGCTGACGGCCGAGGTGTTCTACCGCTTCGCGCCGGGGACGGAGCTGAGCCGCATCACGCTGCGCCGCACGGAAGGGGGTATCGCCGTGCTCGATCGCAACGCCAACCGGGTGACGTTCCACGCCACCGACGACACCTTTTCCACGTTGACGAACGGCGACCCCACGACGATCGGCTTCGGCGGGCAGGCGGTGGGGGCCAACATTATCGGCCCCATTTTCGATATCCTGTGGCTGCCGGGCAGCGCCGGCGCGACGCGCGACAACGTGGCCATGCTCGACACCAGCGGCGGCTTGTTCAACTACTATCCCAACCTGGGGGACATGGGTAGCTTCGTCGTGGGCAACAGCAGCGCATGGGTCAATCCGGTGGCCATGTCCACCTACCTGGACCGCCTCTATGTGCTCGACCCCGGCTCGCGCCAGATCTGGAAGTATTACGGTTCCGGCGGCTACAACCAGATCGAGGGGGACGAGGCGATCCTCTTCAGCCAGGACGCCAATCTCGATCAGGCGGTTGACTTCGACATCTACGCCGAGGACGCCAGTTTGGTAGTGCTCTATCGCGACGGCCGCATCCGCTATTACGACACACGCTCGGGCCGGGCGCTGTGGGACGAGGCGACGCTGGCCCAAAGTGGGATGCTCACGCCATTCATCGCGCCGACGGCGGCCAAGCTGGTGGGCAGCGGGCTGAGCTCGTCCCTCTACGTGCTCGATCCCGGCAGCGGCCGGCTGGTGCAACTCAGTCGTGGGGGAACGGTGCTGGCGCAGTACCGCATTATGGACGCGCTGGGCAACGAACTGCTGACCAAAGCGACGGACTTTGCGGTGGCGGATTCGCCGTTGGGGATTTTCGTCGTCGTTGGTGACGCGATCTACCGCGCCGGACGCTAGCTGCCGGTGAAACGCGCGTCCCGCTTCTCCAGGAAGGCGGCGATGCCTTCGCGGTTGTCCTGGCTGCGGCCGGCCACCTCTTGCAGGTGGGCTTCGTACTCCAGCGCCTCATCCAGCGTCATATCCCAACTGCGCATCATCCCCCTCTTGGTCAGCCCGAAGGCCAGCGTGGGGCCGTCGGCCAGCCGTCGCGCCCAGGCTGCGGTGATCTCCGGCAGCTGCTCGGCCGGGGCGACGCGGTTGACCATACCCAGTTCGAGCGCAGTAGCCGCGGACACGCGATCGGCCGTAATCGCCATCTCATAGGCGCGGGCGTAGCCGATGATGCGCGGCAGGAACCAGTTGATGCCGCTGTCGGGGATGAGACCGATGCGGCTGAAGGCCAGGATGAACGACGCGCTGTCGGCGGCGATGCGGATGTCGGCCGCCAGCGCCACGCCGCACCCCGCCCCGGCGGCCACGCCGTTGATCGCGCCGATGATCGGCTTCTCCAGCGCCACCATCTGGCGGATAAGGCGGTGGTAGCCGTGGCGCAGATGCTCGCCGATCGAGACGTCCTCACCGCGCTCCTTGAAATCTCCCAAATCCTGGCCGGACGAAAAGCCGCGCCCCGCGCCGGTGATGACCACGCAGCGCACGGCCGCGTCCCGGCCCGCGCTCTTGAACGCGTCCGTCGTCTCGCCGATCATCTGATCGTTAAAAGCGTTGAGCTTGGACGGCCGGTTGAGCGTGATCGTGCCCACGCCATCAGCAACTTCGTACAATATGGTTTCGTAGGCCATCCGGCATCCTCACAAAATGGTTCGTTAGAATGGAATATCGTCGGAATCGGGATCGTAGTCGTCGCCCGCTTCGCTCTCTTCGTCTTCCTCAACCATCTCCCAGGGCATCGTCACCCACAGGAGCAGCAGCTGGCCTTCGTCCGTCTCGGTCAGGCGCAGGGCGATGACGTCCACCTGCTGGCGCAGGCGCAGGTCGTCGGGATAATCCAGCCGCACGAGCCGCCCTTCGCTCCAGGCGCGCTCGCAGCGCTCGACGATATCGTCGCCGTTGCCCGTTCGCAGCTGGCAAAGGGCGACGTCGGTGATCAGCGGGCCTTCGTAGATCGACTGTACCCAGCCCTGTGGGTTGGGCATGAAATCAGGGGTCGGGCCTTCGACAATGGTGATTAATTCGGGTTCCATGGGGGTTCCGCCTGCCACATTTTTTCTCAACTGACGGACAAGTCTACTGGCATTGGATCGCTCTGGCAAGTGTGACCGAGTCGATGATCGGCGGGCGTTAACCATTCGCTGAGGGCGCGTCCGACCTACGCCGCAGGGACAATGCGTTCGAGGATGAGCCAGGTGAAGGCGTAGTCGTGGCGCTCGTCGGCCGGGTGCTCTTGCCGGTAGATCTCGCGCCACTGGGCAGGATCGTAGTCGGGGAAGTAGACGTCTCCCTCGGCCGCACCGTGGACACGTGTCAGATAGAGACGATCCACCAGCGACATGAAGGCGTTGAACAGATCGGCCCCACCGGCAACGATGATCTCCTCGGCGTCGCCGGCCGCTCGCAGCGCCTCGTCGAATGAGTGGACTACCACCGCTCCCGGCGCCTCGTAGGCCGTGTTGCGCGTGACGACGATGTTGAGCCGCCCCGGCAGCGGCCGATACCGGTCTGGCAACGATTCGTACGTCTTGCGTCCCATGATGCATGGCTTGCCCATCGTCCGGTCGCGAAACCAGCGCAAATCGTCGGGCAAGTGCCACGGCAGGTCGTTCTCCCGGCCGATGAGCCCATTGTCGTCGATTGCCACTACATAGGCGATTTGTGAGTGTGCCATGGGTCTATACCGCGATCGGAGCGGAGATCCGGGGGTGGGACTGGTAATCGAGCAGATCGAAATCCTCGTAGCGGAAATCGAACAGCGACTTCACTTCGGGGTTCAGCCGCATCACCGGCAGCGGGTACGGCTCGCGGCTGAGCTGCAGCCGGGCTTGCTCGAGGTGGTTCAGGTAGAGGTGGGCGTCCCCCAGCGTGTGGATGATCTCGCCCGGCTCCAGGCCGGTGACCTGGGCGATCATCTGCAGCAACAGCGCGTATGAGGCGATGTTGAACGGCACGCCCAGGAAGATGTCGGCGCTGCGCTGGTAGAGCTGGCACGACAGACGGCCGCCGGCCACGTAGAACTGGAAAAGGCAGTGACACGGGGGCAAGGCCATTCGGTCGATCTCCCCCACGTTCCAGGCACTGACGATGAGGCGGCGTGAGTCGGGGTTGGCGCGTATCCGGGCCACCACGTCGGACATCTGGTCGACGACGCGGCCGTCGGCCGTGGCCCACGAGCGCCATTGGCGGCCGTAGACCGGCCCCAACTCGCCGTTCTCATCGGCCCACTCATCCCAAATCGTGACGCCGTTGGCCTGCAGTGAGCGAACGTTGGTGTCGCCCCGCAGGAACCACAGCAACTCGTGGATGATGGAGCGCAAGTGGACCTTCTTGGTCGTCACCAGCGGGAAGCCGTCGGCCAGGTCGAAGCGCATCTGATGGCCGAAGACGCTGAGCGTGCCGACGCCGGTGCGGTCTTCCTTCCGGGCCCCCTGCTCCAAGACGTGGCGCATCAGATCGAGATATTGACGCATTGCTTTTCTCCCGTTTCGTGGTGGGCCGGAGTATAGCAGCATCGGCCGGGGGCGGCTAAGGCAGGTTGAAGCAGAGAGGGGAAATGGGTACAATAAGGGGCGCTTGACGCGCGGGGTGGTGGCGAAATGGCAGACGCAGCGGACTTAAAATCCGCCGGGGTAACACCCGTGTGGGTTCGAATCCCACCCGCCCTACAGCTATGATCACGAAGCAGGACCGCTACCGAGGCAGCCTCTTGGGGCTGGCAACCGGCGACGCCGTCGGTACAACCCTGGAGTTCAACCCCCCCGGCAGCTTCAAACCAATTGACGACATGGTCGGCGGCGGGCCGTTTGGCCTTCGCCTCGGCGAGTGGACTGATGACACGTCCATGGCCCTCTGCCTGGCCGAGAGCCTGATCGAGTGTCGCGGCTTCGACGCGGCCGACCAGATGCGGCGCTACGTGGCATGGCGCGACCGGGGGCATCTGAGCAGCAACGGCCGCTGCTTCGACATCGGCGGCACGGTCAGCGCCGCGCTGCGCGGCTTCGAGCGCACCGGCGATCCCTACGCCGGCTCCACCGACCCCTACAGCGCCGGCAACGGCAGCATCATGCGCTTGGCCCCTGCGCCGCTCTACTATGCCGCTGACCCGGCCGAGGCGATCCGCATGAGCGGCGAAAGCTCGCGCACCACCCACGGCGCGGAGACGTGCGTGGCCGCCTGCCGCTACCTGGGCGGGCTCATCGTGGGCGCGCTGTTGGGCGCGACGAAGGACGAGCTGCTGTCCCCCCATTACAAACCGGGCGGGCAACCCTGGCCGGACGGGGAGCTGGTCGCGCCGATCGATGGAATCGCCGCCGGCTCCTTCAAGACAAAGAACCCACCGGCCATTCGCGGCACAGGCTACGTCGTCGACTCGCTGGAAGCAGCGCTGTGGGCCTTCCACCATTCCGACAGTTTTGAAGAAGGGTGCCTCATGGCCGCCAATCTGGGCGACGACGCCGACACGACGGCCGCCGTCTACGGTCAACTGGCCGGGGCGTACTATGGCGAGTCGGGCATCCCGGCCCGCTGGCTCGCCAATCTGGCCCACCGTTCCCTGATCACCCAATTTGCTGACGATCTATACGACCTATCCCGAGGCCACTTCGGTTCGTCATGACCGACCTCGTCGACAAAGTGGCCGCCGCGCTGGAGCAGGCTTCGCAAACGGCCGGCGTCCCGTTCGCGGCCGGGCCGCTGGTCGCCGGCGTGTCCGGCGGGCCGGACTCGATGGCTCTGCTCCACGCGCTGAGCCAACTGATGCCCGTCGAACAACTCATCGTCGCCCACCTTGACCACGGGCTGCGGCCGGGCTCGGCGGCCGACGGCGCCTTCGTGGCCTCCGTCGCCGCCGGCCATTCCTTCCACGCCGAGCGGGTCGACGTGGGTCAACTGGCGCGCGACGGGGGCCTATCCATTGAAGAGGCGGGGCGAATGGCCCGCTACGACTTCCTGGCGCGAGTGGCGGCCGAGGGGGGCGCGCCGGCCGTGGCCGTGGGCCACAACGCCGACGACCAGGCCGAGACGGTGCTGATGAACATCGTACGCGGCAGCGGGCTGAGGGGGTTGCGCGGCATGCAGACGGCCGCGCCGCTGCCGAACGATCCGGCTCTCTGGCTGCTGCGGCCGTTGCTCCATGTCTCCCGCGCCGAGATCGAGGCGTACTGCGCTGCCCACGAACTGCATCCCAATACCGACGAGAGCAACACCGATCCGGCTTTTCTCCGCAACCGAGTGCGCCATGAACTGCTGCCTCTGCTGGAAAGCTACAACCCGCAGATTCACCAACGCCTGCGGGAGCTGGCCGAGGTCGTCACCGGCGACGAGGCGTTGCTGAGCGAGTTGACCGACAGGGCGTGGGCCGATGTGGTCACTGAGGAAGCCCCCGACGTCGTCACGCTGCGGCGTGAGGCGTGGCTGGCGCTGCCGCTGGCTCTGCGTCGCCGCGTGCTGCGCCGCGCCGTCGCTTCGCTGCGGCCAACGTTGCGCGATACCGGCTATCGCACACTGGACGCCGCCCGCCTCATCGCCGAAGTGGAGCAGACGGGGGCGCAGGCCGCGCTGCCGGGTGGATTGACCCTGCTGGTCAGCTACGATCAGTTGATCATCAGCACGGTCGTCGCTGATCTGACCTCTGAGTTCCCGCAGGTGACGAGCGCCGTCGCCATGCCGCTCGATGTCCCCGGCCTCCTGCCGCTGGCAAACGGATGGTATCTTGAGAGCACATCAATTGATCGCGTTAAAATCGATGTTGTGCGTCGTGAGAGCGATCCGTGGACGGTGTTTGTCGCCGCCGATGCCGCCGAAGGGCTGCACGTCCGCCCCCGACAGCCGGGGGAGCGGATGCGGCCGCTGGGGTTGGGCGGGGAGTCGAAGCTCAAGGAGATCATGATCAACCGCAAAATCCCGGCCCATCTGCGCGCGGGGTGGCCCGTCGTCGCCAATGAGCGCCATCCTATCTGGCTGCCGGGGCACGTGCTGGACGAGCGGGGGCGGGTGGTGGCGGACGGGGCGGCGGCCGTGCGTTTGCGCTGTTTTCGGCCTGGCGCGACTGCCGAGCCCGTTGACGATCCGGCCCTGCAGAGGTATACTAGCTAACTACGTCGGCAACCGGGGCGTAGCTCAGCTTGGCAGAGCGCTCGGTTTGGGACCGAGAGGCCGCCGGTTCAAGTCCGGCCGCCCCGACAGGCATGCGGCAGTGGTGTAGTGGTAACACAACAGCCTTCCAAGCTGTTTTCACGGGTTCGAATCCCGTCTGCCGCTCTAACTTCCGGCGATCCGCGCCACGGCCACCCGGCCGTCCTTCATTCGAGGGCCTGTAGCTCAACGGCAGAGCGGTCGGCTCATAACCGATTGGTTCAAGGTTCGAATCCTTGCGGGCCCATTCTCTCTAGCGTGTCCCGCTCACCTACTCTACCACTCCCCGCCCAAGCGGCACCCACGGATTCTCATTTGTCAATCGCTCATCGAGGATTGGCAACGGCCGATTGGTGAAAGCGTCGTAGATCGTCAGCGCGCCGGTCAGCGGCTGGCCCGGCGTGGCGGTTTCGGCGGCCGTCAGGCGGTGGGGAGAGATAATGGTTGAGCCGTCGATCCACTTCAGCGTCGGGATGGCCCCCATCGCCGGGATTGAATCGACGAGATCCCACCACGCCCAATGGACTTCATCCGGCTCCAGGCCGATGAGCCGGACGGAGATGACATAGTCCCGGTCGAGCGGCCGCGAGCTGTGCAGCGCCTGGTCGACGACCACGCTCTCCCCCGGCGCGAGGCGCAGACCATCGAGCGTCTCCCCCGTCCAGATGATCCCTTCGCTGAACGGCACGTAATGCCCCCCGCTCTGCCCGCGCGGAAAGCGCCAGCGCGATACCGGCACGCCCCACGGCCCGATGTAGCGCGGCAGGGACAGGCTGTCGATCGCCGCGTCGTCGATAACCTGAGTGTGATGACCGGCATCGCTCCGCCAGTGCAAGTAGAGGCGACGATGTTCGGGCAGGGTATGGTCCCAGTCGTAGCCGAGCAGGGTTGGGCCGGACGGGTCGAACACTCGTCGGTGAACAGGGTTTTGAGTGAACGGCGCGGTTTCGGCCGGGACGATGGTGACTTGGGTTAGTGGGTGGCGCTGGGGGGCAGTCGTGTTGTCTGATGCGCCGATATAAACAGTCGCTGGGCCGAGGTTTCCGCCCTCCCTACTCACTATGCGAAACAGAGTTAACATTACCCCTTCCCCCCTGACAGCTGAACGGTCGTCCTGTCCATAGAGGTCACCGTTAGCGCCGACAAGGTGGGCAAAGAGTGTTGCGCCGGGCGAGACGTTATCTGCGCGCCAGGCGATGGTCAGCGACGCCACCTCTCCTAACTCCAACCGGTTAGGGTCTCCCTCAAGCTGGTAGCCGATCACCTCAATGGCGTCACTAAGTGACAGGACGGCCGGCGTGAAGCCGTCGGGCAGCGTGGCGCGCGGCGTTTGGGGGAAGAGCAGCGCCTCGCCGAGCGGTTCGGGGGGCGGCAAACCGGCAAGAGGCGTGGCCGGCAGCCATGTGGTGATGACGGGACGCCCGGCGGCGAAGGCGTCGCGCGTCCGCCGCTCCCAGGTGGCGTCGTAGGACTCCCCCTCAGGGAAAACAAAGCGCACTTTTACATCGGGTCGCATCCCTTCGACTTCCTGCAGGTACCACAGCGGCGTGGCCCAATGCCAGTGGGCGAGAATGACGGCGTCGGGCGGTGCCTCGGCCAGCAGCGGGGCGGCGAAATCACGGGCCGACGTCGCTTCGTGGTTGGCGCCGGCGGCCGTCTGGTTGTTGGCGAGCTGGTTCAGACCACCGACGACGAGGAGCGCCGCGAAAAGGCTCCACGCCACCGGCTGCCAGCGGCCGAGCAAAGCCCACGCACCCTCCACTCCACCAACAGCACAGGCCGCCAACAGAACGGCGGCGACATAGCCTGGGATCATGTATTCCACCGTCTGCGGAGCACGATAGGTGGCGGCCACCAGTGTGAAAACGGCCAGCGTGCCGCCCAGCAGCCAAGCCAGTGCCCGGTCGCGCCACAACAGCAGGAGCAGCCCAATGACGACGGCCGCCAGGGCGATCCATTCGAACTGGAAGGCCAGCACGTTTCCCATGATGCGCAGCCGCTGCCACAAGTCGGGCGGTGTGAGGTAGTAGAACAGATCGCCGCGAAAGCCGGTGGCCAGCGCGTGCTCCAGGAAGCCGGGCCACGTGGCCAGCGCCGGTGACGCGCCGCGCACGTCGGTCGCCGCGCGAAGAGGCAGGTAGAGCAGCGGCAGCAGCCCCAGCAGACCGGCGGCGAGCGGCCGTCCCCAGCGGCGCGGCCGTGGCGCGAACGACGGATCGACGATGACCACGAACAATAAGCCCACGCCCACCAGGAAGAGGAGCGAGACGTGGTGGGTCAGGCCGAAGCCCATGGCCAGCGCGGCCCAAACCAGGCGGCGGTCGGCCGCCCCCTCGTCGCCGCGCATCTTGGCGTCACGGAACAGGATGAGGGCGTAGAGGATGAGGGCGGCGAAGAGGCCGGTCAGGCTGCGAACGTTGGCCGTGGTTGCCTGCGACCAGAAGGTAGTGGCCGTGCCCAGCAGCAGCGCGGCGATGAGGCCGGGCAAACGGCGCCGGGTGAGGGCGGCGCCGGCCAAATAGACGACGGCCACGGTCAGCGCGCTGGTGGCGGCCGAGAAGAGGTTGACGGCGCAGGCGGGGGAGACGAACGGCAGCAGGCGCGTGGCCAGGTGAGCCAGCACCGTATACAGCGGGAAGCCGGGCGGGTGGGCCACGCCGAGTTGGGCGGCCACGACCTGCAGCTCGCCGCTGTCGGCCGCCAGCACGTCGGGGGCCAGCGTCCAGGCGTAGAGGGCGAAGAAGCTGATCGCCAGCAGCGCGGCCAGCAACCGGGATGAGCGGGCGTCGAAGTCTGATTGCTCGGCCGTTCTACCGCGTCCGGTCGGCTGCTGCCAGCTGAGCAGCAGCGCGAACAGGGCGACTAGGCCGGTGTTAAGCGCGAAGGCCGGGGCCGGCTCGGGGTAGATGACGTAGGCCAGCAGGAGCAGCCCCGGCCACGTCCGCCCCACCGGCAGGCGAGAGAGCAGCCACGCCCCCGCCGCGCCGAACCCCATTGCAAGCAAGACGGCCGCCCACCAACCGGGCAAGCCGATCCATTCACCGATGACCCGGGCGACGAAGAGCCCAGCCGCCAGGCCGGGGCCGAAACAGGCGTATGAGGCGAGTTTAGCCACGCTCACCATCCGAAATCAAAGCCGTTGACATCACGCGCAATCATACCGGATTTCCCGCCCGCGTCGCGATTTGGCGGCGTCGCGTCCCGGTATCGTAGGGGCGCAGTAGACCGCCCCGCCTTCTGCTATAATACCGGCAGGGGTAAGTGATTGAATCCATTCACCAAATATCTCAGCCAATGGTCGGATGACCGCAACTTCGCCGCCTTCGTCGAGCAGTGGGATCGGCTGGAGCGGATCGTGATTGGCGTCTACCGGAGCAAGCTGGACGTCGGCGCGGCCGAGGCAGAGTTCGCCGAGGTGTGGTCGTGGTTGAGGGAGCACTACCCCAACGTTGAGCCGACGCTGCGCCGCCATTGGCCGGAGACGCGGGCGGCCGGCGAGCCCACCCACGTCGATCCGTTCCAGCTGCTGCTCGACATTCCGCGCGCGGCCGACATCTCCGGCGATTGGCGGGCCATGCAACACCTGCCCGCCGCCAGAGAGGCGATCAATCGCCGGCTGCTCGAGCAGGGCAAGTAGAAAATATGGAAATCCGTATGAACCACATCCACCGCTCTACCTTCGTCTTCGGTTTCATCATCGCCTCGCTCATCGCGCTGATCGTCTGGTATTATCAGAAAAGCACCTCGGTCGAAGACGGCGCGCTCGATCTGCTGGGACGGTATGCGCGGTCGCAGGCGCGGGTCAGCGAGCTGGAGCAGCGGCTGGCGGCCGAGCAGTCGTGACCACTCAGGCTACTTCGAGCACGCTCTCCTCGATGCCGCCGTCGGCCACCCGCCACAGCGTCGTCGCGAAGCGGTTGATGAAGTAGCGGTCGTGGACGACGGCCAGGATCGTGCCGGGGAAGTTGGCCAACGCCTCTTCGAAGCGGCTGCGCGACGGGATGTCGAGGTGGCTGATCGGCTCGTCGAGCAGCAGGAAGGTGCATCCCTCAGCTACGAGCGACGCCAGCGACAGGCGGCTGCGCTCACCGTAGCTCAGGCTGGCGATCGGCCGCAGCGGCTCATCCCCCTCGAACAGGAAGTAGTGCAGGAAGGAGCGGGCTTCTGTCTCGGTCATCGGCGCGGCGTGGAGAATCGTGTCCAGCGCAGTGGCCTGTGGGTCGAGCGACTCCTGCTCCTGGGCCATGTACCCCATGCGAACGCTGCCCCCCAGCCGAACCTGCCCGGCGACGGGCGGCAGAACGCCGGCGATCGTCCGCAGCAGCGTGCTCTTGCCGGAGCCGTTGGGCCCCGTCAGCACCACGCGCTGCCCCGAGCGGATGGTCAGGTCGAGGTCGCGCAGCAGCGCCGCCCCGCCATACCCCACCGAGAGGTCACGCAGCGCCAACACATCGCGGCCGATGTGGCGCGCGCCCAACTCCTGGAAGTCGAGCTTCATCTGCCACGAGCGATCCGGCTTGTCGACGCGCTCATCCGAGGCTATGTAACGATCCAGCTTCTTCTCGCGCGAGGCGGCTTTGCGAGCTACTTTCTTGGCCAACCGCCGGACGCCCGGCTGATTGGGCTTGGTGGTGATTTCCACGTGACGAGCTTGCTCCCGCGTGCGGGCGATGTCCTGCCGGATTCGTCTTATCTCGTACTCCTGATCTTTCCAGGCCGACAGTTGGCGCTCCCGCTCGCTCAGATATTGCTCCAGGTAGTCGGTGTAATTGCCCGGATACGCCCGCAGCGTGTGGCGGGTCGGGTCCAGGTCGTAGATGACCGACACCGTCCGGTCGAGGAACGTCCGATCGTGGGAGACGATGAGCACCGCGCCGGGGTAGTCGGCGAGCCACGCTTCCAGCCATTCGAGCATGTCGATGTCGAGGTGGTTGGTTGGCTCATCGAGCAGCAAGATCTCCGGCTCATTGAGCAGCACCAGGGCCAGCGCCAGCCGCGTCTTCTGGCCGCCGCTCAGATAGCCGACGGGCAGGCCGGGGTCGACAGCATCCAGCCCGAGGTTCGACAGGATGACGGCCGCACGCCCCTCTTCCAGATTGGCCAGCCGCGTCAGCACGCGGTCATACTCGTTCTGTAACTCAGGATCATCCGGCGCGTCGGCCAGCGCGGCCGACAGAGTGACCAACGTCTCTTCCAGCCCACGCGGGTCGCCAACCGCGCCTTGCAACACGGCCGACAGCGGCAGCGCCGCATCGGCCTCATACCCCTGCGGCAGATAGCCGACGCGCAAGCCCGGCGGCGTCAGCATCACCTGGCCGCTGTCGGCCGTCTCGTGGCCGGCCAGAATGCGCATCAGCGTCGACTTGCCGCTGCCATTGGGCCCGATGAGGCCTGCCCGCTCGCCGGGGCCGATTGAAAACGTTATATCTTTGAGAACAGGGGTCAGATTATAGGATTTGGAAATCCGATCGACGGTAAGCATAGAGTCCACGTCCTGGGGCCGCCCGCATGGGGCGAGCGGCTGCCGATATCGCCCGGTGGGCGATCCTTGCGCGAGTGCTTCGTGGCAATAGAAGAATTAAACACGGATGGGGCACGGATCGGACGGATTTTCACCGTTGGATCAGTGTACCGCCTCAGGTTAACCCTTCAGCGAAGCGAATGGACGGGGCTCACTCTATCATCGGTCACCTATCTAGTGAGGATAGGGGCATTGTACCACGTTTGGCGTGGCAGGGTGTAGCGGGGGTTACAGGGTCGTTGTCATTCGCCGACGATCGAATCGTAGATGGCGCTCAGGTCTTCGTCGGAGTAGAAGTGGATGACCACGCGGCCGCCCTCGGCTCCCTTCTCGATGTTGACCCGCGTGCCCAGCGCCGACTCGAAGCGCTCCTGAATCTCGACCAGCTCCGGGGGCAGCTGCTTGCGAGGACGGGGGGCGGGTCGCTTGTCGGCCAGAAGGCTGGTGACGAGCGCCTCGGTCTGGCGCACGCTCAGCCCCAACTTGAGCACCTGATTCATCGCCGCCAGTTGCATCTCCGGCGCGGGCAGCGGCAGCAGCGCCCGCGCGTGGGCGCCGCTCAGCCGGCCATCGTTGACGGCCGCCTGCACTTCGTCGGGCAGCGTCAGAATACGCAGCAGATTGGCCACCGTCGAACGGGCCTTGCCCACGCGCTCGGCCACCTCTTCCTGTGTCAGGCCGAACTCGTCGATCAGTTGCCGGTAGGCGTGGGCTTCTTCCAGCGCGTTCAGATCGGCGCGCTGGACGTTCTCGATGAGGGCCAGCTCGAGCATGTCTTGCGGCGTCGTCTCCTTGACGATGACCGGCACCTGCTCCAGCCCGGCCAACTGTGACGCCCGCCAGCGGCGCTCGCCGGCGATGAGCACGTACCCTTCCACCGTCTCGGTGACGATGAGCGGCTGGATGAGGCCGTGGAGCTTGATCGACTCGGCCAGCTCGTCCAGCCTCTCGCGGTCGAACGTCGTGCGCGGCTGGTGGGGGTTGGGGATGATCTGATCGACGTTCAGTTGGCGGACGCCCGCGCCGCGCGCCGGCCGCTCGCTGCTCGTCGAGAACAGCGCATCCAGTCCGCGCCCCAGCGCCTGACGTTTATTCGACATGTTCACTACTCCCGTTCCGGCGATCGCCGTTCAATAGTTCGGCCGTCAGCAGCTTGTAGGCCATCGCGCCGGGGGATTGCGGCGCGTAGAAGTTGATTGGCTGCCCAAAGCTGGGGGCCTCGCCCAGGCGGATATTGCGCGGGATGATCGTCCGGAATACCTTGTTCGGAAAGTGGCGGCGCACCTCTTCGACCACCTGGCGGCTCAGATTCGTGCGGCTGTCGTACATCGTCATCATCACCCCGCGAATGCGCAGCGACGGATTGAGGTACTCTTTCACCAGCTGAATCGTCTCGGTCAACTGCGTCAGCCCTTCGAGCGGCAGGTATTCAGTCTGCACGGGGATGAGAACCCCGTCGCGCGCCGCCGTCAAAGCGTTGATCGTCAGCAGACCCAGGCTGGGCGGGCTGTCGATGAGGATGTAGTCGTACTCCGCCTCGACCTCGGCCAGCGCCTTTTGCAGACGGTACTCGCGGCCGATGGCATGCACCAACTCAACCTCAGCCGCGGCCAGCGACGGAGTGGCCGGCAGAATGTCGAAGTTGAACTCCGCGTGGCGAATGCGCAGCTGGGCCACCGGCGCCTGCTCCAGCAACAGGTGGTAGGTGGATTGGGCAATGAGGTTCTTGTCGAAGCCGATCGACGAAGTGGCGTTGGCCTGCGGGTCCATGTCGACCAGCAGGACGCGGCGGCCGCTGCTGGCCAGATAGGCGCTCAGATTGACCACCGTCGTGGTCTTGCCGACGCCCCCCTTCTGGTTGGCTATGGCGTAAATGCGAGTCATCGTGACCTCGCCGGGCGCGCGCTAACGGGTATGATGACGCAACTCCTCTTCCAGCATTCGGCGAATGGCCCGCATCTTGTCGGGCAGACCGCGCCGCGTCACCGAACGGGAGGCGACGCGGTTGGCGAACTCGGCCGCGGCCCAGTAGTTGCCGTCCGTCTGGTGCAGCCGGATCAGGTAGGACGCGGCGAAGATGTCGCCCGCCCCGGTGGCGTCGGCCACGGTCACGGCCGGCGCGGGAAAGTGGCGTACCTCGCCGCGGCAGTAGACGGTGCAGCCGTTTGCCCCCTCGGTGACCACCAGGATGCCGGCCAGCGCGGCGTAGCTGTCGACGACGGCCGGGTCGGTGATGTCCTCGGTGCTCAGGAAAGCCACGGCCGCCAGCGGCAGAACCTCGGCCGCGGCGTCCCACTCCACTTGATAGACGCGACCCGCCTCGTCCCAGCGGCGCATCCACCCCTGTGGGCCGACGCCGACGATGCTGTTGCTGAACATCGTGATGAGGCGGGGGTCGATTTCGTTGGCGATCGGGCCGATGAACACCATGGGCGCGCGACGCCACGGCGCGGGGATGTCGGCCTGGCCCAGCGGCCCGGCAACGGCGTGGATCGTCTGCACGCGGCCATTCGGCGTCTCGACGTTCTCGAAGATCGTCGTGGCCTCGGCGTCAACGCGGTGGATCGCCAGCCCGTCCAGCTCTTCGCGCCAGTCGGCCGACGGCGCGGCGCTGGTGACGATGCCCGCGCGGCAGCCCAGCGCCCGGGCGACGGCCGCCGTGTAGGCCGCGGCCCCGCCCACGGCGTAGCCGTCGGGGGCGACGTCGTGGCAGACATGGCCGATGGTCAGGAAATCCACAGGCGGATAGGACAAACCGTCGGGTCGCATTGGTGCATTCTACCTTAGGCCGGCGACGATCGGCAACAATGCCGGTTGCATGGCGGCCGCTTTGGCGTTAAGATGTTGGCAATGGCCAGAAAGTGGTTCGACTCGCCGATATTCCGCTCGCGCCCCGTCTTCAGCGTGACTCAGGTCGTGCTGGTGCTGGTCATCGCCGGGGCGATCCTCATCGCCATCGACTACAACAACCGCGCCCAGGCGGGGCGGCTCGTCGGCAGCGGCGAAGAGGCGCTGCAGGCGCAGATCGACCGCGAGGCCACCCGCCAGGTAGAGCTGATCGTCACGCTCGAATACGTCAGCAGCGACGATTACGCCGCCGCCTACGCCCGCAACGAGCGGGGCATGATCCTGCCCGGCGAGAGGCGCATCGTGCCCATGCTGCAAGAGGCGACACCCGTGCCCACGCCCGTGCCCACGCCAACCCCCGACCCGGCGCTGCAGGCCCGGGAGTGGCAGGCGTGGTGGCGCTTGCTGACCGACGCGCCCCCGCCCACCCGATAGACAAAAAGACCGGCCAATTGGCCGGTCTTTCTAGCTCTGCTTGCGATAAATCAGGGCACTCACGTCACCCACAGCGATTTCATCAGCTCGTAGCCGATGACCACTTCCTCACGGCCGACGCGCAGGCGCATCGGGCCATTGAACGGCGCGCGGCCGAGGATCTCGAACTGCGTCCCCGGCATCAGCCCCAGGCTGGCGATGTATTGCAGCTTCTCCGGCTCATGGGTGCGCACGCGGCTGACCACCCCGCTATGGCCCACACCCAGGTTAACGATGCCGACGTCGTTGACCTCGGGCAGCTGACCGTCCCGGTTGGGGATCGGCTCGCCGTGGGGGCAGCGCTCCGGGTAGCCGGTCATCTCCGCCATGCGCTCGGTCAGCTTGTCGTTCAGCCCCGCGCCCAGCCCGTCGGCGTGCTCGTGGACCTCGTCCCAGGCGAAGCCCATGATGTCGACCAGGAACACTTCGAGGATGCGATGGCGGCGAATCTCGCGCAGCGCTTCCTCACGCCCCAGCTGGGTCAGTTCCACGCCCTGGTAGGGCACGTGCTTGACGTAGCCGACGCTCTGCAAGCGCCGCAGCATGCGCGGCACGGCCGGGGGGGAGACGTTGAGCCGCTCGGCCAGGCTGGTGGTACTGACGGTGGGCGAATCTTCCTGCAGGCGGTAAATCTCTGCCAGATACTCGCGCATCGCTGCGCTGGGTTCCATGGTGTTCTGATCGCGGTCCATGGGGTTAACCGACCGCTTGCTCGAGCTGATTCAACGTGTCTTCCACAAGTCCGACGAGTTCGCTCAGCATCTCTTCGTCGAACTGGAACTCCGCGCCGGCGGCCTCGAACAACTCCGGCAGCGGCCGGGTGCCGCCCAGCCGCAGGGCGCTGCGGTAGGTCGCCACAGCCTCGGCCTGGTCGCGCAACGCGTTGCGCCACACCTGCAGCGCGCCGACCTGGGCCATGCCGTACTCCACGTAGTAGAACGGCGCTTGGAAGATATGGAGCTTGCGGTGCCAGCCGCTGACCCGCTCCTCTTCGAAGCCGGACCAGTCGATGCCGCGCATGAACCGCGTCCACAGGTCGCCCCACCTCGCGTCGCAGTTGGCAGGGTCGGCCGCCTCTTCCGGGTGGGTGTAGACCCAGTGCTGGAAGGCATCGACCACGGCCATGTAGGGCAGGAAGGTGATGATACCGCCCAGGTGCTCGATGCGGGCGCGGGCGGCCTCGGCCGTCGAGTAGAAGCCGCCGGCGTCGCGCGTCAGATAAGGCGCGGCCAGCAGCTCCATGCCCATCGAGGCCACCTCGCAGAACTCCATCGGCACATCGGCCTGCCAGGTCAGCGGCAATTCGAAGCTCTCGAAGGCGTGGAAGGCGTGGCCCGCCTCGTGGAGCATCGTCTGCAGGTCGTCGTGCCGCCCCGCGCCGTTCATGAAGATGTACGGCCGCTGCCGCCACGGCAGGGAGGCGCAATAGCCGCCCAACGCTTTGCCGGATCGCGTGTCCAGATCGAGCAGCCCCTCTTCAGCCATCGTCGCCAAAAAGCGGGCCAGGCCGGGATCGACTTGTTCGAACATGTTCAGACTGCCCTGAATCAGCTCGTCCTGCACCTGGTATGGCTTCAGCGGCGGCTGGCCGCTGGCGTCGACGGTTACGTCCCACGGCCGCAACGACGACAGGCCCAGCTGCTGCCGCTTGCGCTCATAGAGGCGCGCGGCCGCGGGCACGACCACCTTCTCAATGGCATTCTGGAAGCGGATCGAATCCTGGGGAGTGTAGTCGAAGCGATTGTAGGCGCGGTAGGTGTAGTCGCGGAAATCGGCCATGCTGGCATTGGCGGCGATTTGCGTGCGCAGGGCCAGCATCTTGGCGTAAAGCGCGTTCAGTTCGTCACGCTTGCTCTGCCACAACTCCATCGTCGTCCGCCACGCCCGCTCGCGGACGTCCCGGTCCTCGTGCTGCAGCAGCACGGAGAGCTGGCTGAGGTTCTTCTCCTCGCCGTCCCAATCCGCCTTCAGGCCGCCGGTGATCTTGTCATATTCGTTGCCGAGCTTGGCCAGCTCAGTGAAGAGGGGGATATTGACCTCGCGGAACAGCTCGTACTGGTTGCGCATGCGGCGCAGCGTGGTGACCATGTCGTCGCCCAACGCGTCGTCGGTGGTGGCTACGGACAGAAGGCGTACTTTCATCGCCTGCTCGGCGCGGCGGGCCTCAGGCTCGATGTTCTCGACGAAGTTGAGGAACGCTTTCTCCTTCTCTTCGTCGGCTGTGTCCAGCGTGGACTCGATATAGGTGATCGTGCCCGCCTCGTCGATGAAGCGGCTCAGAAGTGACCACTCCTGCAGCCAATCGCGAAGATTGCCCAGATCGAGGGGCATCTCCAGCAAGCGGTCGTACTTTTCCTTGAACCCGTCCCAGCGGGTGATGTCAGTCTGGAAGGGGGCGTTCGGTATAGGTGATAGCGTCATGGGGTTTACAATCTCACTATTCGATTGAGGCTTTTCAATGTTGCGCGGACAGTTGACGTTATGACACTCCGATTCTATCAAAAAAGAAAGCTCTTGCGAACGCAAGAGCTTTTGATAGGTTCCAAATTCAACTCGGTAAAGGCGACGACCGGATTCGAACCGGTGATCGAGGTTTTGCAGACCTCTGCCTTACCACTTGGCCACGTCGCCATAACAAGACGGCAGGCCTTGCGGCCTGCCGTTTCATCAGAGCGGGCGACGGGATTCGAACCCGTGGCCTTCTCCTTGGCAAGGAGACGTTCTACCACTGAACCACGCCCGCATTCTCTCAACCTGTTCGAATCAGAACCGATGCCAGGACCCAGACTCGAACTGGGGACACCTTCATTTTCAGTGAAGTGCTCTACCAACTGAGCTATCCCGGCCAGTGGGATTTGCCTTTGGTTTGTTAATGGTAGAGCAATTCTATCGGAATGGGTTTGGGCTGTCAAGTTTTTTGGTCACTGCTCAGGATACTGGGCCGTGATTGACAACCGCCTTGCAGACCGCCACAATTAACTGTGGGAGTGGTTGTGTCCTGGTGGATGTCCTCGTCTTCAAAACGAGTGGCCGGCTACCGTGAGTAGGCGGCGGTGGGTTCGACTCCCATCCACTCCCGTAGAATCTTCACCCACCCTAGTGCGAATCAACATGCAACGTGTATTTCCCGGCGGCCAGCGTCTCCGGCGCTGTGGCTGAGACGATGAGCATCGGCCGACGCTCCCCGGCCAGCCCCGCCACCGGCAGCTCCACGCGGCCGTCCGGCGGCACAGCCACCCGCTCGACAGAAGGCGCGCCGTCGCTGTCGAAGGTGATCAGCTGCAGCCACCAGCTTTGCGGCAGCTCAGTTGTGGCGCGGGTAAAGCCCTCGGCCGTCCAGCCGCTGTCCAGCGTCTCCGCGTCGTCGAGGAAGTCGATCTCCGGCACGGTGATGTTGTCCACCGCGAAGCCGCTATAGGTCAGTATGGGATCTGTGACGTATTCGAAGCGCAACAAGATCTCCTGCCCGGCGAACGGCGTCAGGTCGACGGCCTCGCTCATCCACTGCTGGACGCGGCCGGTATAGAAGCGCGCGGCGAAGGCGCTGTCCGACGGATCATCGGCGGGGTCGAGCCCTTGCATATTGCCGGCCTCAAGCGCCTGCCACGTCTGGCCGCCGTCGGCCGAGACAGCGACGTAGGCGAAGTCATAACCGTGCTCGATATCGACATAGACGTCGTAGCGCAGCGTTGCTGCGCCCACGTCGCGCAAGTCGAGCGGCCGGGTCAGGCGCGGGTTGCTGTCGTTGGCTCGCTGGGCATACCAGACGAACGCCCCCGACGGCGCGTCGCCCGGCAGTAGCGGCACGGTTGGGGTGCCGTTGAACGTGATGCGGTATTCGCCGCTCGACGGCAGGGCGTAGTAGTCGGCCGCGTACTGCCGGACGGTCGTGTCGAAGTCGGCCGGCGTCGTGTTCACCGCCTCGGCCATGACCGGACCCAACCCCGGCCCGCTCCAGGTGTACGACTCCGGCGCGGACGGGTGGCCGGTGAGGGCCATGGCCACCAACCAATCGAGCCACAACCCCTCGCCGGTCAGGTCAAGATCATTGGCCGCCGCCACATCATCGACAGCCCGCAGACCGGGCTGGTTGCTCATCATGAACTCCCGGTACAACTCTGCCCCCAGGCGCTGATACAGGTACCGATTGACCAGATACCCCTGCCCATAGTACGGAATGGAGTTGCCTTCCGTCCAGCTGTTCAACTGCTGATCGGGGTTCTGCAGGAACAGATTGCCGCGCCACTGGGGCACGGCGTCGAAACCGGCCAGCTCCTCGGCCAGCAGCGCGCCCCCCTCGACAAACCAATCCTCTTCGCCCGCCTCGAAGCCGTTGCCGAGCATGTGGCGCAGCTCGTGGGCCAGCACGTCGAGGTAGTTGTTGCCACCGAACTGCTGGGTGTTCATCACGAACATGGCGCGCTCGTTCGACTTGGGGTCAATGGTGCGGGGCAGCATGTCGCTTGACGAGTAGTAGCCCGCCAGACCGCAGCTGTTGGGATCGTCGCACAGCGCCTTGGGCGAGGCGTGGATGATGTGGACGCGGCCGCCCTCCGGCTCCGACACGCCGAAGTAGGTGAAAAGGGTGTCGTAGATGTCATCGAAAGCGGCCGTCTCCTCGGCCAGCTTGCGAGCGTCGGGCTGGATCGATCCCCGGCCCAGGTCGAACCAGAAGTAGGCGTTGTCGCCGATGCTCATCAGCTCCGCCTCGATCTCGCTGACGGTGTTGCTGTCGACGTTGCCGATGAAGAAGCTCTCCCGCATGCCGACCTCGTATGCGATCGGCGCGCGCGGCGTGGGCAGTGTTGGGCTTGCGCCGCGATAGGCCACGGCCAGCCGTACGTCGTCGCGCAGGGGCGGGACGATGTCGGCGATCTCCTGGGCCGTTGCTGCTTGGGCCGCTTCCGCGCTCAGCGGCGTAGGCGCGGCCGTGTTCGGCATGGGGGGTGGCTCGGCCGGGTCGGTGGGCACGCTGGCGGCCGTCGCGGGGGCGCTCGTCCGCGTCGGCAGCGCGACCGGCGTCGGCGGTTTGGTAGGTGTCTCGGCCTGAGCCGTCACCGTCGGCGTGGCGATCACCAGCGACGTGGGCCGCGCCTGCCCCAGAGGGAAACGGCCGCAAGCGGCCAACGCCGGAATGAGCGCAAATATAAATAATAGCTGCTTCATATGGGCGGGGATTGTACATCGCGCCGGCACCGTTTGAAACCAGCCTGTGCGTCATTCAGCCGTTTCTTACGATTCGGGATAAAATCGGCCCATGCTTTCTCTGGAGCGACAAAACGAGTGGCGGGAGCGGTATCGCGCTATTAGGCCAGGCTGGCGGCCGGCGACCGAGGTATACGCCGGTCACGTACGCGACTGCTTGCGGCCCGGCGGCCGCTGGCTCGACGTCGGGTGCGGCCGGGGCGGCCTGGTGGAGCAACTGCCCCATGATCCGGCGCTGACCGTCGGCATCGACCCCGACTGGCCGTCGCTGCGCGAGCACCGGCTGCCGGGGTTGCTGCGGGCGGCAGCCCTGAGCGATCGGCCGCCGTTCGCCGCGGCGGCGTTCGATGTCGTGACGGCCAGCTGGCTGCTGGAGCACCTGTCGCGCCCGGAAGAGACGTTCCGCGCCGTGGCCCGGCTGTTGCGGCCGGGCGGCGTCTTCATCTTTATCACCCCCAACGCCCGCCACCCTCTCGCCTGGGCCAACCGGCTGGCGGGCCGCCTGGGGCGCGTGCAGGGGCGGCTGGTAGACCGCATCTACGCCCGCTCCGAAGCCGACACTTTCTCCACCCACTACCGCGCCAACACGCCCGCGCGCCTCGACGAACTCGCGGCGCAATCGGGGCTAACCCTCGCGCATCTCGACCTCATAGAAGACCCCACCTACCTGGCCTTCAACCGCCCCCTTTTCGAGGTGATGACCCACATCGACGCCCGGCTTGCCGCCGATCGGCGCATCCACCTGGTCGGGGTTATGGGGAAGCATTAACTACGGACAGATACGGATTTCACGGATTTTACGGATTGGTTTTGTACAATGGTTGTTGCATCGTCACGATCCCTTCATAGCAACATTCATCCGTTTTATCCGTATCATCCGTGCCCCATCCGTGTTTAATTTCTAAAAACTTCCCGTGGCACCCCGGTGACATTTGGGCGGCATTCTTTTAGAATAGGGCAATGGACTCCCTGCCGGCATTCAAACGAGCCTACTATAACTACCTCAGCCGCGCCTATTCCCTCTTCTATGCGCTCAGCCGCCGCTCGTTCGTGGGGATTTCGTTGATCGTAATCGTTCGCTGGCTGCCCATTGTGGTGCTGCTGTATGGTTGGGCGCGGGGGTGGCCGGCGGCCGTGTTGCTGGCGCTGCTGGCGCTCATCGTCTGGTTCAACTACTCCCTTTGGCGGGCGCGGCGGGATAATTACAACCGCTTTGTGCCCGATGCGTCGTTCAACATTCAAAGCGAGGCGCTGGAACCGTTGCCGCCGAATCGTAAGGTGACGGTGCAGGCGACGGGGCTGTTCAGCGTCAGCGGCCGCGAGTCGAACCTGCTGCTGCGCCCGGCCGACTATTGGCGCGTGCCGCTGGGGGACCATGTAGTCATGGCTGAGGAGCGCCCGGCCAAGTTCCTGTACCAATTTTTCAGCCCGCAGAGCTTGCAGACGATCCGGCGCGGCTGGTTGCTGTTCGGCGCGCACCCGATAGAGACGCTGGCCGTCACCTTCCTGGCGCAGTGGGGGCCGGAGTACACGCGCTTCGGCCAATTTTACGAATTGGGCGACAATTCCGACCTGCCGCCACCCAGAAAGGTGACGATCTATCTGAGCGCGTCCAGCGATGACGTGTTGCAATCGATCTGGCATACCATCGTCCATGATGCCCGCCAGTCGCGGCTCGAACTCCGGTGATCGGCTGTTCGCCCGATGGCTCTGACGTGGATATAGTTACGACACCATGAACGAATCTGAGGCGCTTCTCGTCGTGGAGCGTGGGCCGGTGCCCACAACCCAAATCCCGCTTGGTGACGAACAGTTGACGATCGGCCGCAGCAGCGGCAACGACCTGGTGCTGGCCGATCCCGAAGTTTCACGCCGCCACGTGCGCATCGTGCGCCGCGCCGACGGCTTCGCGGTGGAAGACACAGGCAGCACCAACGGCACGTTCGTCAACGGCCAGCGCATCACCCATTTGACCCTGCTGCAGGACGGCGACGCCATCGACCTGGGGGACACGGTGCGGTTGCGCTTCATCGCCATGGGCCAAACGCCGGCCGAGCCGGAGCCGCCCATGGACACGGCCGAGCGGCCGACCCAAGCCTACACACCGGAGCTCCACCCGGAGCCGCCGGCGGCCGTCGCCCGGCCCGTCGCCGCCCCGCCGCCCGCCGCCCAAGCCCACGCCGGCCCCCTGCCGGCAGCCCAGCCCGCCCCGGCCTACGCCCCGCCCCCCGCCTACGACTTCGAAGAGCCGC
This sequence comes from uncultured Ardenticatenaceae bacterium, assembly GCA_964398825.1. Taxonomy (GTDB): domain Bacteria; phylum Chloroflexota; class Anaerolineae; order Promineifilales; family Promineifilaceae; genus Promineifilum. The sequence continues at coordinate 80,964 of CAYNOL010000001.1, forward strand.
GCCGCGGCCGGGGTCTGCTGGTCGGCTGCGGCTTGCTGGTGGCCTTGTTGCTGGTCTGCGCCGGCACGTTCCTGGTGCTCGACGCCTACGACCAGGGGCGCTTGCTCTACTGCGGCCCGCTGTCGGCCTTCTTCGAGGTCCTCCTGGGCCCGTTCGGTTTCGACCCCATTTGTCCCTGATCCCACTCAATACCCTTATTCGTGCCCATGCTCCGGACGACAAAACCCAAATTACGGCCGCTCGATTTCCAACCTGTCCACCACAACGGTGAGCAAATGTGGCTACTGCGCGACCCGTGGCAGTTGAGCGAGCGACAACTCGTCGTGCCGGGTGCGCTGGCCCAGATGCTGCTGCTGTGTGACGGCACGCGCACGGCCGAAGAGGTGCGGCAGGCGTTTTCCGAGCAGTGGGGAGAAGAGGTGCCGGCCGAGGTCATCGACGACGCCCTGACGATGCTTGACGACAGCTATCTGCTGGAGAATGAGCGGTACGAGGCGGCCCGCCGCGACGCCCTGGCGCGCTATCGGGCGCAGCCCTACCGCCCGCCGGCGCTGGCCGGCCCCAGCTACCCCGCCGACCCGGACGAGCTGAACACCTATCTGCAGCGCTACTACAATACCGAGCCGGATGGGGAGTGGCTCGGCCGGGGTGTCGTCTCGCCCCATATCGACTATCATCGCGGTGGCTTCATATACGCCAAGCTGTGGAATTATGCCGCGCCGTCGGTGCTGGCGGCCGACATTGTGCTCATCTTCGGCACCGACCACAACGGCCGCCCCGGCAGCATCACGCTGACCCCCAAGCCATACGCCACTCCGTTCGGGGTACTGCCCACCGACGAGGCGCTCATCGAGCGGTTGGCCGAGGCGATCGGCCCCGAGGCCGCCTACGCCGAAGAGCTGAACCACCGCAATGAGCACTCCGTCGAGCTCTCGGCCGTCTGGGTCCATCACATTTTCAACAAGCACGGCCGGCCCCCCTGCCCCGTCATCCCCATTCTCGTCGGCTCCTTCCACCACTTCCTGGAGAACGGCGCGCATCCGGCGAACGACCCGACGTTCAACCGCTTTCTGGACACGCTGCGCGAGCAGACGCGCGGCCGGCGTGTGCTGGCCGTCGGCTCCGTCGACCTGGCCCACGTCGGCCCGGCATTCGGCGACATGTTCAAGATGCACCTCGAACAGCGCGCCCGTTTGCGCGAGGCTGACAAGCGGTTGATGTCGGCTGTGATGCGTGGGGACGCGGCCGACTTCTTTCAGCAAATCGCTGCCGTCCACGACCGTAACCGCATCTGTGGCTTCGCCCCGCTCTATCTGATGTTGCGCTTCCTCGACGTTGAGCGTGGCCTTGAAGTCGCCTATGATCAATGTCCGGCCGACGGAAGCGACACCTCGCTCGTCTCCATCTGTGGCCTGCTGCTGGATTAACTCTCGCTTGTGGACGAGCATTCTCTCCCTACGGCGTTTTTACTTAACGACAGCGTAAAAACAATGTAAAAACATTCCTGTACCTCTTAAGTCCTATTGACTTGGTATGCCCCCTGTTGTATTGTTGCAATATGTTGTAATATCCCGCATGACAATCGTATTGCCAGGCGGCGATTGAGAAATAGGCCCGCTTGACGTCAGCGGTGACAATTATGAGCAAACAGACATTACTGGAGAATTACTCCGACGTTGATCAGGTAGCCCGACGGCTCAATATCCACCCTGAGTCGGTACGCCGGCTTATTCGGGACGGCAAGCTCCCCGCCATCAAGTTCGGCAACAAGTGGTTGGTGGAAAAGTCGGTGCTCGAGCAGTTTGCCAGCGGCTACGACGGCCGCCCGGGGAATAAGGCTACGCTGTTTTAATTCTTCGGGAAACTGCTTGTCCATTGTCCTGTTTACTCGCTTATTGAAGGAAGGGAAAAGAGGATGCAACAAACAACGATTACGGATAGCACCGCCAGCATCCGTGTCATCGGTGTTGGAGGAGCAGGGAGCAATGCGGTCAACCGCATGATCACCGAAGGTGTCAAGGGCGTTGACTTCATCGCCGTCAACACCGACAACCAGGCTCTATCCTACTCTGACGCGCCGGTACGCGTCCGGATCGGTGACAAGCTGACCCGCGGGCTGGGGGCCGGTGGATTCCCCGAGCAAGGCGAGAAGGCAGCCAACGAGTCGCTGGACGAGATCCAGAAGGTGCTCGACGGCTCCGACATGGTGTTCGTGACGGCCGGCATGGGCGGCGGGACGGGCACGGGCGCCGCGCCGGTCGTGGCTCGCGTGGCCCGCGAACTGGGCGCGCTGACCATCGGCGTCGTCACCCGGCCGTTCCACTTCGAAGGCAGCCGCCGGGCGGCCGCCGCCGAGCGGGGCATCGAGCAGCTCCAGCAGCACGTGGACACGCTGATCGTCATCCCCAACGACCGTCTGCTCGACATCACCGACCGGCGCATGCCGCTGCACGAAACGTTCCACCTGGCCGACGACGTGCTGCGCCAGGGCATCCAGGGCATCACTGAACTGATCACCGTGCCCGGCCTGATCAACCTCGACTTTGCGGACGTGAAGACGATCATGACTCAGGGCGGCGCGGCGCTGATGGCCGTGGGCCGCGGCACCGGCGAGGACCGCGCCCGCATCGCTGCCGAGCAAGCCGTCAGCTCACGTCTGCTGGACGTGACGATCGACGGCGCGCAAGGGGTGTTGTTCAACATCACCGGCGGCTCGACGCTGAGCCTCTACGAAGTGAATCAGGCGGCCGAAGTCATCCGCGAGACCACCCACCCCGACGCCAACGTCATCTTCGGCGCGGTTGTCGACGAGGCCATGGGGGACGAGATCCGCATCACCCTCATCGCTACGTGCTTCGACCAGGTGCACCCGCGCCGCCAGATGCTGCAGCACAACGAAACGGGGCTATTCGAGACGGCCGCGCGCCAGGCCCGCGCCCCCGAACGGGCCGACAAGCCCGTCCGCGAAGAGCAGCCGGTGGCCGACGACCCAATCCAGCGCTTTGCGCCCGGCAATCTCGACGTGCCGGCCTTTCTCAGACGAAAGTAGATTTACCGGCGTCCGGCCGAGGCCGGCCGGGCGATAACAACGCTTGCTCGCAGGCTACATCCCCTCTCTGCAGCTCCCCCTGTTTCGCAGGACAGGGGGAGCACCCTTTTTACGGCTCAGTAATGCTTTCCAGCAACGTGAACTGGGAGCCGCCCGACACCCAGCACTCGGGACTGTCAGCCGACGGCGGGCAGTCGATGCGCCACCAACCGCTCTGCGGATCGCGGCCGACGACGGTGACTCGCTCGTCCCGCAGCAGAAAGCCGACACGATCGTAGCGCACGCCGGGGCCGGAGCGGATATTCAGGTCAACCAGGATTCGCAACACTCCGCGCACCTCTTCAACCGGCATCTCGCCGGGCAGCGTCACCGTGGGGGCCAGGCCGGGCAAGCTGGTTGGCGTCTGGCCTTCGGGCGTCTGCGTTGGGCTGGGCGGCGGCGGCAAGGTATTGGAGCGGCCGGCGAAGGCATTGCACGCCAGCGAGGTCAGCAATAGCAACATCAACCCCCACCCGACTTTTGCCCTTTCGCCCATCAGCAAACTCCTCGTTCCGTTCATAGGTGTAGAGCATACCTATATTATAAAGATATGGTAGCGCAATGAAGCGCCTGCTTCAATCGCCCTGCCTTCTCCTCTGGGCTATAATCGGCCGTTGGAGAGAGGCCAACAGCTTATGAGTTTTCGCGGTTTCATTCAAAAAGCAGCTGACAGCGGTGACCTGGTCACCATCGACAAGACGGCGTCGACGACATTCGAAATCGCCAACGTCGCCCACGCGCTGGAAGGGCGGCCGGTGTTGTTCACGAGTATCGAGGGACACCCCGGCTGGCGGGCGTGCGCCGGCGTTTGCTCCGACCGGCGCTACTTCAGCATGGATTTGGGCGTGCCCGTGCCGGAACTGCTTCACCATCTGGCTCGCTCGCTGGAGAATCCTGCGCCGCCGCCCATCGTTGATGCAGCCCCATGCCAAGAAGTGGTGCGCGAGGCCGTCGACCTGCACGAGTTGCCCATTCTTCTCCACCTTCCCGAAGACGCGGGGCATTACGTCGCCAGTAACGTCGTGATCATCAATGACCCCGACCTCGGCCGCAATATGTGCTACCACCGCCTGCTGCGTATCGACAATGGTCGCTTCACGGCGCGTATCGTCGAGAACCGCGGCACGTTCAACGCATTGCAGAAGACGGAAGGGGATTTGCCCGTCGCCATCTGCATCGGCGTGTCATTGGCTGTGCACTTGGCAGCGTCGATGTCCCCACCGCCCGACGTCGACGAGCTGGCCGTGGCCAACGCCCTGGCGCCGACGCCGCTGGTCAAGTGCATCAGCAACGATCTCTATGTCCCGGCCGACGCCGAGATCGTCCTCGAAGGGCGCATCACCAAGCAGCTCCACCGCGAGGGGCCGTTCATGGATCTGACGGAGACGATGGACATGACCCGCATGCAGCCCATCATCGAGATCGACCTCATCACCCACCGGCGCGATCCCATCTACCACGTGCTGCTGCCCGGCGGGCTGGAGCACAAGCTACTGATGGGCATGCCCAAGGAGCCGACGATCTTCGCCAGCGTCAACCAGGTCGTGCGCTGCACCGGCGCGACCATCACCCCCGGCGGCACGTCGTGGCTCCATGCCGTCGTGCAGATCGACAAGCAGGCGCCCGACGACGGCCGCCGCGCCATCGCAGCCGCCTTCAAGGGGCATGGCTCGCTCAAGCACGTTTGGGTGGTGGACACCGATGTCGATATCTACGACCCCGCGCAGGTGGAGTGGGCGATGGCCACCCGTTTCCAGGCCGACCGCGACCTCTACGTCTTCGAGAACCAGCCCGGCAGCTCGCTCGATCCGTCGGGAACGCACGCGCCGGGCAAGAAGAGCCTGACGGCCAAGGCGGGTTTCGACTGCACCATCCCGTGGGGGGGCGACCTGCCCCAATTCGTGCGCGGCGAGTACGCGGCCGTCGATCTGGATGAATATCTCCCCTAGCTTGGTCGGCCGATGTGACGAAGTGCTTCGCAGCGAGCAGTCGCCCAACCTTTAAACCCTATGAACACACGATCCTATCCGGAACTGAATGACCAACAGCGCGCCATGCTGGACGGCGAGCACGGCCGGGCGCGGCAAATGGGCATGCGCCTGCTGGTTGACCTGGCGGCCATGGCCGGCGCGGAGCGGCTGACGCCGATCAGCAGCGCCCACCTGTCCGGCGTCTCCCCGCTGACCGGCGGGCTGGGGCTGCGCCTCTTTCTGGGGCGACTGGCCGAAGACCCCGGCGAGGGGGTGGCCATCCCCACCACCCTCAACGCCGCGGGCTGCGACGAGAACCAGTTCCCGGCCATGCGCATCACCGTCCCCGACTTTTTGGACCATCACCGGGAGATCGTCGCTTCCTACGCCAAGCTAGGCGTGCGCACGCTGCAATCGTGCGTCCCGTACGAGTGGGACGAGGTGCAGCCGCTGCTCAACGGCGACATGCCCGCGGCCTGGGCCGAGTCGAACGCCATCTGCTTCGCCAACTCTTATTGCGGATTGCGCACCAATCGGGAGTCGGGGTTGTCGGCGCTGGCATGCGCCCTGACGGGTTTCGCCCCCGATTATGGGCTGCTGGGCGAAGAGGCGCGGCGGCCGAATCTGGCTGTGCGCGTCACGACGACGCTCGACGACCCCACCGACTTCTCCATCCTTGGCGACTGGATCGGCAAGCAACGCCGCCCGGGCTGGCGCATGCCGTATGGACCCATCCCGGCCATCGCCGGTCTGCCGGCCGAGCTGAGCCACGAGCAGCGCAAGGCGCTGACCGCCGCCGCGGCCAACTACGGCAGTCCCATGGTGCATTTGATCGACGGGGATGCGTTTCCGGACGGCGCGTATCAGGACGAGCTGACATTCGGCCCAGCGGAGTTGGCGCTGCGCTACGAGGAGTTGCGGCCGCAGGCGGCCGTTTCGCTGGTGGTGCTCGGCTGCCCGCAGGCGTCTGTGGGCGAGCTGAAGGCCATCGCCACGCTGCTGAAGGGGCGGCGGGTTTCGGCCGATCCCACCCCGCCCGGCAGCCCGCCGCCGCTGTGGGTATTCACTTCGGCTGCTTCGAAGGCGGTGGCCGAGAAGACGGGGCTGGCCGACATCATCCGCGGCAGTGGCGCGCTGCTGCTGGAGAACACTTGCCCCGAAGTAGTGCCCTATGACCAAAGCTGGGCCGGCCACATCCTGACCAACTCGATGAAGGCGGAGCATTACATCAAGTCGGGGCTCAACGGCATCCCCACATCGGTGATGCGATTGGCGGATTGTATCTCCATGGCAGCGGGGGATATGACCAATGACGCAACGGCCGCAACAGTGGCCGCAACAGTGGCCACACCTGTGGCCACACCTGTGGCCACCAGCGCCAAGAGCGCCAAGGCCACCCCGCCAGCGACCAGCCCGGCCTCGACCGGCGAGCCGTTGCTGAGCGGCACGGCCGTCGGCCAAGGCTTGCCGTCACAGGGAGATTTCACCATTACCGGCGAGGCGCTGGTAACCGACACGCCGTTGACTTTCTTGGGTTATGTCAGCCGCGAAACGGGGGTCATCGAGGAAGAAGGACATCCCGCCAATGGCCAGAGTTTGGCGGGCAAGATCGCTATCTTCCCACGCGGCACGGGTTCGAGCGTCGCCCCCTACGTACTGCTGGAGCTGTTCTACCGAGGCGTGGCCCCTGTGGCCATCATCAACACGGAGATCGATCAGCAGACGGCGCCGGCCTGCTCGCTGGAGGGCATCCCCTATGCCTACGGCTTCGACGTGGATGTGACGCAGC
>CAYNOL010000002.1:0-39564 GCA_964398825.1 uncultured Ardenticatenaceae bacterium
CCGCAACTGGTCGATTCTGCTGGATGTGCAGATTCTGGTGCAGTCGGTATTCGTGGCCTTTACGGTTAACGCCTAGTCAAAAAGAGACTGAGAGATTATGAGACTGGGAGACTGGAATGAGTCTCCCAGTTTTTTGATCTCCAGTCCCTAATCTCCCAGTCTCCCAGTCTCCCAGTCTCCCAGCCTCCAATCCTATTCCCCATCCCGCCCACTTTCGTGCATAATCCCCCCATGCTCCAAATCGACGGCCGCATGGGCGAAGGCGGCGGGCAGGTGTTGCGCACCAGCCTCAGCCTGTCGGCGCTGACCGGGCGGCCATTCCGGATCACCCACATGCGGGCCAACCGCAGCAAGCCGGGCCTGCGGCCGCAGCATCTGACGGCCGTGCGCGCCGTGGCGCGGCTGTGCGGCGCGGCGCTGTCCGGCGACGCCATCGACTCGCGCACGCTGGAGTTTCGCCCAGCCATGCCGCCGCAACCGGGCGTCTACCACTTCGACGTCAGCGACGTGACCCAGGGCGGCTCGGCCGGGGCGCTCACACTCATCCTCGGCGCGGTGCTGTGGCCGCTGCTGTTCGCCGGGGGCCGCTCCACGGTGACGCTGCGCGGCGGCACCCACGTGCCGATGAGCCCGCCGTGGCACTATGTGGCCCACGTGGCCCGGCCGGCGTTCGTCCGCATGGGCGCGACCTTCACGACGACGCTCGACGCCTGGGGGTGGTATCCGGTGGGCGGCGGCGTGGTGTCGGCCGAGATCGAGCCGATCAGCCGCCTCGTCGCGCCGGCGTTCGAGCACATCCCCGTCGAACGTGTCGAGGGCGTGGCTGCCGTCACCAATCTGCCGGCCGACATCCCCCAGCGCATGGCCGGGCGGGCGACGAACCTGCTGGGCGCGGCGGGGCGGCCGTCGCGCGTCGAACCGCGTCGCGAAAAGGGGGCCGGGCCGGGGGCGGGCATCTTCCTGTGGGTGCCCCAGGGCGGCTTCGGGGCCATCGGCCGGCCGGGGCTGCCGTCGGAGAAGGTGGCCGAGGCGGCGGTTGCGGAAACCCTCTCTTTCGTGGACAATACCGCGATGGTTGATCGGCATCTGGCCGACCAGTTGCTGCTGCCGTTGGCGCTGGCCCACGGACGCGCCCGCTATACCACTGACCACCTGACTTTACATACCGTCACCAATGCCGAACTGCTCCAGCAGTGGCTGGACACGCGGATCACGATCACCGGCGAGCTGGGAAGTCCGGCGGAGATCGACGTGCTTGGCGCGGGGTTCGGCTAAGAAGGAACCACGAATTTCGCAGATTGTTCGTAGTGCGCCACCTGTGCACCTTGTAAAATCAATATGGCAACCGGCCCTCTTCGCGCAAGATGCAGCTGCAAATGGGATGATTGCCATATTAATTTTTGAAAATGCATTAGCGCTAATTACGAGCGAAGACGGGTTCCGTTTCCATAGGTCTTTATGTTCGAAGTGATTTTCCTGGGCACCTCGTCGTCGGCGCCGACGGCCACGCGGGGGCTTTCGAGCCACATCATTCTCCACCGCCATTACCGTTTCCTGCTCGACTGCGGCGAGGGCACACAGCGCCAGATCTTGCGCAGCGGCCTCGGCTTCAAGCGGCTCGACACCGTGCTGCTGACCCACGGCCATCTGGACCACATCCTCGGCCTGGGCGGGCTGACCTCGACGCTGGCCCGTTGGGAGAACCTCGACCACATCGACATCTACGGCGGCCGGGCCACGCTCAACCGCGTCCACGACCTGCTGTTTAAGGTGGTGTTCGCCGGGCACCGGCCGCCGATCGACATCAGCCTGCACCCGGTGCGGCCGGGCGACGTCATTTGCTCCGACGACAAGTTCACTCTGACCGCTTTCGAGGTGTTTCACCGCGGGCCGGACAATCTGGGCTATCTGTTCGAGGAGAAGCCCCACCGCCCATTCCTGGCCGAGCGGGCCGACGAGCTGGGCGTGCCGTTCGGGCCGGAACGGACGCGGCTGGTGCGGGGCGAGGCGGTGACTTTGGCCGACGGCCGCGTCATCCAGCCCGACGACGTGCTCGGCCCGGCGCTGCCCGGCACGAAGTACGTCCACATCGGCGATGTGGGGCGCACGGACAACCTGCTCAACGTCGTCCGCGGGGCCGACGCGCTGGTCATGGAAGCGACCTACACCGAGGAAGAGGGAGAGATGGCGACCAACTTCGGCCATATGACTGCCGCGCGGGCAGCGACGCTGGCCCGCGACGCCGGCGTGCGGCATCTCATCCTGACCCATCTGAGCCGCCGCTACTCCGAGCGCGACATCCGTAACGAAGCCCGGGCGATCTTCCCCAACACGTTCGTGGCCCGCGATTTCGACCACTTCCAGATCACCCGCGAAGGGGTGGTGCGGCTGAAGAAAGAAGAGAGCTAGGCGCCCGGCCGGAGCGTCGTCACCAGCCCCAACTCCCGGCCGCTGGCGACCGGCGTGCCGTCGGCGTCGAGCGCTCCGTCTGCCCGGCCTGGTTTTTTTATCTTTCAACCATGGATTCCACCGATTTGGGCGGGTTTTGAATCCGTTTTAATCTGCCGAATCCATGGTTGGGGGATTTCACCCAAACACGTCCAGCACCTGTCGATGCTCCACCGCCAAATGCCCGATCACGATGTTCTATTCTCTAATCACCGGACGCTAACAACTCATCCAACTGGTCAATCAACCCCGACAGCACCTCGAACGCCGCTTCCACCGGTTCAGGCGTCGTCAGGTCAACTCCCGCCTGGCGCAGTGCGTCGAGCGGGTACTTCGAGCCGCCGGCCTTCAGAAATCCCACGTAGGCTTCGGCCGCGCCGTCGGCGCCCGACAGCACCCGGCGCGCCAGCGCGTTGGCCCCGGAGATGCCCGTCGCGTATTGGTAGACGTAGTAGTCGGCGTATAGATGGCCGAACGTCGCCCAGCGAATGCCGTCGCGCGGCCGGTCGACCACCGCGTGCTCGCCGTAGCTCTCGGCGAACAGGTCGGCCATGTAGTTGATCATGTCGTCGGCCGTCAGCCCCTGCCCCCGCTCCACACGCTTGTGCATCTCCAATTCGAATTGGGCCAGCGTCGGCATCTCCAGGAAGTAGCGATGGAAGTTCGACATCGCCTCTTCGATGACGGCGATCTTGAGTTGCGGGTCGATGTCCTGCTGCAGCAGATGGGCGCGCAGCATCGCCTGGTTAAAGTTCGAAGCTACTTCGGCAGCGAAGAGGGAGTAGTCGGCGTAGATGTGGGGCTGCGTCTCCCACGTCAGCAGCGAGTGCATCGAGTGACCCAGCTCGTGGGCCAGTGTGCCCATGCTGAGCGCGTCGCTGGTGTAACTCATCACGATGAACGGGTGCATCCCCTGGCAGCCGGCCGAGAACGCTCCAGAGGTCTTGCCCTGGTTGGGATACAGGTCGATCCAGCGGTCTTCGAGGCAGCCCCGGCGCAGCTTGCGGACGTAGTCGTCGCCCAGCGGCGACAGTGCTTCGGCAATCCAATCCACAGCCTGCTCATAGGGCACCTGCGGCTTGGCGGTCGTCAGCGGCGCCCACACGTCGAAGGTATGCACCGCGTCGACGCCCAGCGCCCGCCGCCGCACGTCCCAGTAGCGGTGCCACACTGAGCGGTGGCGCTTGAAGGTGTCGATCAGGTTGTGAAAGACGGCCGCCGGGATGTTGTCGGCGAACAGCGCCATGTCGAGCGTCGTCTCGTAGCGCCGGACGCGGGCCTCGAGCACGTTCTGCTTGATCGACGTGGCCAGGTTGCTCGCCAGCGTGTTTTTGTACGCCAAATATTGGTCGTGGTAATTCTCCCACGCCTCGCGGCGCACGTTCCGGTCGGGCGAATTGAGCAGCTCGTCGATGGAGCCCTGTGTGACGGCCAGCTCCTCGCCTCCCTGCCGCACCGGTTGGAACTGGAAGTCGCTGTCGGTCAGCTTGGAGAAGGTCGACGTCGCGCCCTGGAAGGCGTCGCCGGCCATCCCCAACACCTCCTCCACCTCCTGCGAGCGCACGTGGGCCTGCCGCCGGAACAGGTCGTCGAAGTAGTGGCCGTAGACGGCGAGGCGCGGCTCGGCCGCCGTCCACTCCTTGAGCGTGTCGTGGCCAAGGGCCAGCAGCTCGGGATTCAAAAAGGCCGTCGCGCCCTGCGCCTGCCCGGCCAGGCCGAAGGCGCGGCCGACACGCTGTGTGGCCGACTGGTCGGTTGTATCCACCGCTTGGGCCATGTAGGCGTAGATGATCGCCTTCTCTACCCGCTGGCTATAGCCGTCGAGCGCTTCGATGGCGTCGGCCAGCACGCCGGGCCCTTCGCTCAGACGCCCTTGCCAGCCGCGCATGCTTTCCAGTCCGGCCGCCAGCGCGTCCATCTCGGCCGTCCATTCGTCGGTCGAGGCAAAGACGCTGGTGTCATTCCAGGTGTATCGTGGGTCAACTTCGCTGCGAATGGGTACGTGGGCAAGTGACATAGACAACTCCTATGGAAAGGTTAGATAATTGTCTATGATACCATGATTTTCAAATGTCGAAACCGGGTTTTTTCCTGAAAACCCGGTTTCTGAGGTCGAGAGGCTTCAAACTAAAAACCGAGTTTCCAGGAAGACACTCGGTTTTAGAGGTTACTGCTTGCGAGGCAGGACGGCCGTGAATGTCGCGCCGCCGTCGGGGTTATTTTCGGCGAAGAGAACACCGTGGTGTTGGGCGACGATGCCGGCGGCGATGAACAGACCCAGGCCGGTGCCCTGGCCGCCCGGTTTGGTGGTGAAGAACGGCTCGAACAGCGACCCCATGTGCTCGGGCGAGATGCCGCTGCCGCTGTCTGTGACCGAGAAGGCGAACAGGTCGCCCGACAGCCACTCCAGGCCGTGGGCGGGGGCGTCCATCGCACGGGCGACGTGGGCGGCCAGCGCACGCTCCTGCGCCAGATCGGGCTGCCAGAAGCGCACCCGCACCACCCCACCGGCCGGCTGCATCGCGTCGCGCGCGTTCAGCAGCAGATTGATCAGCACCTGGGCGATACGGTGGTGGTCGCAGAAGATCGTCGTCAGCTCCGGCTGAATGTCCACCTCGACGCGCACGCGCGCCTGCTTGCGAAATTGCTGCTCCACCATGGTCAGCGCGTCCTCGACGATGGCCGCCGGGCTGGTGACGGCGATGGCGCTGTCCGTCGCCGTCGCGCCTTCTTCGCCACCGACGTTGTAGGCGTAGTGGCGCAGCATGTCGACGATGCGCGCGCAGCGGAAGGCGCTCTGCTCGATCAGCTCGATCGATTGCACCAGCTCTTCGCGGCTGATCGTGTCGTCGCCCAGTTCGTCGAGCAGATTGGCGCAGGCGGCAGTGATGATGCTGATCGGATTGGTCAGCTCGTGGGCCACGCTGGCCGTCAGGGTGCCGATGCCGGCCAGCCGTTGGGCATGGAGCAGCGACTCGTTTAGACGGTCCAGCTCCGCCCGGCTGACGAACGAGACGAGGCGCTCGCCGTCGGCCGCGCCCTCCAGCGGCGAGACGGCCACCGACACCGGCACACTCTCGCCGTTGCGTCGCCTGAAATCCGCCTCGCGGGCCCGCTCGGGCAGCGCCGCCGGACGTGCGTGACCGTTGTTCCAAATGTCACCGAAATATAGATTCGTCAATTGACCAGCCCCATATCCCAGCAGCGACTCGGCCGTCCGATTCGCAGACAGGATCTTCCCTTCCTGGTTGATGATGAGGACTCCCTCCAGGTCAGACCGGTGGAGAAAGCCCGAAAAATGCGCAGCGTATTGCGTTTTCAACCAACTTCCCTCTTCCAAATAGAGCTTGCGCTCCCGGTGGAGGATACGGCAGCGGCCGACAGGAAACCGTATTCCCATCGTAAATATGGCGTGAAGAAAGCGTGAACACTCCCGCTCTCACTCCCCATACCAGTCAAAAAACTTATTGACGACCTCCCTTCGCCCCTTATAATGCCCCGGTGTTCTGCTTGCGTGGTCGCCAACCACCAAGCTGCTTCGCCCGGCCACGGACGAACAGCGATTTGTCCCGGACGACAAATGGGGAAGCGAGTCGTCCTCTTTATCCACTAACAACTGTACAGAAGGAGTAAGTAATGATTCAACCGAACCGAGGGTTGCGGCTGCCAGGGTCAGCCGCACTTGCAGCTGCTTTGTTGGTCGCCCTGTTGTTGGCGACGGCCGCTCTGGCCCAGACGACCCCGACGCCGCGAATCGTGGGCGGGCAGGAAGCCACTCCCGGCGAGTGGCCGTGGCAGGTTGCTTTGGTGCGGAAGGGTACCAATCTCTACAATAACCAATTTTGCGGCGGCACGATCATCACCGCCGATTGGGTGGTGACGGCCGCGCACTGCGTCGATGATCTGAACACCAGTCAGTTCGATGTTGTGGCCGGCGTGCACGACCTGAGCAACCCCGAAGCCAACTTCCAGCGCCGGACGCTGGCGCAGATCGTCGTCCATCCCGGCTGGAATGATGCCAACGGCGACAACGACATCGCCCTGCTCAAGCTGTCGGCCCCCATCGCCGAGCGAACGGCATCGGACGATACATTGCCCATCCAACACCTCGAACTGGTACCGGGCAACGTGGGCGACCTGGCCGGACGGGACGTGACGGTCACCGGCTGGGGCAACCGCAAGCCCAAACCGCCCGGCGGCACCCCCGACTATCCCAACACGCTGCACGAGGTGACAATGCCCGTCGCCACTCATGCCGCCTGCGCCGCCGCCTATAAAAATCTGAATCCGATCACTGTCAACATGCTGTGCGCGGGACAATTGGCGGCCGGCAAGGACTCCTGCCAGGGGGACAGCGGCGGCCCGCTGGTCTACAACAACAACGGCACGTGGCAGTTGGCCGGCGTCGTCAGTTGGGGCGAGGGCTGTGCCCATCCCAATTACTATGGCGTCTACGCTCGCGTCTCGCGCTACGTCGACTGGATCGGCTCCTACACCATCCCGCCGGTGGTCGCCACCGACGCCGTCTACTTGCCGGTCGTTCTCGATCTGTCCCCCGGCACGAACCCGCCGCCGCCTCCGCCCCCGCCGCCTCCGCCTCCGCCTCCGCCACCGACCAACCCCATCATCAACGGCAACTTCGAGACCGGGCCGCTGGCGGGCTGGGATCAAATCAGCCTGAGCAATCTGGAGTTCATCGTCACCGATGCGCCGGTGGCGGCCCACGGTGGCCAATGGCTGGCCTGGTTGGGCGGCTATTCCGACGAGGTGTCGGTCCTCAGCCAACGCGTCACCATTCCGGCCTCGGCGTCCACCCTGAGCTTCTACCACTGGATATCTTCCAACGATGTCTGCGGCAAGGATTCCGCCACTATCTTTATCAATTCAGAAGCGGTATGGGTGGCCGACTTGTGCGCCCAGACCTCGTTGGACGGCTGGGATCATGAGACGGTGGACCTGTCGGAGTACGCCGGCCGTGGCGAGGTGCTGCTCCAGTTCATCGTCGTTATGAGCTTGAACGTCCACAGCGACTGGTTCCTCGACGACGTGGCGCTTGTGGCCGCGCCGTAAGCGCCTCCACAGACCTCAGAGGTCTCCAAGACCTCTGAGGTCTTCCCCCAGTCTTATCATCTTATTATGGTACGCCGCCATAACTGGACTAAAATCCAGAGTAGACGCATACTAAAAGCCCCGGACGTTACGATGACTTTTCTGCAAATAGGCTGCCTCTTCTAGATACCGAGTGATCTGTAAATTCTCGGTTTCGGATGTGCAGCCGTAGGAGAACACTCCCATGTTGATCAAAAAACGAACCGGAACCGAGATACCGTCCTCCGAGATCACCCCCCAGCATCTTTACCTGTCGCGGCGGGCCTTCATCGGCGGGGCAGCGGCCGTGGCCGGGGCGGCGGCGTTGGCCGGCTGCGCGCCCCGGACCGACTTGAGCGGCGCGGGCAGCGCGGGGCGGCTGGCCGGCTCGGCCACGCCGGACGCCACCCCGGTGGTTATCCCCGGCGAGACGGACGAACTCGGCGATCCGCTGACCAGTTACGAGGATATCACCAACTACAACAACTTCTACGAATTCACCATCAGCAAGGAGCGCGTGGCCCCCATGTCGGCCGGCTTCCCAACTTCGCCGTGGCAGGTGGCCGTCGGCGGGCTGGTGGGCAAGCCCGGCGTCTACGACATTGAAGACCTGCGCACCCGATTCACCCAGGAGGAGCGCGTCTACCGGCTGCGTTGCGTCGAGGGATGGTCGATGGTCATCCCCTGGCTGGGCTTCCCGCTGTCGGCGCTGCTCAATGAGGTTGAGCCGACGTCGGACGCCAATTACGTGCGCTTCGAGACGGTCTATGACCCCCAGAACATGCCGGGGCAGAACAGCCCGTTCTACGATTGGCCTTACGTCGAGGGGTTGCGGCTGGACGAGGCGATGAACGACCTGACGCTCCTCGCCACGGGGCTGTACGGCGAGCAGTTATTGCCCCAAAACGGCGCGCCCATTCGCCTGGTAGTCCCGTGGAAGTACGGCTTCAAGAGCATCAAGTCGATCGTCAAGATCGATCTGGTCAACGAGATGCCGGTGTCGCTGTGGATGGACGCCGTGCCCAGCGAATACGGCTTCTATGCCAACGTCAACCCCGAGGTGTCCCACCCGCGCTGGTCGCAAGCCACCGAGCGGCGCATCGGCACCATCTCGCGGCGGCCGACGCTGATGTTCAACGGCTATGGAGAGCAAGTCGCCTCCCTCTACGCCGGCATGGATTTGCGGGCTAACTACTAGACGACATCGAGACCGACCAGAATGACCGAGAGCATCCCGCCCCCCGGCGACACCGTGGTCGTCCCCCCACCGCGCCGCTCGCGCGAGTCGCGGCGGCGGCTGAACCGGCTGGCCTACCACGCCATCGGCCTCTTCCCGCTGGCCTGGCTCCTGTTCGACTTCTGGTTCGGCTTCCTCGGCCCCGAGCCGATCCGGGCCATGATTCTGCGCATGGGCAAGGCGGCGATCATCCTGCTGACGTTGTCGCTGGCCTGCTCTCCGGCAGGCTATATCTTCGGCTGGAAGGACGCGGTCAACTGGCGACGGGCGTTGGGCCTCTACGCCTTCCTGTACGTCTGTCTCCACCTGCTCTTCTTCGTCTGGCTCGACTACGGCTTCATGATGCGGCTGGTCATCGAGGAGATCGTTCTGCGCCGCTATGCCGTCGTCGGCTTTCTGGCCTTTCTGCTGCTCATCCCGTTGGCGGTCACGTCCACCAGGAGTGCCCAACGTCGCCTGGGCAAGCGGTGGGCGGTGTTGCATCAACTGGTCTACGTGGCCGCTGTGCTGGCCGTCATCCACTACATCTGGCTGGTGAAGAACACCACGCTCCAGCCTCTGCTCTTCGCCGCGGCCGTCGGCGTGCTGCTGGTGCTCCGCGCCGAGCCGGTGAAACGGTACCTGCTCAACATGCGTCGCCGCTTCGAGAACAAGCGCAAAGCGGCGGCCGCGCGGCGAGGGGATTAGAGATTGAGAGAGTGGGGTACTGGGAGACTGATTGCCGACGACAGACGACGGCCTGCCGGTGACTGAAAACTGATTGCTGACTACTGGTCACTGACCTGCTGACGTACTGACCAATTGCCCCCATGCCCACCCTTGCCGCCGCCCTCCTCATCCTCCTGACCGTCGCCGCGGCCGCCTGGGTGCTCCACTGGCTGCTCATCCGCACCGAAGGCGTCTTCCTCGGCCGCCGGATCGTCGTCTGGCTCTATGATCTGGCGGCCAAAGGGTATGACGGCGTCAAGCAGTTCGACCCCGACAGCGAGAGCGCCTTCGTCACCTGGCCGTTGCGCCGCCGGCTGAAGGCGTGGCCCGTGCCGCTGGTGCTCGACGTGGCCACCGGCACGGGGCGTCTGCCCTACTTTCTGCTGCAGGAGCCGGAGTTCAACGGCCGCGTCGTCGGCCTCGACGCCTCGGCCGGCATGCTAGCCCAGGCGCGGCCGAAGCTGGCGCCGTTTGGCGAGCGGGCGGCGCTGGTGCAGCAGTCGGCCGTCGATCTGCCCTTCGACGACGCCACCTTCCACGCGGTCACCTGCCTTGAGGCGCTGGAATTCCTGCCCGACGCCCCCGCCGCGCTGCGCGAGATGGCGCGGGTGCTGCGGCCGGGCGGGGTGTTGCTCGTCAGCCGGCGGCAGGGGACGGACGCGAGCTTCTTCCTCGGCCGCGCCCCGGGCCGCGAGGCGTTCGAGGCGCTGCTGGCCGAATCCGGCTTCACCGACATCCGCAGCTCGCCGTGGCAGGTGGATTATGAGCTTGTTTGGGGGATGCGGGCGGTTGGGCAGTAGATCAGTGGATCAGTAGGTCAGTCGGTCAGTAACCAGCAGTATTCAGTCGGCAGTCTGTTTCGGCGAACACTCTCTCAATCTCTCAGTCTCCTAATCTCTCAGTCTCTCGCCCCCCAATCCCCTCTTCTTAACCCGCCCTAAGTGTTCTAACCCTCCCGCCCCCCGCGTGGTAGAATCCTGGCGGTTTCGACAAAACGAAGCAGGTCTAATTTTTATGCAGTTTACACCAACCCGCTCGCAATCGACCCGCGGCCTCGGCCGCAGCATCGGCTACTTCCTCATCCCACCCGTCATCGGCCTGACGCTGTTCGTGCTGCTCATCGCCGCGATCATGGCCCTCTATCGCGCCGACCACAGCGGCCGAATCTATACCGGCGTCACGGTTCAGGGCGTTGACCTGAGCGGCATGACCGTCGACGAAGCCGCCACCGCCCTGCGCGACGCGGCGTCCTACTCCACCACCGGCCGCGTGACGCTCGTCGACCCGCGCTCCGGGCAGGAGTGGGCGCTGGCTCCGGCGCAGCTGGGCGTGCTCGTCGACGCCCAAGCCACCGCGGACGCCGCCTTCGACATCGGCCGCACCGGCCCGCCGCTGCAACGCCTGCGCGACACCTTCCAGAGCTGGTACTATGGCCGCGCCGTGGCCCCCATCGTCGTCTTCGACGAAGGGCAGCTCAACCGGGGGCTGGCCGTGGTCTCCGACAGCATCGAGCGCGAGGCGGCCGGCGCCGAGTGGGGCACCACCGAGAGCGGCGCCCCGGCCTACACCCCGGCCCAAATCGGCCGGCGCATCGACCGCGACTACCTGCGCGAGCAGCTGCTGCAGCCGATCAGCACCTTCCGCGACGCCCGCGTCGAGTTGCTGGCCCACGACCTCTACCCGACCGCCTACGACGACCCGGAGACGGCCGTCCGGCTGCAGCGCACGCTGGCCTCGCCCATCACCTTCTACTTCCAGGAGCCGCTGCATGACCTCGACCTGACGGGCGTGACGCTGCCCCAGGACGAATTGGCCCGCTGGATTCGCGTCGAGCAGGTGTCGGCCGCCAACGGCCGCATGGAGCACGAGATTCGGGTGGACGAGAACGCGGCGCGCAATTGGCTCAACCAGTTCGCCGCGCAGATCTACCGCCAGCCGGTCAACGCCCGCTACTACTTCAATGACGACACCCGCGAGCTGGTGCTCGTGTCGCCCCACATCAACGGCCGCGAGCTGGACGTGGAAGCGACGCTGCAGCGCTTCGTGGCCCAGATCAACACCGACAACCACGCCGTGCCGCTTATCGTCAAGGACATCGTGCCGCTGGCCCACTCGGGAGCGACGGCCACCGAACTGGGCATTACCGAGCTGATCACCGAGACGACGACGTGGTTCTACGGCTCGTCGGACGAACGCAAGCACAACATCGCCCGCTCGGCGGCCAACTTCTACGGCATCGTCGTGGCCCCCGGCGAGGAGTTTTCGTTCAATCGCTACCTGGGCTCCATCAGCGAGTCGGACGGCTACGAGGTCGGCCTCATCATCATCGGTGGCCGGACGATCGAAGGCGTCGGCGGCGGCGTTTGCCAGGTCAGCACGACGCTCTATCAGACCGCGTTCTGGGCCGGCTTCCCCATCGTCGAGCGGTGGGAGCATGGCTACATGGTGGGCTACTACAACGACGGCGAGGGGCCGGGCATGGACGCGACGGTCTTCACGCCCATCGTCGACTTCCGTTTCATCAACAACACCCCCCACCACCTGCTAATCGAGAACTACTATAACGAAGAGTTCGAGTCGCTGACCTTCAAGTTCTACAGCACCAGCATGGGCCGCCGCGTTGAGAAGGATGAGCCGGTGTTCGAGAACATCGTGCCCGCCCCGGCCGAGGACGTGTGGGAATACGACGAGACGATAGCCGAAGGGACGGCCACGCAGTACGACTGGGCGGCCGAGGGCGCGCGTGTCATCGTCAACCGGCGCGTCTATAACGCCAGCGACCAGCTCATGGAAGAGCGCGCTTTCGTCAGTAACTACATCCCTTGGCCCAACGTTTACCGCTACGGCCCCGGCGTCACGCCCGGCGACTACTCGGCCATTGTGGATGAAGTGAATTAGAGATAAACCACAGATTACGCAGATTACATAGATTAAAGAAACCGAGTTTCCTCTTGGAAACTCGGTTTCTTTAAGTTAGCTTCAAATCTTAGAAAACGAGTTTGGCAAACAGGAGTTCGCTAGGAAAAAACTCGGTTTCGGGGGCAGAGCTGCTACGGAGAATTGTCGGCCGAGGCCACCGAGGTGATAAACCCCGGCGGCCCGTCCCCCATGCTGAACACCCAGGGGCCTAGCACCAGACCGTAACGCCAGCTTTCCCACGATACAATCGACTCCTCGCCGTCTTCATAGACCACGCGGATATTTGCCCGTAGCCGATAGATTGGATCATCATCCAGCAGGATAAACAGGATCGAGCGCGTATTTTCCAGTCGGGCGAATTCTGTTTGCCATTCGACCACCCTCGCGGACGCAACCGCCGGACTGTCAGACGAAGCCATTGACAGATCGGCCTGTTGCCGCGGCAGGAGCAGATCGCGGTTCGCCAGGAGGTCCTCAATCGTGTCGTCGACGGCCGCCGCATGATTCGTGTATAGCATATCCGTTCGCACCATGGTGATCAAAGCAGCGCCGAACATCAAGAGGAACAGGGTGATGATCATCCGTTTTCTTCTCATAATGCCTCCGTGGTCGCCGTGATTCGAGCCATACTTCTCCATGATACCTGAGCGCATCAGTACCCCGCTTGTTGGTAATCCTATGAATAGCCTACGCCCTTCGGCACCCAATTGAGAGGGCTTGGGGGAAGTGGAAGGCGTTTATCCCAACTTTATCCCCCACTTATCGCCAGTTTATCCCAACGGGATTGACTCACTTAGAACAGATGTGCTAATATATTGGCAGGACAGACACATCCTCTTCCCTCCCACCACTACCCCTCTTGAATAGGGGCCGGTAAGTGAGAGCTTGCCGGCTCCTTCTCCTTTCATTCGGTGGGGAGCGAAGGAGAAGAGGAATCCGCACTGTGAGCGAGAAAAAAAGAGGAGTTTGAGCGATGCAACGAGAAAATTTTTTCGATCGGATCGCCGCCATACCTATGGTGGATTTGGAGAATAAGGGACACTCGCGCAAGGTTGTTGTCGGCCTCATATTGCTTGTTGCGTTGATCGCTTTTGAGATGTTCAACTTCGACACAACCCGATATGCGCTGAACAGCATCCTGGGCGAGAAGGCGTTTATTGGCATCACCTGGGCCACGATCCTGGCGATCGCCTTTTGCGCCATCGACTTCGCCGGGTTGGCGCGGCTCTTCACCCCCGAGCGAGGGGCCGACGAGCCGAAAGAGATATGGTATTTGATGGGCGCCTGGTTGCTGGGCGCGACGATGAACGCGGTGATGACGTGGTGGGCGGTGTCGCTGACGCTGCTGAGCCACGACTTCGGCAACGAGGTGTTGGGGCGCGAGACGCTGTTGAAGCTGGTGCCCATCTTCGTGGCCGCGCTGGTCTTGCTGACCCGCATCCTGTTCATCGGCGCGTTCTCGGTGGCCGGCGAGCGCATCCTCGACCTGGCTGACAACGCCAAGCAGGATGCCCGCGCGCTGCGCCCCGCGCGGCAGGCCACGGCCGCGCTGCCCGCCCCGCAGCGTGCCCCCATCCGCGCGCCGCAGATGACGCTGGTCGAGGAAGAGGACGAGATCCCCGTTCCGGTGACCACGCGCGGCGGCCCGAGCGGCCGGCCCCACCCGCGGCCGACCATGCCCGGCGGCGTCCACCGCACGCCCGCGCCGATGTCGGCCAAGCCGCGGCGCTGAGCTTTGTAGTAAGCTTATACGCTACGAAGTAACGTACTGGAATCAACGAAAAACCGCGCCCACCCCGGCGCGGTTTTTCGTTTGCCTCGCTCCCGCTATACTTCCGGCACAGGAGCGAACAACGATGACCAAGCAACAAGTGCAGGAGCAGTTCGGCGCCAACGCCGCCGCCTACGTCACCAGCGCCGTCCACGCCCAGGGGGCCAGCCTTGCCCGGCTGGTCGAGTTGGCGCGGCCCGGCCCGGCGTGGCGCGTGCTCGATGTGGCCACGGCCGCCGGGCACACGGCGCTGGCCTTCGCGCCCCACGTGGAGCACGTGGTGGGGCTCGACCTGACGCCGCAGATGTTGCCGCTGGCGGCGCGACTGGCGGCCGAGCGGGGCGCGGCCAATGTCACCTTCGCCGCCGGGGACGTGGACGATCTGCCGTTCGGCGACGGGGCGTTCGACGCCGTCACCTGCCGCATCGCCCCCCACCACTTCCCCGACGTCGGCCGCTTCATCGCCGAGGCGGCGCGGGTGTTGCGGCCGGGTGGGGCGTTGGCCGTCGTCGACAACGTCGTGCCCGGCAGCCGGCTGCGCGGCAAGAAGGCCGACCGCCGGCGCGAGGCGGGGGAGTACGTCAACGCCTTCGAGAAGCTGCGCGATCCCAGCCACGTCCGCTGCCTCAGCGTAGAAGAGTGGCTCGACGCACTGGCTGGGGCGGGGCTCGTCGTGGAGTCGCACGAAACGCTCGACAAGCGGCTGACGTTCGAGACGTGGGCGGCGCGCCATACACCGGAGATGCAAACCCGGCTGCGCGTGCTGCTGCTGCGCGCCCCGGCCGCGGCGGCCGACTTCCTCGATGCGCGCACCGACGCCGGGCAGACGACGTTCCGGCTGCGCGAGGGGCTGTTCGTGGCCCGCAAGCCCTAGGGCGCGCGCTCCAAACTCAAGTACCGCTCCAGCGCTTCGACGTCGGCCGGCAGGGTGATCGGCGCGCTGGCTTGCTCGACGGCCGTGCCGGGGTCCTTGAGCCCGTGGCCGGTCAGCACGATGACCGCCGTCTTACCCGCCGGGTCGATCTCGCCCAGGTCGATCTGCTGCTTCAGCGCTGCCATCCCCGTGGCCGAGGCGGGCTCCACGAACACCCCCTCGTCGCGGGCCAGCATGCGCCACGCCGCCAGGATGTCGTCGTCGCTGACGGCGGTGATGATGCCGCCCGATTCGTCCAGCGCCTGTGTTGCCTGGTGCCAGCGGGCGGGGTTGCCGATGCGGATGGCTGTGGCGATCGTCTCCGGCTTGTCGATGACGTGGCCACGGACGATGGGCGCCGAGCCGGCCGCCTGCCCGCCCAGCAGCCGCGGCAACCCCTTGCCGTACTGCTGGTAGCCCAGCCAGTAGGCGGTGATGTTGCCGGCGTTGCCCACCGGCAGGCAGTGCCAATCGGGAGCCCGGCCGCCCAGCTGATCGACGATCTCGAACGCCCCCGTCTTCTGCCCTTCCAGCCGCCACGGATTGACCGAGTTGACCAGCGCGATCGGCCGCCGTTCGGTGATCTCGCGCACCATACGCAGCCCGTCGTCGAACGAGCCGTTGATGCTGATCACCTCGGCGCCATAGGCCAGGCTGGCGGCCAGCTTGCCGAGGGCGATCTTGCCCTGGGGCACCAGGACGAGGCAGCGCAGCCCGGCCCGCGCGGCATAGGCGGCGGCGCTGGCGGCCGTGTTGCCGGTGCTGGCGCAGATGACCGTCTCCGCCCCCTCGTGGACCGCTTGGGTGATGGCCGCCGTCATGCCGCGATCCTTGAAGGAGCCGGTTGGATTGAGCCCCTCGTACTTCAGGAACAGCCGCAGCCCGGCGCGGGGTGCCAGCGCCTCGGCCAGCCGCGGCGCGGGGATGAGCGGCGTGTTGCCCTCGTGAAGCGTCACAGCCAGCACGGAGTCGTCAAAGGGTAGGTAGGATCGATAGGCTTCGATAACGCCTTTCCAGCTCATAGGGTGTTCCTTTTCGAGTGAATGGGCTCAGCGGCCGGGGATGGCGATCGTCTGGCCGGGGTAGGTGACGCAGGGTGCTGACAGCGCGTTGGCGGCGGCGAGATCGGCCGTCGTCAGATCGGTTTGCCGGGCGATGGCTGCCGGCATGTCGCCCGGCCGCACTTGATAGGCGAAATCGGGCGTGGAGCCGGGAACGTCGGCCGGTATCTTCAGCACTTGCCCGGCGGAGATCTGGTTCAGCGCGGCCAGCCCGTTGGCCTCGGCCACCTGCTCCCAACTGATGCCGTAGCGGTGGGCGATCCTGTAGAGGGATTTACCGGCGGCGACGGTGTGGGTGCCTTCGACAAGGGAGAGGGGAGCGACGGCGGCTGTTTCAGCCTCGACGATGCTTGCGGCCGGTTCGTCGGCGGGGGCGCGGCTCTCGGTGGTGGGCTCGGCCGTCGCCTCCGGCGGGGCCGGCGGGATGCGCAACTCCTGCCCTGCTGAGATCGCGTCGGGGTTGGTGATGCCGTTGTACTCGGCGATGACCACCCACGAGAGGCCGTACTGCAAGCCGATGCGGTAGAGGGTCTCGCCGGGCTGGACGATGTGGATGACCTCGCCCGCTTCGTTAACCGTGCCGGATGCGGGAGTTGCCGCTTGCTCGGACGTCGGCTCGGCCGTGGGCTCCGTCAGCGGTTCGGCCGTGGGTTCGGCCGTCGGCTCGGGCGCGGACGGCGTCTCCGTCGGCGGGACGGATTGCCCGGCTGTGGGGGCCAGCGTGGGAGACGCGGCCGGGAAGGTGGCCAGCGCCTCGCCCGTCGCGTCCAGCCGGGGCGACGCCTCGCGAGTGGGCGTGGGCGTGGGCACGGGCGTCTGCGGTCCGTCGTCGCTGCCCGCGCTGCCGCCCACGTCGGGATCGCTCAGATCGATGTTCGGGCCGGGGTCGGCTGCCGGCCGTTCGCCGCAGGCGACGATCAACAAGAGGGTCAGAATTAGCAGGACGCTCAGTGCCCGGCGTTTGGCCAAGTGTATTACCTCCGGGGTGGAGCAGCCGGGAAAGGCTGCGCCACAGGACTGGGGAAATGATAGCACGGATCGGGCCGAAGGGAGAGACGGAGATACCCTACCATCGACGGCCGCCCGGAACTTTTGTCGCCTCGCTCACGTCTCTTGATCAGGAAACTCTGGAGGAGAATCGATATGAGACAAAAAAGTGTTGTGATGTTGTTGATCGTTATCCTGCTGGCCGTGGTGGGCACAAGCGCCGCCCAGGAATCTACTCCTGCGCCGTGTCTCGACTGCCCATCGTTGATCCCACCCGACTGGAATATGGACGGGCTGGAGATTCCATACCAGCGCGTCAGCGTGACCATCGAGAACCAGGTCGTCACAACCCGCGTCGAGCAGCTCTTCCGCAACCCCGGCAACCGGATGCTGGAAGGCACCTACTTCTTCCCGCTGCCGCCCGGCGCGGCCGTGTCGGAGCTGACAATGTGGGTCGACGACATGCCCATCGAGGCCAGGATCCTGGGCAAGGACGAGGCCCGCGAAATCTATGACGCCATCGTCCGCCAGCTGCGCGATCCCGCCCTGCTGGAGTACGTCGGCAACGACGCCATCCAGGCCAACGTCTTCCCCATCCCGCCGGGCGACGAGCGCAAGATCGAGATCGAGTACACCCATTTGCTGACGGCCGAGAACGGCGCGCTCCGCTACGTCTACCCCCAATCGGTCGGACTGTACACCCAGACGCCGCTGGATGAGCAGTCGATCCACGTCGAGATCCGCTCCAACGAGGCCATCCGCACTATCTACTCGCCCAGCCACCACGTCGCCGTCGACCGGCCGGGCGAGTTCAGCGCCGTCGTCGGCTATGAGGACGCCAACGTCCTGCCTGAGGACGACTTCGAGCTGTACTACACCGTTTCGCCCGAGGAGATCGGCCTGACGCTGCTGAGCCACAAGAACGCCGGCGAAGACGGCTTCTTCCTGCTGCTCGTCGCGCCGGGCATTGAGCCGGGCGATGTCGTGGCCAAGGATGTCATCCTCGTCCTCGACACCAGCGGCAGCATGGCGGGGGGGAAGATGAGCCAGGCACAGGAGGCGGCCGCCTACGTCATCGAGCATCTGAACCCCGAGGATCGCTTCGCGCTGATCAGCTTCAGCACCGGCGTCAGCCTCTACCAGCGCGAGCTGCTGCCCGCCACCCAGCCGGGCGACTACCGGCAATACATCGACAGTCTGGAGGCCGTCGGCGGCACCAACATCAGCACCGCGCTGCTGGAGGCGGCCAACCTGGTCGGCGAGCGGCCGGCGACGATCATCTTCCTGACCGACGGGCTGGCGACGGAAGGCATCACCAACACGCAGCTGCTGCTGGAGGCGGTGGGCCAGGCGATGCCGCCGAACGCGCGCCTCTTCGCCTTCGGCGTCGGTGATGACGTGGACACGATTTTACTGGACACGCTGGCGGCCGATCACCGTGGCGCCACAACCTATGTCCGCACCGGCCAAGCCGTCGATGAGGCGGTCAGCGGCTTCTATGCGAAAGTTGGCTCGCCGGTGCTGACCGACATCACCCTCGACATGGGCGGCATCCGGACCGAGCAGGTCTACCCGACGGAGCTGCCCGACCTGTTCGCCGGTACGCAACTCGTCGTAGCCGGGCGCTACCGCCAGGGCGGCCCGACGACGATCACGCTGCGCGGCACGGTCAACGGCCAGGAGCAGGTGTTCACCTACCCCGATCAGACCTTCCGCGATGAGGGGGGTAACGCGTTCATCCCCCGGCTGTGGGCCACGCGGGCCATCGGCCACCTGATGCAGCAGATCCGCCTGCAGGGGGAAGATCCCGAGCTGGTGCAGAGCATCATCACGCTGAGCACACGCTACGGAATCATCACCCCTTACACCAGCTTTCTGATCGAGGAAGATGATATCTTCGCCCAGTCGGGTGAGGCGGTTATGGAGCAGGCGGAGGAGATGCTGGCCGCGCCGAGAGAGGCGAGCGGGGCGGCGGCCGTCGACCGGGCGGCGGCCGAGGGAGAGATGTCGGCCGCCGAAGCGCCAATGGCGCTGCCGACGCGGACGGTGGCGGATGAGTCCGGCCAGATGATCGTCCAAACGGCCGTGCGGGCCGCCGGCAGCCGGACGTTCTTCTTGCGCGGCGGCGTCTGGGTCGACAGCGCCTTCGACGGCGAGAGCGAGCCGCGGGTCATCGATTTCGCGTCCGATGCCTACTTCGACCTGCTCAGCGATCGGCCGGAGCTTGGCGAGGCGCTGGCCCTGGGCGGCGAGCTGGTCATCGTCATCGACGGCGAGGCGTATCGCGTCACGTCGGGCGAAGCGGGCGAGCCAGTGCAGCCCATCGTGCCCGGCGGCGCGTCCTCGTCCGGCGCCGATGAGGCTGCGCCCCCGGCCGACGCGCCCGAAACCGGGCGGTCGGGGACGGCTGCATCGAGCGGCATCAGCCAATTGTGCGCCTCGGCGCTGGTGGTGCCGCTGCTGGCGCTGGGGGGTGTGGGCGTGACCCGCCGGCGACGAAAGGGCGTTCGGTAGACATAAGTCAGCAGTTTGAACGAGAAGACCCCGCAAATGTGCTTGCGGGGTCTTTTCACATCGGTGGGGTGTGGGGATGTAGCTCACTTTTTCCTGACTGATCCGGTCGCAGACGGAAATGTCTACCCTATTGGTATCGGCGACTTCGGTTTTCGTTTATACTTCATAGGCTGGTTCGAGTTTTGTATAACATCGGAAAGCGTTTCTTCCGGTGTCATTGTCGCAATAAATCATCAAAGTCGTATAGCATAGCCGAACTGACCATGACAAATCTATCACGCATCCGCATCCGTTCCGCCTGGGTGGAGTGGCTGATCATCTTCGTGGTCATCTACCTCTTCTGCCGCGCCACCTTGCTCGACTTCAACCCCCAACAGCTGCAGCAAACGGGCGAGCACAACGAAAGCGCCACGCTGCCGCTGCTGGCCGAGATCGGCCTGTGGCGCTACGGCGAGATCCCCCTCTGGAATCCGTACATGCTGACCGGCTTTCCCCACGCCGGCGATCTGATCAACCACTTCTGGAACCCGGTGGCGACCATTCCGGTCATCTTGTGGGGCGGCATCAACGGCATGAAGGTGTCGGTCTTCCTGTCGCTGCTGGTGGCCGCCTATGGGCAGTGGTTTCTGGCCCATACATTCGGCGCGCGCGGCATGTTCCGGCTGTGGGCGGGGTTGCTGTTCGGGCTGTGCGGCGGGCTGGCGCTGTTGTGGCGTTTGGGGTGGTATGAGCTGCTGGTGGGGGCGGCGTGGTTTCCGTGGTGCTTCGCGCTGGTTTGGCGGGCTCTCCACAGGCGGGATTGGCTGTCGGTGGCGCTGGCCGCCGCGTCGATCTACATGGTGCTGACCACCGGCGGAGGGTACTACCCGTTCTACTTGGGCGTCTCGCTGATCACCCTGACGCTCGTCGCGCTCTATTGGCACAAGCCGGAAGCGCGCGGCCGCCAGTTCGGCCGCGCGGTGGCCGTGGCTCTGCTCGGGGCGGGGCTGGCGGCCGTCTATCTGACCCCGCTCGTCGACGGCATCCGGCTGACGGGGCGCGACGCGCCGCCCGACGTCAATCAGGTAGACTCCCAGCCGATCCCCTACGCGCTGTTCAACTACGTCGTCTCCGACGAGGCGTGGTTCACCACCGTCGCGCTGAACCGGGGCAGCGGCTACAGCTGGCACTACATCGGCGGGTTGCCGCTGCTGGCGCTGGCGGCCACGTCGTGGCTGTTCGCTCGCTTCCGCTGGCGGCGGCGAACGATCCTGACGCTGCTGGCGCTGCTGTTGGTGCTGCTGCTGTGGCACGCCAACCGCTACATGCCCGTCCGCTGGCTCTACGACACATTCCCCTACCTGCTGACCTTCCGCTTCCCCCAGCGCCTGCTCATCATCGCCGCGTCGCCGCTGATCGTGCTGGCGGCCGTCACGCTGCAAGGGCTGCTGGTGCGGCTGCGGCGGGGGCAGCGGGGATACGCGGTGCGCGTGTCGTCGGCCAATTCGGGCAAAGGCGGAGGCTTGCCGATCGTCATGGCCCTCAACGTGGCCGCGGCCCTGCTGCTGCTGGTGTCGCTGACCAACGTCTACCAGGTCAACAAACGCTTCGCCATGCACCCGTCTCCCCGCCTGGCGGCCGCGCGCGACGTGCTCGGCTGGCTGCGGCTGCACGATCCCGGCACCTACTACATCAGTCTCGGCCACGCCAGCCCTTACTGGAACTACGTCCCCTTCGCCTACGAGCTGGAGATGCCGGTCATCAACTTCCGCTACAACCGGCGCGTCCTGTCCATGGACGCCCAGTTGGCCGACGGCTCCCCGTTCCGCGCCACGCCGAAGTACATCATCACCGGGCAGAGCGAGGAGCAGCCGCCGGATACCGTTCTGGTAGAGACACGCGGCAGTGTATCCATCTGGCAGCGGCCCGACGCGCTCCCCTTCGCCTTCACCACGGACGATCCCGCCGGGGCGATCACGGCCGACACGGTGGAGCCGCGGACCGGCCGCAACGACGGGCCGAACCGGGTGGTGGTGGACGCCGACGGGGGCAAGGGCGGGGCGCAGTTGGTGGTGCTGGTCAGCGACTACCCCGGTTGGCGCGTGCGCGTCGACGGCCGGCCGGCCGAGCTCGCGCCCGTCAACGGCTATCTGGGGGCGCGCATGCCCCCCGGCGACCACGCCGTCGTCTTCGAGTTTCGGCCGCCGTTGCACTACATCGGCTTGGCCATTAGTCTGCTGACGGCGGCGCTATGTGTGGGGCTGGTCGTGGCCGAACGACGGACGAAGCGCGCCGATCACAGCCGCCCGGCCATCGACCCGGCGTAGCCCGTCATCTCGATGTACCCTCGCGCCTCTACCGGTTCGCCGCCGAGCGTGCCGCTGAACGCCACCGCGCCCTCCCAGTAGACCGTGGAGACGTTGAGCTCCTGGTTGGGCATCAGCGGCCGCCCTTCCAGCTCCAGCCCGATGCCGGGCACGCTGACGCGCCACCCGGCCGGGTATTCGCCGCCGCTGGTGGGGCTGGCCCACGTGTCGGTAACTTCCAGCGTCCAATCTCCCAGCGACAGGTGGGTGATCGTGCCGTCGGGGGCGATGTAGCTGCCCGACGACGTCGCCTCGCGTGTGCCGTCGTCGCGGCGAATCTCGAACAGCATCAGCGCGCCGCCGTTGTCCAGCTGCAGCGAGAACCAGTCCCAGCCGATCGCCCCGGCGCTCAGCGCGCTGGTGCTCCATTCGTGGTCCTTCCACGCCTGCCCCGTCACGTCGAACGTCACGCCGCCGACGCTCACCGTCCCGGCCGCGCGCTGCTGGATCGTGGAGTAGTAGTACGAGGCGTTGCCCACTTCCGGCCCCTTCTGGCTCAGGCCGCCCTCGCCGTGCAGGATGGGCGGCCGCGTCTGCGTCAGCACCACGTCGAGGGCCACGTCGCCGGTGGCGGCCCGCAGCCGCACCTGCCCCGGCGCCACTTCCTCGGCCGACCAATCCTCAAGCCAGACGCGATACGGCTCGGCCCGCGCCCCCGCCAACCCGGCCGCCCCCCGGCTGAAGCGCTCGGCCGGATAAAACTCCCCCGCGGCAATGTCGGAAATGGTGAAATGGGCTAAATAAACCTGCCCCGCCCGCCAACTCGTATCACCTTCCAAACACTCAACTCCCTCAGCACAATCTTCCAAATCTGTGAAATCTGTGGTTTCTTCTTCCGGAATGAGCGCCCGGCGGAAGATGGTGAACTGGAAGCCGAACGGCCGCCCGTCGCCCGTCTGCAAGTTGCCGGTGTAGTACCACCACTCCGTCTGGTAATCGTCGTGGCTGCCCAGGTCGCGCGGGAACTCGACGGCGTCGGGCTCTGTGGCCCGGGCGAACCCCTCGGCCGAGCCCGCGGCGGGCAGCGATTGCAGCGCCGCGCCCGGCAGTTGGCGCTCGTCTCCGGCCCAGAGCGGCCGCCCCACGACGACGGCGACGACGGCCGCGGCGAGCACCAGCAAAACGATCAGCGTGCGTCTCTCCATGCCTTACTCTTCCCTCAGCGCCGAGGCGATCTCCAGATTGCCCAGGCGAATGGACGGGTAGATGCCCGCCAGCAGCGCGGCGACGACGGCCACAAGCATCGCGTTCAGGAAGTACTCCGGCCGCAAATCCATTTCCAGCGTCCAACCAAAGGAGCGGACGTTGATGACATAGACGAGGATCCAGGCCAGCACATAGCCGACGGGCATGGCCAGCAGCCCGGCCACCGTACCCATCAGGCCCGTCTCCAGCAGCGTCAGCGCCCACAGCTGCGGCCGGGTCATGCCCGTGGCCCGCAGCGTGCCCAGCTCGCGCGCCCGTTCCAGTTGCAAGCTCATCAGGGCGCTCAGCACGCCGATGAAGGCCACGATGACGGCCAGCAACCGGAGGGCCGAGGTGATGGCGAAGGTGCGGTCGAAGATCTCCAGCGAGCCGCGCCGCAACGCTTCGTTCGACTGGATCAGCACGTCGCGGCGGCCGGCCAGCGTCGTCTCCATGTCGGCGATGACGTCGTCGACCGCCGTCCCCGGCTCCACCAGCAGCCCCATAGCCGAGACGGCCGTGTCGTCCCACAGCCGGGCGTACAGTTCGTTGTCGATGAATACCGTGCCCTGGTCGGATGAGTAGTCGTAGAACACGGCCAGCACGGGGAAGGTCTGCGGCCCCGCGGCTGTGGGCAGCACGACGGGCGGCGGCGGTGTGGGCAAATTCTCCTTCAGCGCCAGCGCCTCGGAGATGATGACCCCTGCGCCTGCTTCCAGCGCCGGCCACGGATCGCCCAGGTCGTCGCGCACCCAAGCGTAGGGGCGATTGCCGCGCGAGATGTCGCCGTCGACGGCCACCAGCTGGACAAGGCGGCCGAACTCCGGCAGCTCGATCTGCACCGTATGGGATGTGACCGCGCGGGCCACGCCGGGCCACACCCGCAGCCGGGCCACCAGCTCGGGATCGAGCGCCCCCGGCACGCGGTTGGCGGTGACGCCCGGCGGCGAGACGTAGATGTCGGCTTGCAGCGTCTGGTCGAGCCACTCGACGACGGTGCCGCGGAAGGAGCCGACCATGATCGACACGCCGACGATGACCGAGACGGCCGTCATCAGCGCGGCGATGGCGATCGACGTGCGGCTGAGCGAGCGGACGATGTCGCGCGGGGCCAGCCGGCCGAGAACGCCCAGCAGCCGCCCGCCCAGCGGCGCCACCAGCCGCATCAGCGCGGCCGTCACCGGCGGGGCCAGCAGCGCGGCGGCGATGAGCACGGCGAACAGACCGGCGAAGGCAGTCACCAGCCCCCCCGCGCGGAACCACAACAGGGCCACGCCGACGGCCGTCAGCGCCGCCCAGGCGACGACGAGCCACGGCAACAGGCGACGGATGCGCCCCTCAAGTGTCGAGCGACGCAGCGTGCTCAGCGGCGCGGTGCGGGCGGCTTCCACGGCCGGCACGAGCGCGGCCAGCACCGTCGCGCCGACGCCGACGGCCATGCCGCGCGCCATCGTCGCCGCGGGCACGGTGACGTCGCGCACGTTGACGGTGAACCAGAAGTCGTTGATCGTTTGGGTGATGAGCCCAACGGTGCCGCGCCCCAGCAGCAATCCCAGGCCCAAGCCCAGCACCGAGCCGACAAGGCTGAGGACGACCGCCTCGCCCAGGATGAGGGCGAACAGCTGGCCGCCGGTGACGCCCAGGCAGCGCAGGATGCCGAAGAGCGGCCGCCGCTGGACGACGCTGAAGGTGACGGTGTTATAGATGAGGAACATGCCGACGACGAGGGCCAGCATGCTCAACGCCGACAGGTTGAACTCGAAGGCGGCCGTCATCTGCTGGATGGCGTTCTGGCGGGCGGCGGCCGTCTGGATGGTCGCGCCGGGGGGCAACACGGCGGCAACGGCGTCCAGCGCGCGCTCGTCGTCGGCGATGAGGTCGATGTGGCTCAGCCGCCCGGCCATGTCGAGCATCTCCTGGGCAGAGGCGATGTCAGTGAAGAGGATGCCTTCCAGCGCGCGCTGCGAGACGGCGTCGGCCGGTTGCAGCAGGCCGACGATGGAGGCATCGATGCGCTCGCCGTTGGCGTCGAGGGTGACGGTGTCGCCCAGGGCCACGCCCGCGGCTTCGGCCGTCTGGCGCGACAGGATGATGCTGTTGGGCTGGGCCAGGAAGGTGATAAGGCTGTTGAAGTCGAGATCGGCGTCCCCCTCGCGCGGCGAGAAGTAGTCGCGGAACGGCGGCTCGGCAAACGGGTCGATGCCCACCAGCCGGAAGGGCTGCGCGCCCAGTGCCGGCGCGCCGACGTACCCCTCGACGACGGGCGCGGCCGGGGAGAAGCCCGCCTCGACGCGAATCCGCCGGTAGACGTCGCCGTCCAGCCCGGTGGGGCCGCCGGCGACGCGGTGGGTTGCCTTGCCGGTGATGGCGTCGGTGGACAGGGCGAAGGCACGCCGGGCAGAGCCGTTGGCCAGGTCAATGGAGACGATCATGGCCACGCCAATGGCGACGCCGAGAACGAACAGAATGTATTGGAAGGGGCGACGGCGCAGGCGGCGCCAGGCAAGACGATAGAGGGGGCGGTTGCTGAGGTCGGTTTTCATCGGCAAGTTCCGGTGTAGAAGCTACTGCACAAGGGGGTTAGTGGGGTGAGATTTCACCAGCTTCTAATCACTCCGGAATGCCGCTACTCCTTCCTCAACCGTCTCATAATCCTCGAAGAACTCCAGAAAGCCGGTGACGGTCATCACGTCGCGAATGCTCTCGGCCAGGCCGACGAGGGCAACACGGCCGTTGTTGGCCGCCATTTGCCGGTAAAGCATGAGCAGGGCGCGGAGGCCGGCGCTGGAGATGTAGGTGACGCCGCCCATGTCGAGCAGCGCCTTGCCCCCGGGCGAGGGCAAGTCCAGCAGCCGGTCCTGGACGATGGGCGCGGTGCGGCCGTCCAGCTCGCCGAACAGTGTGGCGACGGTGATGCCGTCTACCTTTTCCAACTCGACGTTCATGATTGTATGTTACCGGAGCATGGGCGTTTGTCCAGTAGGCCGCGGCGGAGGGAGCAGGCTACTGCTTGGGCGTGTCGTCGGGGCTTTTATCCTCGGCGGCCGCCTCTTCGTGCAGCTTTTCGGCCAGCGCGCCGAGCCGCTCGCTGAGCCAGCGCAGGCCGCCCTCGGCCCCCTTCTGGGCCTCGGCCTTCCAGTCGACTTCGCGCAGCCGGGCTTCAACGGCGTCGACGGTGGCTTTGGATTGGGCCTGGATCGTTTCGCTGACCTTGTCGCGCACCGCTTCGGCGCCGCGGCTGGTGGCCTCGGCCGTCGTGTCGGCTATTTTGTGGGCCACGCGTGAAGCCGAATCCTTAACCGCGCCCGACACCTTCTGTCCCACCTGGGCCGCGCCGTCGCGCAACTTGCCGCGCTCCTCGCCGGGGGTGAAGGGCGTCTCCGCCGGCTTCTCCTCTTCGCCCAGATCTTCGAGGGTAATTTTCAAGGGTTCTGTGTTGTTCATAGGCTTAATCTTTGAACCACGGATTTCCGCGGACTTGGCGGATGAAACGGATAGAAAACCCGCTTCAGGCCGTCTATTGCCTCGTTTCGTAAGATTCAGTGGAAGATTCCCGGCCCATAATTTCCCATGATTTAGACCATGGATTCCACGGATTCCTCTGACGAAGCGGTTGAATCATCCGCCCCAATCCGAATCATCCGCGTTGCTGCATCTTCCACGCGAACAGAATCGAAAACCCGGTTTCTAAACCCCTATACGAGCGCCACCTTCAGTGGTTGCAATGGGGGCCGGGATTAGTTATAAGAAAACTATTATAACAAGTGGTGGAGCCACAAATGGCGTTTATACTACCTAAGCCCCACGGAGGGCGAGCTTTAGGGGATGCTAATGCCTGAGAAGAACCGCTCACAGAGAGCCTTGAACCGCGCCGCCTGGCTGCTAATCCTGACTTTGGTCGCCGGATTGGGGGCGTTTATGGCGTCTTCGGCCTTGCGCGCTGAGGAATCGGCCGCGGCCGACGAATTGCCCATCGCGCAGTTTTTGGCGATCGTACTGGCCGAGAGCGGCGGCGTGGCGGCCACGCCCACCATCGCGGGCGGCCCAACGACGACGGCCGAGGTGACCGCAACGTCGACCGGCACAGCAACCGCTGTCAACACGCCGGCGGCATCCTCGACCCCCACCGGGGTTCCCACCGGGACGCCCACCGACCCGGCGACAGCGACAGCCACAGCCACGCCGACCGAGACCCCAACACCGACGGAAACGGCCACGGCCACGGCCACCAACGTGCCGACCGAGACGCCCACCGAAACACCCACGCCGGAAGAAACCTCAGCCTTCACGCCGACATCGCCGGCCACCTCTGTGCCGCCGACCTCCACTGCGACGCCGATACCATTCACACCCACGTTCACGCCCACGCCGACGGCGACACCGCTGCCGGGCGAGGAGCTGCTGGTGTTCGACTGGAACAGGGTTGTGGAGAAGTCTGAGGGAGGCTTTGCCGTCGACATCCCGCCAATCGCCAACGGCAACTGGACGACGCCGATCAACTTCGCCCAGGGCACGCTCCACTTCCGCGCCGAGATCCGCAGCCAGCGCGTGCCGCAACCGCATATGAGACTTGGCTTCTGCTTCTGGCAACGCATCAAGGGCGTCGATCATGAGAACTGCAACGGCAGCCCTGTGCCCGGCACACCGGGTACAGTGGTCACCTGGTCCGTCCCGGTAACTGATATGTGGAAGAAGGAAGGACGGCCGATCAACTGGGCCGTGCCGCGTGGCCGCAACGGGTTCGCCATCCGCAACCGCGCGAACCTGCCGGTCAGCAATAAGCAGGGCTGGAATTGGAACGGTGAAGACCCGGATGAGTGGTATCCGCTGGACCTGCGCTTCACTGTGGTTGTGGCCGAAAAGGGCGCCGGGTTCTCCGGTTGGGACAACTACATCAACGATTGATCCCGGCGTAGTCGCCGGGGGAGCTATCACCCCACATCTACTGACAATTACAAAGCTACATTCGTATTTCTCACTCGTTTAAAACGGTATTTTCACGCCGCAATCGGCACTCACTGATTAAACTGTTAGTTTGTGAGATGTCATCTCCGTGGGGGGGCGAAACCACGCTACCCTTCGGCCGATTCTCGGTCGGTTGCCTGGTGGAGACGATACAGCCCTACTATACCCGTGCCTTGCGGATTTTCTTGCGAGGCTCCATCCGGCCCAGGGCGGGGGTTGTCTTCATCGGAAAATTTCAAGCGGGAGATATTTCAAATGGAAACGAATAGCAAGGTATCACGATGGCTGCGTGGCGCCGGTTTGGCGCTGATGCTGGCCATGATCGTGCTGGCGGCGTTTGCCGCGCCGCGCGGCACGCGGGCGGCCGGCGACAACGTCGTCGCCAACGGCGATTTCGAGAGCGGCACCGATAGTTGGAAGTGCAAGACCTGCAATCTGACCACGGGCAACCCTTCCCAGTCGGGCGCGGCCGGGCAGATGACCACGACGAGCAAGAAGGGCCGGGCGCAACTGACGCAAGACGGCATCACGTTGCAGCCGAAGACGACCTACGAGCTGAAGTTTTGGGCGCAATCGAGCAACGGGGCCAATCTGCAAGTGGCGCTGCTGCAGCAGAGCAAGCCGTTCAAGAACTATGGCCTGAAGACGAAAAAGCTTGATGTGAAAACGGGCTGGCAGGAGTTCACGGTGACGTTCAAGACGAAGGGCTTCACCAACCAGGTCAGCGACGCGCGGCTGCGCTTCATGGCTGATAAGGGTAACGGCATCGTCTACAGCATCGACAACGTGACGCTGACGGCCACCAGTGGCGGTGGCGGTGGCGAGCCCACTCCGCCCCCGACCGGCACCGGCAAGGAGATGTTGATCTACGATTGGAACAAGCCGATCACGGTGGCGGAAGGCGGCTTCGCGATGGACAAAACGTCGCAATTCCTGAAGCAAAACTGGTTGACACCGACCAACTATGCCGACGGCCGTCTCTACTTCCGGGCTGAGATCAAGAGCATCCCGAAGAATCAGCCGGATATGAAGCTGGGCTTTTGCTTCTGGCAGCCGGGCCAGCGAGAAAACTGCAAGGGCAACAACGTTCCCGGTGTCCCCGGAACGGTCAGCGAATGGGATTTCAGCCCGCGCGATATGTGGAAAAAGAGCGGCAAGGAGATCGACTGGGCCACGCCGCGCAAGAAGATGGGCTTCTCCGTCCGCGACGGACAAAATGACCCGGTCAGCGACAAGACCAGCAGCAACTGGGGCGGCAACATCCCGACCGAGTGGTATCCGATGAACATTCGCTTCCAGGTGGTGCTGGTGCCAAAGGGAGCGACATTCTCGGGGTGGCAAAACTACCCCTAAGGCGACAAATCGAGTAATGGAGCATAAACAGAGGGATTTATAATGAACGAGAGAGTAGCAATAAGACGATGGTTGCGCGGCGCCTGCCTGGCATTGGTGCTGGGCCTGTTGGTGCTGGCGGCGTTTGCCGCGCCGCGCGGCACGCGGGCGGCCGGCGACAACGTCGTCGCCAACGG
This sequence comes from uncultured Ardenticatenaceae bacterium, assembly GCA_964398825.1. GTDB lineage: Bacteria > Chloroflexota > Anaerolineae > Promineifilales > Promineifilaceae > Promineifilum. Next base: position 29,671 of record CAYNOL010000002.1, read on the forward strand.
CGATTTCGAGAGCGGCACCGATAGTTGGAAGTGCAAGACCTGCAATCTGACCACGGGCAACCCTTCCCAGTCGGGCGCGGCCGGGCAGATGACCACGACGAGCAAGAAGGGCCGGGCGCAACTGACGCAAGACGGCATCACGTTGCAGCCGAAGACGACCTACGAGCTGAAGTTTTGGGCGCAATCGAGCAACGGGGCCAATCTGCAAGTGGCGCTGCTGCAGCAGAGCAAGCCGTTCAAGAACTATGGCCTGAAGACGAAAAAGCTTGATGTGAAAACGGGCTGGCAGGAGTTCACGGTGACGTTCAAGACGAAGGGCTTCACCAACCAGGTCAGCGACGCGCGGCTGCGCTTCATGGCTGATAAGGGTAACGGCATCGTCTACAGCATCGACAACGTGACGCTGACGGCCACCAGTGGCGGTGGCGGTGGCGAGCCCACTCCGCCCCCACCCCCGCCGACCCCGCCGACTCCGCCGACCCCGCCACCCCCCGGCGGCAACGGCACCGATGACGAAATCCTCGTCTTCAACCGGGGCAGCAAGAACTCCCCGTTCACGATCACCAAATCGTTGAGCGGGTTCATCGAGGACAAGCCCCCGACGGGCGCGGCCAATGCCAACTGGGTGACCGGGCAGTACGCCGGTTTCTCCAAGGGGACGATGTACTATCGGGCACGGATCATCAATATCCCGCAGAACCAGCCCAAGATGAAGTTCGGCTTCTGCTTCTGGGAGAACAAGTTCACCAATGAGCAGTGCCGTGGTCAGACGCTCGACGGCGTTCCCGGAACCGAGGTGACCTGGTCTCACAAGCTGGATGATATGTGGGTGAAATCCAAGATCAACTGGGCCAACCCACGCACCAAGCACGGCTTCCTCGTCCGCAATTCGAAGAATAACCCGGTCAGCGCCAAGAAGAACTGGAACTGGAACGGGGAAAACCCCGATCACTGGTATCCGATGCAGATCCATTTCACGGCCGTGCTCGTCAAAGAAGGCGGCACGTTCGATGGGTGGCACAACTACGGCTGGTAGGAACCTGATTCCACTAGTACGCCGGAACCTCGTACGAGGCTCCGGCTTTTTTTATTTCACAGACCCAAAAAACGGCCAATTCTTGTAGTTAAGAAGTTGATAAATGCTCAAAGGGTAGCCGGTTGGTTGCGAATGCAAGTACCGATAAAATTTTGATGCGGGAAAACTGCCATCCTGCATGGGCAGGGAGCAAATCTTAAGTTCAGGGAGTAAGAGCATAATGTCAACCGAGATGCGGCTGTCGCGCCGCAGGGCGATGGTTTTCGCCTTGTTGGTGGTGACAATGCTGGGCGCGGTGCTGTTGAGCGCTTTTAGCGTGGATAGCGCCTTGGCCGGCAACGGTACGGCCGACGAGATTCTCGTCTTTAATCGGGGCACGAAGTCGTCGCCATTCACGATCACCCAATCGATGAGCGGCTTCGTGATGGACTCGCCCCCCAAGGGCGCGGCCAATGCCAACTGGAAGACAGGCCAGTACGCGGGTTTCGCCGGCGGCACGCTCTATTATCGGGCGCGCATCGTCAGCATCCCCAAGAACCAGCCCAAGATGAAGTTCGGCTTTTGCGTCTGGCAGGACAAGTTCAAGAACGAGGTGTGTCGCGGACAGGTGCTCAACGGCGTACCCGGAACTGAAGTCACCTGGTCGCACAAGCTGGGCGATATGTGGACGAAGAAGTCGATTGACTGGGGGAAGCCGCGCCAGCGCTACGGTTTCATCGTTCGCAACGGGAAGAACGACCCGGTCAGCCGCAAAAAGGGCTGGAATTGGCACGGTGAAAACCCGGCGCACTGGTATCCGATGAAGGTCCACTACACGGTGGTGCTTGTCAAGGCCGGCGGTCAGTTCGACGGCTGGCACAACTACGGCTGGTAGGTTCGCGCCATCTGAGAGGCTACTCCCGCACACGCCGCGCCGCCGCCTCTCGGACGAGAACTGCCGATTTCATACGCAGCAGAAGGATATGAAAATGGAAAACCAAACGAACAGGTCGCGGGCCACAGGGTTTACCCTGATTTTGCTCGTCTTTGCGATGGTTGGCGTGGCGCTGCTCAGCGCGTTCGCCGTGGACAACGCGCAGGCCGGCAACGGCACGGCCGACGAGATCCTCATCTACAACCGCGGAACCAAATCCAACCCATTCACCGTGACGGCCAATCTGGGCGGCTTCGTAGTGGACAACCCCCCGCCGGGCGCGGCCAACGCCAACTGGGTCACAGACCAATACGCCAACTACGCCGGCGGCACGCTCTATTTCCGGGCGCGCATCGTCAGCATCCCCAAGAACCAGAAAATGAAGCTCGGCTTCTGCTTCTGGCAGCAAACCCGCGAGAATTGCAAGGGGCAGGCGATCGAGGGCAAGGCGGGCTCGGAGAAGACGTGGTCGTTCAAGCTCAACAGCATGTGGAAGAAGAACGGCAACGCCGTCAACTGGGCACAGCCGCGCACGAAAGACGGCTTCTCGGTCCGCAACGCCAAGAACAAGCCGGTCAGCAACAAGGCCAACTTCAAATGGAGCGGCGAGAACCCGGCGCACTGGTATCCGATGAAAATCCACTACACCGTCGTCCTCGTCAAGCCCGGCGGCACGTTCGACGGCTGGCACAACTACGGCTGGTAATAACCCGCGCCTAAGGCAGTCATACCCAGGGCCTCTCTCCGGAGAGGCCCTTTTGTTTGGTTTCAGGGATATTTGACACAACAACTGATCTGGACTAATCTTCAGACGATTGTTCAGATAACAACTATATACTCATCGAGAGAGGTGTAGGGACCGGCCCGTCGATACCTCGGCAACCACCCGAAGGGGGAAGGTGCCAAATCCGGCAGAGAGCGACCCCCGTCGCTTTCCTGAAAGATGAGAGCGGACCTTGTATTCGCAAGCCTCTCTCATTGAGAGGCTTTTTTGATGTCACATGAATAGAACAGAATCACTACAACAGCAACTCCGGCAGCGCATCCTCGTCCTCGACGGCGCGATGGGCACCATGATCCAGCAGTATCAGATGAGCGAGGCCGACTTCCGTGGCGAGCGGTTCAAGGAGTGGCCCGTCGACCTGCAGGGCAACAACGATCTCCTGGTGCTGACCCAGCCCGACGTCATCCGCGCCATTCACGCCGCCTATCTGGAAGCGGGCGCGGACCTGATCGAGACGAACACGTTCAACGCCAACTCCATCGCGCTGGCCGACTATGGCATGCAAGGGCTGGCCTACGAGATCAACCTGGCGGCGGCGCGGCTGGCCGTCGAGGCGCGAGACGAAATGGAGCGGCGCGACCCGTCGCGGCCGCGCTTTGTCGCCGGGGCGCTCGGCCCCACCAACAAGACGGCGTCGATCTCCCCCGACGTCAACGATCCCGGCTACCGCAACGTGACATTCGACGAGCTGGCCGACAGCTACGCCGAGGCGGCGCGTGGCCTGGTGGACGGCGGGGCCGACATCCTGCTCATCGAGACGATCTTTGACACGCTCAACGCCAAGGCGGCCGTCTTCGGCATCAAACGTTACTTCGACGAGGCGGGCATCGAGCGGCCGCTGATGATCTCCGGCACGGTGATCGACACCAGCGGGCGCAACCTGTCGGGCCAGACGGCCGAAGCGATCTACTACTCGCTGATGCACGCCGAGCCGCTCATCTTCGGGCTCAATTGCTCATTGGGCGTCGAGGCGTTCCGCGACAACATGTATGCCCTGTCGAACATCGCCGGCAGCTACACCAGCATCTACCCCAACGCCGGGTTACCCAACGAGTTCGGCGAGTACGACGACACACCGGAGTTCATGGCCGGGGTGTTGCGCCAATTCGCCGAGGCGGGCATGGTCAACGTCGTCGGCGGCTGTTGCGGCACCACGCCGGCCCACATCCGCGCCTTCGCCGAGGCAGTCCGCAATGTGGCCCCGCGCGACATTCCCGTTGTCCCCCCCCACGCCCGGCTCAGCGGCATGGAGCCGTTGGTCATCACCGACGAATCCCTGTTCGTCAATGTCGGTGAACGCACCAATGTCACCGGCTCGCGCCGCTTCGCCAAGCTCATTCTCAACGGCGACTACGCCACCGCACTTGAAGTGGCTCGCCAGCAGGTGGAGAGCGGAGCGCAGATGATCGACGTCAACATGGATGAGGGCATGCTCGACGCCGAGGCGGCCATGGAGCGCTTCCTGAAGCTGGTGGCCGGCGAGCCCGATATCGCTCGCGTGCCGATCATGATCGACTCGTCCAAGTGGAGCGTCATCGAGACCGGCTTGAAGTGCGTGCAGGGCAAGGGCGTGGTCAACTCGATTAGCCTGAAAGAAGGTGAGGCCGAGTTCATCCGGCAGGCGCGACTGGCTCGTCGCTATGGCGCGGCTGTCGTGGTCATGGCCTTCGACGAGAACGGACAGGCGGAGACGGCCGACCACCGCGTGGCCATCGCCCACCGCGCCTTCAAGATCCTGACCGAGCAGATCGGCTTCCCGCCCCAGGACGTCATCTTCGACCCTAACATCTTCGCCATCGCCACCGGCATTGAGGAGCACAACGAGTACGCGCTGTCCTATTTCGAGGCCGCGCGTCGAATCAAGGCCGAGCTGCCGGGCGCGCTGGTCAGCGGCGGCGTCAGCAACATGAGCTTCTCCTTCCGCGGCAACGAGCCGGTGCGCGAGGCGATGCACTCCGCCTTCCTCTACCACGCCATCCGCGCCGGCATGGACATGGGCATCGTCAACGCCGGGCAGCTGGCCATCTACGCAGACCTGGACCCCGAGTTGAAGGAGCGCGTCGAGGACGTGGTGCTGAACCGGCGGCCCGACGCCACCGAGCGCCTCGTCACCTTCGCCGAGAGCGTGAAGGGGGGCGGCAAGGAGCGCGTCGAAGACCTGTCGTGGCGCGAGCAGTCCGTTGAGGATCGGCTGGCCCACGCGCTGGTGCAGGGCATCAACACCTATGTGGAGACCGACACCGAAGAGGCGCGCCAGCAGGCGGCCAAGCCGCTGGACGTCATCGAGGGGCCGCTGATGCGCGGCATGGGCATCGTCGGCGATCTGTTCGGCAGCGGCAAGATGTTCCTGCCGCAGGTGGTCAAGAGCGCCCGTGTGATGAAGCAGGCTGTGGCCTATCTCATCCCGTTCATCGAGGCTGAGAAGGCGGAGAGCGGCGACCACCGCCCGGCGGGCAAGATCCTGCTGGCGACGGTGAAGGGGGACGTCCACGACATCGGCAAAAACATCGTCGGCGTCGTCTTGGGATGCAACAACTATGAGGTCATCGACCTGGGCGTGATGACCCCGGCCCAGAAGATCCTGGAGACGGCGCGGCGCGAAAACGTTGACATCATCGGCCTCAGCGGGCTGATCACGCCGTCGCTGGAAGAGATGCGCCACGTAGCCCGCGAGATGGAGCGCGAGGGGTTCAACATCCCATTGCTCATCGGCGGGGCGACGACGTCGAAAGTACATACGGCAGTGAAGATCGAGCCGGGGTACACGCGCGGCCCGGTCGTCCATGTCGTCGACGCCTCGCGCGCCGTCGGCGTGGCCTCGCAACTGCTCAGCGACGAACAGCGCGACACGTTCGTGGCCGACATCGCCACCGAGTACGCGTCCATCCGCGAGAGCCGCGAGGGACGCACCGGCCAGAAGCCGCTGGCGACGTATGCCGAGGCCCGCGCCAACCGGCTCCAGCTGGACTGGTCGGCCTACACGCCCCCCGTCCCCAACCGGCTGGGCATCACCGTCTTCGACGACATCGACCTGAGCGAACTGCGCCAGACGATCGACTGGACGCCATTCTTCACCGCCTGGGAGCTGCACGGCAAATTCCCGCGCATCCTTGAGGACCCCGTCGTGGGCGAGAGCGCCACGCAACTGTACGCCGACGCGCAGGAGATGCTCGACTGCATCGTGCGCGAGAAGTGGTTGACGGCGCGGGCGGTGGTCGGGTTGTTCCCGGCGGTGGGCGTGGGGGATGACATCACTGTCTTCGATCCGGCAGATGCCTCGAACACGCCGCTGACTACCATCCACTGCCTGCGCCAGCAGATGCAACGGCCGCCCGGCCGCCCCAATCTGTCGCTGGCCGACTATGTGGCTCCGGCCGACAGCGGCCTGACCGACTACGTGGGCATGTTCGCCGTCACCGCGGGGCTGGGGCTGGACGAAGTCGTGGCTCGTTATGAGGCCGTTCACGACGATTACAACGCCATTCTGGCCAAGGCCCTGGCCGACAGGCTGGCCGAGTCGCTGGCCGAGTACATGCACCGTTGCGTGCGCCGCGAGCTGTGGGGCTACGTGCCGGACGAGGATCTGGACAACGACGCGCTCATCGCGGAGGCGTACCGCGGCATCCGCCCCGCGCCCGGCTACCCGGCCTGCCCCGACCACACGGAGAAGGGAGAGCTGTTCCGCACGCTCGACGCGACGGAAGCGATCGGCTTGCGGCTGACGGAGAACTACGCCATGGTGCCCACAGCGGCCGTCAGTGGCTACTACTTCGCCCACCCCGAGGCGCGCTATCTGGGCATCGGCCGCATCGGCCGCGACCAGGTAGAGGATTACGCCGCGCGCAAGGGGATGGACATCGAGACGATGGAGCGGTGGTTGGCGTCGCAGTTGGGGTATTAAGTTACTAGAGGGGTGCGGCGCACTTGATCAAGCGCGCCGCACCCAAACTATTGTTGCGTCGCATTTGGTTGTATGGAACCCATCTTCTTCAAAGCCCCATCTGATTTCCGCGTCTGGCTGGAAGCCAACCACGCCGCGGCCGATGAGCTAATCGTCGGCTACTACAAAAAGGCCACGGGCCGGCCGGCCCTCACCTGGCCGGAGTCGGTGGCTCAGGCGCTCTGTTTCGGCTGGATCGACGGCGTGCGCCGGCGCGTTGACGATGAGCGCTACACAATCCGCTTTACGCCACGACGGCCGGGCAGCCACTGGAGCGAGGTAAACGTCACATTAGCCGGGGAACTCATTGCGCAAGGATTGATGCATCCGGCCGGGTTGGCCGCCTTCGAGGCGCGCGACCCGGAGCGAACTGGGGAGTACTCCTGCGAACAACGGCCGAACGGCCTCGACGAAGCCTTCGAAGCCGAGTTCCGCATCAACCCCAACGCCTGGGCCTACTGGCAAGCACAACCACCCCACTATCGCAGGGGCTCAGCCCATTGGGTCATGAGCGCCAAGCGCGAAGAAACTCGCCAGCGCCGCCTGCAAACGCTCATCACCGACTCGGCCGCGGGTCAATGGATCTCGTTGTATCGGCGTTAAGCGGACCAACGACTGACCCACTGACCTACTGATTACTGACCCACTGATTATTGAGAACTGGAGACTCCCCATGAAATGGTGGCAAACCGGCATCATCTACCAAATCTATCCTCGCTCGTTCCAGGACAGCAACGCCGACGGCGTGGGTGACCTGAACGGCATCATCCATCGGCTCGACTATCTCCAGTCGATCAACATCGACGCCATCTGGATTTCTCCGATCTTCCCGTCGCCGATGTTCGATTTCGGCTACGACGTGGCCGACTACACCGACATCCACCCCCTCTTCGGCACGCTCGACGACTTCGACCGGCTGCTGGCCGAGGCCCACGCCCGCGAGATCCGGGTGCTCCTCGACCTGGTGCCCAACCACACCTCGTGGGACCACCCCTGGTTCGTGGAGAGCCGCAGCAGCCGCGACAACCCCAAGCGCGACTACTACCTCTGGCGCGACCCCGCCCCCGGCGACGGCCCGCCGGAGACGCGGCTGCCCAACAACTGGCAGACCCACTTCGGCGGCGACGCCTGGACCTACGACGCCCACACCGGCCAGTTCTACATGCACCAGTTCCACCGCAGCCAGCCGGAGCTCAACTACCGCCACCCCGAAGTGCTGCCGGCCATGCTCGACAACATGCGCTTTTGGCTCGACCGGGGCGTTGACGGCTTCCGCGTGGACGTCATCTGGCTGATGCTGAAGGACGAGCAGTTCCGCGACGAGCCGCCCAACCCCCACGCGCCGCCCGACGCGCGGCCGTTCGACAAGCTCGACCACATCTACACCGCCGGCGTCGAGGGCATCCACGACATCGTCCGGCAGATGCGCGCCGTGATGGACGAGTATGACGATCGGGTGATGGTGGGCGAGATCTACCTGCCCGTGGAGCAACTGGTGACCTATTACGGCGACGGCGACGAGTGCCACATGCCGTTCAACTTCCAGCTCATCCAGCTGCCGTGGGACGCGCGGGCCATCGGCGACTACATTCGCAAATATGAGGGACTGTTGCCGCCCGACGGCTGGCCCAACTGGGTGCTGGGCAACCACGACCAGCACCGCATCGCCAGCCGCGTCGGCCAGGCGCAGGCCCGCGTGGCCCAGATGTTGCTGCTGACGCTGCGCGGCACGCCGACATGCTACTACGGCGACGAGATCGGCATGGAGAACGTGCCCATCCCGTTCGACCAGCTGCAAGACCCGGCCGCCTTGCAACAGCCGGAGCTGTTCGAGGTCTACGGCCGCGACCCGGAGCGCACGCCAATGCAGTGGGACGACTCGCCCAACGCGGGGTTCACGACGCCCGATGCGACGCCGTGGCTGCCGCCGGCGGCCGACTACCGGACGCGCAACGTGGCCGCGCAGGAAGACGACCCGGCGTCGATGCTGTCGCTCTACCGCGCACTGACCGAGCTGCGCCGCGCCGAGCCGGCGCTGAATCGCGGCGCGTATGAGGAAGTCGATTTTGGTGTGCCGGATGTGTTGGCCTATCGGCGGACGTGGGCGGGGAGTGATGGGTTTTTGGTGGTGTTGAATCTGGGCCGCGAGGCGAGGGATATACCCTTGCCGAAGGACTTTGGTGTCATCCTTTCCACCAACACCACACGGCGGGAGAGGAGTATAGGAGTAGTCCCCCACGTACTCAATGCGAACGAAGGGATCATTATTCGGATGCCCGTATAGCAAGTTAGTTTGGCGACCAATTTTTGTTTTATAGTGGAGCTGAGTTCACCGCAACCGGGAGAAAACACTCGGTAGCAAGGAGAGTGACCGCAATGGCTCTGACGATTCAGCTACCCAACACGATAGCCGATACGCTGCGAAAAGCGGCTAAGCATCGGCAACTTTCGCCGGAGATGCTGGCTGTCCAAATTATTCAAGAAGCTCTGGCCCCCGAGGGGTCCTTGTCCTTCAGAGACCCGGTCGCAGGTGAGGTGCCTTCACTCGAGGAGATCGTGGCGAAGATTCAGGCCTTACCACGCGACCCAGGGAACATTCGTCCAGCCACCGCTTCGCTTGAAGAACTGCTGGCGAACGCGCCTGAAGACCCGAACTTTGATTTGGCCGAATGGCAGCGGGCGTAGGAGTTAGTCGAGAGGGAAATGAAAGGTATAGAGCGAGCAGACCGGGAAAGAGACGGGCAGGACAGAGCAAGATTCGGATACTAACGTGGTTGCTTATCTGCTCGACAGCAATCATGCATCACCACTTGTGACCTTGTCTCATCCGCTGAGGCCTGTTGTACTGGCGGAGATTCGTCGTGGCCACAGTTTTTCAGTTGCCGTTCCCGTTTTGACCGAAACCATGTTTGGCTTGTACACCTTGCCACGCGCTGAACAAAATATGGCTGAGTGGTCACGCTTGTGAGAGGCGATTAGCTGCTATCGAGCCGACGAATTGGACGCCGAAATGGCTGCCGGCCTACAAGCGCAATTGCGTAAGAGAGGCTGGCAACTAGGAACGGCCGATGCCCTAATCGCTGCAACAGCCCTGAGATATGGTTTGGTGCTGTTGACGACCGATAATGACTTTTCGGCCGTCCCCAATCTTAAGCGCGAAAACTGGTTAGGCTCTCTGGCAACCCGCTAAACCAACCCCAACAACTCATCATACTCCGCAT
>CAYNOL010000002.1:39664-60153 GCA_964398825.1 uncultured Ardenticatenaceae bacterium
TTAGGCTCTCTGGCAACCCGCTAAACCAACCCCAACAACTCATCATACTCCGCATAAACCCCCAACATGATCCCGTCCGGGTCGGGCACCAGCCCGGCGTCGGTGGCGATACCCAGATAGATGTTTCCGGCATAGCTGAGGATGCTGATGCCCAGGCCCAGCCGCCCGCTTTGCGGCACCCAGAACATCAGGCTCTCAATGGCTTGCCCGGCCAGGTAGAGGGGGATCGGCGGGCCGGGCACGTTGGTCAGCACCGTCGTCGCCTTCGTGCCGATCATCTTCACGACTACGTCCTGCACCGCCTGGGCCGAGAAGCCGATGGCGGCCAGGATGTCGAGCGACACCGGCGCTTCCTGGCTCTCCTTCAACGCTTCCATGCGGTAGCGGATCGTCGCCAGCCGCTGGCGCATGTCGACCGTGGCAACGGGCAAGTCGAGGAACACCAGCCCGAACTTGTTGCCCATGCCGCCCATCTCGTTCGGCTCGCGCAGGTTGACCGGCACGGCCGCGCGAAAATCCACCGCCTCTTCCCCCCGCGCGACCATGTAGCGGCGCAGCCCGCCGGTGACGACGGCCGTCATTAGATCGTTGACCGTCGCCCCCGTGGCTTTGCGCATGGCCTTGATCTCGCTCATCGGCAGCGGCCGCGACCAGACAGCCCGCTTGGCCACGCCCAACGGCCCCTTGTAGATCGTCTTCGGGTCGGGCGCGCGCAACACCAGCTTGCCGGCCGCGTGGCCGTAGTCGACCGACAGCTCGGCCAGCTCGCGCGGCCGATCGTTGTTGAGATAGCTCTCCAGCCCCTCGATGAGCGCGCGCCGCCCCACGCTGACGCCCTTGCCCGCCATCCGTGCCGCGCGCAGTTGCAGCGCTTCCCACGAGCCGCGCAAGCTCCTCAGAGCGCTCGGCTCCTCCAGCGGCAGGCCGTCGGCTTGCGCCTCGCCGTTGGGCGCGGGCGGCGCGCCTGGCGGCTTGGCGCTTGGCGACATCTCGGTCAAGGCCAGCAGCACGCCGACCAGCGCCATCCCGTCGGCCATGGCGTGGTGCAGCCGGACGATGATCGCCCCACCGTCGCCATACCCGTCCACGACATGCATTTGCCACAGCGGTTTGCTGAAGTCCAGCGACGCCGACATCAGCTCGCTGACGAGTTGCTGCAGCGCCGTCCGGTCATGGGGGTGGGGCAGGCCGACGCGGTGGATGTGGGCGTTGACGTTGAAGTGGAGATCACGCTCCCAGTAGTAGGGGGCCAGCGGCAGCGACGGCCGCACGACGCGCTGGCGGAAGCGCTCGAACTGCAACAACCGGGCCTCAACCAATGCCCGCAGGTAATCGATGTCGACGGGACGGGCGAACGTCAGCACGCCGGTGACCATCATCAGGTTGGTGGGGTCTTCCATCTTCAACCAGGCGGCGTCGACATCGGACAGGGGAGTGATCATCGCGGTCATGAGTTGTTTTCCTCGGGCGGCCCCGCCGGAACTGCGCGCCACCCTTGCCGCGTATCATCCCCTAAAAGCACCAAAAAACCCAATAACACAGCCGGCAACACGGCGCCGCACTCTCTCGCATGGCCTGGAGCATAATGATAAAATGACGCCCATGCTACATCATCACGAACTATCGGCCGCTGTCCGCGCGGCCATCGTCGCCGCCCAGTCGGCCGGAACCCTGCCCGCCTTTGACCTGCCTGAGGTGCTCGTGGAGCGCCCGCGCGACGCCACCCACGGCGACTACGCCACGGCCGCGGCGCTGCAGCTGGCCCGCCCGGCGCGCATGGCTCCGCTCAAGATCGCCGAGGCCATCGCCGCCCACCTGACCCGCCCCGACTACCTCAGCGATGTCAACGTGGTGCCGCCGGGGTTTATCAACTTCCGGCTGTCGACGAAGTGGCTGCAAACGCTGCCCGATCGTATTTTGGCCGAGGGGAGTGACTTCGGCCGCGTGCAGCTCCACGACGAGCCGCGGCTGGCCCAGGTGGAGTGCGTCAGCGCCAACCCCACCGGCCCCATCACACTCGGCCGCACGCGCGGCGGCGTCATCGGCGACACGCTCCATCGCGTGCTGGAGGCCGCCGGCTACGACGTGGTGTTGGAGTATTACTACAACGACGCCGGGCGGCAGATCACGCTGCTGGGCGAGTCGGTGAAGGTGCGCTATCTGCAGCAGCTGGGGCGGCCGGCCAAGCTGCTGGATGACCATTACCAGGGCGCGTACATCACCGACCTGGCCAGGGAGCTCATCGACGCCCACGGCGACGCGCTGGCCGAAATGCCGGCCGCGACGTTCGCCGAGTACGCCCGCGACCGCATCTCGCAGCAACAGAAGGAGACGCTGGCCCGCGTCGGCATCGTCTTCGACAACTACTTTCGCGAGCAAAGCCTCTACGAGACGGGCGCGGTCTGGGAGACGCTGGAAGCGCTGCGGGCCAACGGCTACATCTACGAGCAGGACGGTGCGCAATGGTTCCGCAGCACCGAGTTCGGCGACGACAGGGATCGCGTCGTCGTGAAGGCCGACGGCGAACCCACCTACCGCCTGCCCGACATGGCGTACCACTGGAACAAGGCCCAGCGCGGTTTTGACCTCGTCGTCGACATCTTCGGCCCCGACCACCACGCCACAGCCCCACAGGTGCTCATGGGCGTGCGGGCATTGGGCTACAGCTCCGACTTCGTCTACACGCTGCTGCACCAGATCGTCAACCTGGTGCGCGGCAGCGAACAGGTAAAGATGAGCACGCGGCGCGGGCTGTTTCTAACGCTCGATGAGCTGGTGGACGAAGTAGGCGCCGACCCGATTCGCTACTTCATGATCTCTCGCTCGGCCAACAGCCCGATTGACTTCGACCTCGATCTGGCCGTCGAGCAGTCGGACAAGAACCCGGTCTACTACATCCAGAACGCTCATGTGCGCTGCGCGGGTATCTTCCGGCGGTGGGCCGAGGCGGGGCTGCCGGCCGACGCCGATGACGCGGCCGATGTGAGCCTGCTGTCCCACGAGCGCGAACTGGCCTTCCTGCGCAAGGCGCTGGAGCTGGGGGATGTGATCGAGATGATCGCCACCACCTATGAGCCCCACCGGCTGGCGTTCTATGCCTACGACCTGGCGGCGCTGTTCCACACGACGTATGAGGAGTGCCGTGTGCTGCACAGTGACGTGGCTGAGCCGCTGCGTCTGGCCCGGCTGAAGTTCTATCGCGCGGCCAAGACCGTGTTCGCACGGGTGCTGGATCTGATGGGGATGGGCGCGCCGGATGTGATGTAGGAATGGAAAGGGCGGGTTACAGACCCGCCCCTACACGACGTGCCAATGGCAGGTAGGGGCGGGTCTGTGACCCGCCCTCTTCTATTCCAACTAATCCCTCATAACAAACCGCAAGATCTCCTGCCCGGCGGCATTACGCATGATCATCTGCGCCGAGCGGTCGGGGAACTCGAACGAAACCGCGGCGCGCAGTGCGTTGATGTAGGCCGACTCCTGCTCCATGATCCCCGCCGGCTCGGCGCAGAAGATGTTCGTCGTCCCGGCCTCACTGACGGTGATCTGGCCGTTGTTGGCTGTGTAGCGGCCGTTGTAGCTGTTGCAGCCGCCGGAGCCGTTGAGTGTGCCGTCGGCGTTGAAGGTGACGGTGATGACCGAGTCAGTGATGATGGGTGCGGAATTGAGCTCGACCAGGGCGAACGTGTGGCCGGCCAGCGGGTTCGACGGCGGCGCTTCGGTGACGAGCACCGACTGGTTGCGCGAGATCGATTGGCCGCCGGTGGTGCTGGCCACGAGCTGGTAGGTGTAGGAGCCGCCGTACTGCAAGCAGTCCTGGGCCGAGCCGGCCAGCGCGGCGTTGTCCAGCACCAGCACGTTGTTGCGCATCAGCCGCACCAACCACGTCGCCCCGCTGGTGCTCCAGTTGATCTGGACGCACTGGCCCGTCTGTATTTGGGACGGCAACACGCTGAACGAATCGATGATCGGCTGTGACGGCGGCGCGGTGGGCGCGGGGGTGGCCGTGGCCGGGTTGACGACGTTGACGTGGTCCAGCGCCTGGCTGACCCCGCCGGGGCCAGTGGCCTGGATACGGTATTCGATCGTCGTCGGCTGGCCGCCGGTGCAATCCTGCGTGTTGCCGCGCGACGGCGCGTTGTCCCAGATGATGCGGAACTGGTTGCTGATCGTGACACGGTTGACGCTGCCCTGCACGTCCCATTGCAGCGAGACGCATTGCCCCACGGTCACCTGCGGCGGCGAGGCAACGAACTGGGCGATCGTCGGCGCGTTGACGTTGGGGCGCACGGTTATGCCGATCTGACGCTCTTCCACCGTGCCGTCGGGCTTCAGCACGCGCAGGAAGTAGTTGGTGCTGGCCGACGGGCAGGCCACGCGATTGGCCTGGGCCGCCACCTGGTTGCTCTGCCACGCTTCGCCCTGGGCGTAGAAGTAGACGGCCGTCGCGTTCTGCACGTTCCATCTGAAGGTGACGCATTCGCCCTGCAGCACGTTGGTGCGATCGACGGCGAATTGGATGCTCGGCGACGGCGTTTGCGTCGGGGGCGGGGTGGCCGTCGGCGAGGCCGGGACAGTGATGCCCACCCAGATGCGGTCGCCAAAGGGGCGGTTTTGGTCGTCGACCATTTGCCAGATGCCCTGGTAGACGCCGGGGGCAAGCGGGGCGACGAGGTTGACGAAGATGTCATACTGCTGACCGGCCGGCACGAAGCCCTGGACGGGCGTCGGCTGGCCGCCCATACCCGCACCGGGCACGTTGCCGCTGACGAAGACGAGCCGGTAGGCGGTCGTCCAGGCACAGGTGCCGCTGTTCTGGATGCGCCACCCCTTGCTGAACGGCTGGCCGGGGCTGACGGGCGGCGGCGATTGCATGTTATTGTCGGCCAGATTCAGGTCGGCGACGAAGCGCATGCCGTTGACGCACGGCGCGGGCGACGGCTGGACGGGGGGCGTGGTCGGCTGGGCGGGGATAGTCGGCGTCGGCACGGGCGGCGTGATGACCGTTCCCTCGCCGGTGTTCAGGAATTGCTGGGCCAAGGCGGTGATGCGCCCCTCGTTCTGCAGTTGGGTCAGCGCGGCGTTGACCTGCAGCCGCAGCGAGTCGGCCCCGTTGCGAAAGGCGATGGCGTACCGCTGCGGGTTCAGGCCGCCGCCGACGAGCCGCACGCCCCCCTGGGGCACGGCCGCCTCGGCCACCTGCCGGTCGAGCACCACCAGGTCGAGCCGCTGTTCGCGCAGGTCGCGGATGGCGGCGTCGGCCGTCTCGTAGACGAACAGATTGCCGCTCTGCGTGATGCCGCTGTCGATGAGGTCGCGCTGCAGCCACGCCTCATAGACGCTGCCGCGCTGCACGCCGACGCGGTGGCCGGCCATGCCCGACAGCGTAGTAATGGCAGGGATGGCCGAATCGGCGCGGGTCAGGATGCCTTCCTCGCCAATCCAGTAGATGTTGCTGAAATCGACCAGCTCTTCCCGCTCGGGTGTGACGGTGATGGCGGCGATAGCCAGGTCGACCTGTCGCAGATTGAGCGCGTCGCCCAGGCTGTCGAAGGCCATATCTTTGACCTCGACGCCGACGCCAAGCCGGCCGGCGATCTCGCGGATGACGGCCATGTCAAAACCGTCGGGCTGGAATTGGGCGTTGCGATAGGCGAACGGGGGGTAGTCGAGCGAGGTGCCGACGACGACGCGACCGGCGGCGCGGACGCGGCTCCACGAATCTTCGCCGGGTGTGGCTGTGGTCGTCGGCCCGACGACCGCGCCGCCGCCACCGCGGCCGGAGAAGAGGAAGAAGTAGATGAGCAACCCGGTCAGGACGGCCGCCAGGGCCAGCAGCCCAACCAGCAGCCAGCTGATGGAGCTTCGCGCGTCGGCCCGCGCCTCTGCCTCCGCCAGTGTGAAAACCTGCTCCGGCGGATCCGGGTCATAGAGCCGGGTCTCTTCCTCGTAGATAGGTTGTTCGCGTTCCAATCCAGTTCCGGTGTCTTCCAGGTCATCGGCCATGATTAACCTCCTCGCCTTTATTATTTTATGTCACCCTGACGGGCATGGCAAGAACCTCTCCGCGGCGGGTTCAATTATCGCGCGATAGTCGCATATCCGATCAGCGGACGACTGTGACCGTAATCCGCTGAAAGACGCTCGCGCCCTGGGCGTTGAACGCGTCCAGCCGGTAGACGACGGTGCCCTCGGCGTTCAGGCAGTCGGTGACGTTGCCGCTGAATAGGGCAAAGTCCACCACCAGCACGCCGTCGCGGCGCAGCTGGACGCGCTGGACGTTGCCGCTGACGTTCCAGTTGACGGTCAGGCAGCTGCCGGCGAAGATGCGGTTTGGGCTGGCCGTGAAGCTGTTGATGACCGGCAGCTGCCCGGCCGGCGGCGGCGTGGCCGTCGGGGCGCCGGGGGTGGCCGCGCCCGGCGTCGACGCCAGCACGGTGACGTTCTGCAGCGCGCGCGAGGTGCCGCCCGGGCCGGTGGCCTCGATGGAGTAGACCGCCTCGCCGGCGGGCGGGCAATCGCGCGACGTGCCCCGCAGCGGCGCGCCGTTCCACAGCGTCGTGTCGTTGCGCGTCACGCGCACGTGGGTGACCTGGCCGGTGATGCGCCAGCGAACGTCGACGCAGTCGCCGGCGGCGATCTCGTTGCCGGGGGTGACGGTGAACGATTCGAAGAACGGGCTTTCCGGCGCCGGCTGCACGTCGACGCGCAGGCTGCTGAGCTCTGTCGCGCCGCTGGGCATCACCACGCGCAGCTCGTAGAACGTCGTGGATTGGGGGCATTCCGTCTGGCTGCCCGCCGGCGCCACGCGGTTTTGCTGGAACGGCTGCCCCTGGGCGTTGAAGTAGACCGTGTCGCCGTTCTGGACGTTCCAGCTGAAGGTGACGCACTCGCCGGCGCGGATAGCGCTGCGATCGACGGTGAACCGGATCGTCGGCGATGTGGTGGCCGTCGGTGGTGGCGTCGGCGTTGCCTGGGCCGGGACGGTGATGCCGACCCAAATCCTGTCGCCGAACAGCAGGCCATTAGGGCTGCGCATCGACCAGAACCCTTGGTAGACGCCGGGCAGGAGCGGGGCGACGAGGTTGACGGTGACATCGACCGTCTCGCCCGGCGCGACGACTCGGCCGAGGGGCGTGGCCGCGCCGCCCATGCCGGCCTGCGGCACGTTGCCGCCCACCGGCGTCAGCAGATAGCCATCGGTCCAGGTGCAGGTGCCGTTGTTCCGGATGCGCCACGTCTTGGTGAAGGGTGTACCGGGGTTGACCGGCGGCGGGGAGCGCATGCCGTCGTCGTCGAGCGACAGGTGGGCGATGAGGGTCATGGCGTCGACGCAACCGGCGGGCAGCGCGCGCTGGGGCGGGGTCTCGGGCGTGGCGTCCGGCTCGGGCAGCGGCTGCAGCTCCGTCTCGTCGAGGCTCAGGTACATTTCGGCCAGCCGCACCAATTCCCCTTCCCGCTGCAGCTCGAACAGCGCCTCGTTGATGGGCGACAGCAGCGTGGAGCCGGGGGCCAGGGCGACCGCAATGCGCTGGCGGTTGAGTGCGCGGCCGACGACGGCCAGCTCGCCGTCGCGCGCGGCCAGCTCCAGCGGCAGTGTGTCGGCGATGACGACGTCGACCAGCCCGGCGCGCAAGTCGGCTACGGCGTTATCGGCGGCGACGTAGACCAGCAGCTGATCGGGCGGCAGCAAACCGGTTTCGACGGCCGTTTCCGTCACCCAGATGTGGAAGACGGAGCCTTCCTGCACGGCCACGCGGTGGGGGGCCAGATCTTCGATACCGTTGATGGTGATACCGGCGTCGGCCCGGGCCAGCGCCGCGCCCTCGCTGACGAAGTAGAGGTTGGAGAAGTCGATCTGCTCGCGCCGCTCGGAGGTGATCGATATGGCGGCCAGCGCGGCGTCGATCTGCCCCACCCGCAGCGCGCCGCCGAGACCGTCGAAAGCCATGTCATTGAACTCGACATCGACGCCCAGCCGCTCGCCCAGCAGCCGCGCCAGAGCGATGTCGTAGCCGGCCAGCTCGAATTCATCGGTGTAAAAAGCGAAAGGCGGGTAGTCGGCCGAGGTGCCGATGATGATGCGGCCGCGCGCCCGGACGGCGGCCCAGGCGTCGGCGGGTGGGGCGGGGGTGCCGGCGGCAGGTTCTTCGGTTCCCGTCGGAGTCTCGCCCACCGTCGGGGGCGCGGCGCTCTCTCCGGTAGCCGCGGCCGTGGCCGGCAACTCGGCCGTGGCCGTCGGCATGGCTTCCGGCTGTTGCCGGCAAGTGACCAGCAGCAGGGTCGCCGCAACGGCAAAGAGAAGGAAACGGATCGCGTTACGTCTCAGAAGTGGGTGATTCATGCTCATTCTCGTCGCTCGTCCTGCCTGCCGCCGGGCTCAGGATGAATTAAAAAAGTCCCCAATGGGCAAACGAGCCGAAAGGTCGTCCTTCGGCTCGTCAACGGTTCAGATTGGGCCGGGGCGCGGCCGTGGCCGCGCCCCGGCTGGCTATTGTGTCGCCCCGAAGGTCATCGTGCCGCCGTCGGCCATGAGTTCGATGGTAAGGCGGCCGTTCTCGACGAAATACAGACCGGCGAAGTTGAGATACTCCACGAACGAATTGCTCCACGAGCCGGGCGGGCAAGTGGTGGGCGAGGCGACGCGCACGGAGATGGAAATGCCCGCGTCGCCGCTCAGCGCGTACGTGCCCGAGGCAGTGTTGCAGTCGGCCACGACAGCCGCCGTCCCGTCGTCGTAGAAGGTGATGGTGTAATCGCCGGTGATCACTTCGTCCTGCTTCATATCGCGGAACGATGTCCACTGCCACGGGTTGGCCGTCAGCGCGCCGGCACTCGGGATGACCCCCGGGCCGGTCGTCGCGCCGGTGTCCTGTCCGGTGAACGGGCCGCCGTTGGCGAAGCTCAGCATGGAGCCGTCGTCGAGCGCCAGGTTCAGGTTGCCGTCGGCGTCGAAGGCGAAGGCCCGCACGCGGCCGAGGTGTCCGACGAACGCGTCGCTGAGCGAGCCGTCGTCGCAGGCCGCCAGCGTCACGGCCGCCGGCAGCAGCGTCAGCGCGTCGCCGTCGAGCGTGTAGCCGCCCGCGCCGTTGTTGCAGTCAGCCCGGAAGGCATAGGTGCCGTCGTCGATCAGCACCAGGTAATAGGCCTCGGGGTCATCGACTGGGGTAATGTCGCCGTTGGCGTCGGTGACACCCGTCCATTGCCAGACGGTGTTGAGCGGATCGCCCGACGGCGCGGGTTGTCCGGCCGTCTCCAGTTGATCATCGCCGGCTGTGCCAATCTCGCCAAGATTGAGGAAAGTGGCGCTGCGGCCGTCGTCGGTATTCAGGCTGACGGAGCCGTCGTCACCGATTCGGGCCCCGCTGACGCTCTCCAGGAAGGCGGCGAACTCGTCGCCGCGCGAGCCCTCGGGACAGGCCACGCGCGTCAGGCGGATGGGCCCAAGCTGCAGCGCCCCGTCGGCCCCGAAGGTATAGACCCCACCGCCGACATTGCAATCGGCCACGACGGAAAAGCGGCCATCGGGCAGGAAGGTCAGCAGGTAATTCTCGGGGTTGTCCACCTCAACGGCGTCGCCCGCGTCGTCGGTGAAGCCGGACCACTGGAGCGTGACGCCGGCCAGGCCCGAGTCGACCGCCTCAGTCTGCTCCTCGGCCGCGCCAACGTCCGCCGGTTCGCTCCGGCCGACGTTGGCCAGGGTCATCGTCCCGCCATCCTCCAGCCCCAGCACCATGTCGCCGCTCTCGTCGAAGGCGACGGTGCGCGCGGCCAGCAGCGAGCGGATGAACTCGTCGTCGCGCGAGCCCTCGGGGCAGGCCACGCGCGTCAGCGGGCCGGGGTTCAGCTGGACATTGCCGCTCTCGTCATAGGTGAACGTGCCGCTGCCGATGTTGCAGTCGGCGCGGATGGTGTACGTTCCGTCGGGCCAAAGCACCAGCGAGTAGTTCTGCGGGGTGTCGACTTCAGCCGTCTCGCCGCTGGCGCCGGCGCTGCCCGTCCAATACCAGTTGAAGCCGATGGCGTCGGCCGCCGTGCCGGGGATGGGCTGCTCCTCAGCCTCGGCTACCTGACCATAGAGAGACAGGGAGCGCAGCAGCGCGGCCAGCATGCTCGGCTGGGGGGACAGGTCGCCGTCGGCGGCGGCGTCTACCTGCTCGCGCAGACCGTCGAAGTAACCCACGCGATCGCTCTGCAGCGCCTCGACCTCCTCGGCGGTCATGTCGCCGTTCGTTTCGGGCAGGAACGCGGCGTCGACAGGCCAGGACATGAAGACGTACTGCTCGCCGTCGGCCGAGATGCCCTGGTAGACGTAATGGAGCCCGCTCTCGTTGGTGGCAGGCATGGCGTCGTCGCCGTCGTTGGCTTCGAGGTGGGTGATATAGCCGACACCGGAGCCGCCGCCGAAAGAGCGGAAGGCGGGCCGCGACACGAAGTTCTGCACCACCTCGCCCAGGATGGGTGGCACGGGGATCGACGCCTCGGCCGGGTCGGGTTGCTGTTGCAACAGCGACAGCAGATCTTGCAGGGCGTCCTGGCCGTCCTGATCGTTGTTCTGCTCCAGCAGATTCAGCAACGTGGCGATGGGGATGATTCGCAGCTGGGGTTGGTCGAGGTCGAGAGAGTCGCTCGTGTCCGCCCCGTCGCCGTCGCCGTCGGGATCGACGAACGTCAGCAGCAGATGGGGCGGCAGTGACGGCTGCCCCGTCGCGCCGGCCGTGGGCTGCTCCACCAGCGTCGCCAGCCACTCGGGGGCTACGGCCGACGGCTCGATCAGCACGTCTTCCGGCGCGATGACGGCGTCGGTGGCTGAGGCGTCTGCTTCGGCCGTCGCCGGGGAGACAGCGGTCGGCGGCACGTCGGCCTCCGTTGGCGCGGTCGCTGCCGGCGCGGTCGCCGTGGGTTCGTCGGTGGCCGCGGGCGTAGCCTGGGCGACGGCGGCCGTCTGGCCGGTGCGGTCGCCATCCGCGCCGCTCATCGCAGCCAGCCGATCGCGGCCGAACAGCAGCAGCCACAACAGCCCCAGGATCTGGATCGCCAGGATGATCCACGCCAGGATAACCCGGTTATCCCGCTCTCGCTCATTGCTGAAATTTGACATGATACCCTCCGCGTCTAGGCGGTCGCGTCGGCGGCGCTATCGAGGGCGTCGTCGAGAGCGTCTTCGGCCTTCTCAGCCCGCTCCTCGGCCGCCTCGATACGATCCTCCATCTCCTCGCGCTCTTCTTCCAGATACTCTTCAATCGTTCCCTCAACAACTTTGTCGGACAACATGCGATAGCCGATGTAGATGGGCATCACCTGGTAGACGGCGAACCACAGCATCAGGCCGGTGGTCACCCACTTGACGGTGTTGATGTTGGCGTTCAGCTGGGCGCGGGCGTTCTCCAGCGAGGCGGTGATCTGGTTCAGCAGGACGATGTACTGGTCGATGAGGGGGACATACTGCTCGACGGTGGCGTTGATCCCTTCCAGATTGCCGGCCAATTCGTTGATGTCGGAGCCGATGGTGCCCAGGTTCGCGGCGGCCGAGTTGAGGCTGCCCTCCAGTGCGCGCAACTGGTCGGGCACGGGGACGAGACTCTCGCCGATGGCCAGCACGGCCGTGTCGAACGGCTCGGCCGGCTCATACTCGATGCCCAGGTCGAAGTTGATGGGCACGGCAAAGGCGCCGACGCCGAACGACTGGTCGAGACGGAAATTACTCAGCCGGGTCAGCGTCGTGTCGATGGTGGCCGCGATGCCCGCCAGATTGGGGATGGCGGCATTGACCGCGTCCAGGCTGTTGGGCAGCGTGTCGGTGGTCATCGTGTTGGCCTGCTCCAGCAGCGGCTGGGTGTCGAGGACCGTGGTCGCCATGTTGCGCGTGGCGTCGGTGACGGTGGACAGCGTGGCGCTCGTCTCGCCGAAGGTGGCCTTCACGTTCTCCAGCGTGGCTGTGGTGGTGTTGACGGTGTCGTCGAGCATGTCGACGGCCGAGTTGAGACCGATCCCAAGCTGATCAATCGCCTGGGCGGCGAAGTAGGCCCCCGCCGCGGAGACCACCAGCCCGATGATGCCGACTATGATCATGATGAAGCCGATTAGCCGACGGAAAATTGACATGTCGCCTTCCTCCTTAAGGAAAGTTTGCCGTTCGTGGTGCACACTTCAGCGAGCTATGGGAAGAGTGTACTGAAGTGCGCACTACGAACGAAGAGTGAAGTTGCCGGATATTAATTCGCGTTTGTGGTGGAGCCGCGCGATAGGGGCCGAGCGGCTCCGGTTGTTGACTAGCGACGCTCGCGCAGCAAGTCGCGGATTTCCATGAGCAGCCGCTCCTCGGTCGTCGGCTCGGCCGGGGCCTCCGGCTCTTCCTTCTTGCGACTCACGCGGTTGATGGCACGGATGAGCAGGAACAGCACCAGCGCAATGAGCAGGAAGTTAATGACGGCCTGGATGAAGTTGCCGTAGGTGATGGTCGCCTCGCCGACAGTGATCGCCAGGGACGTGAAATCGACGCCGCCGATGATGGCTCCGATGATGGGCATGATGATGTCGTCGACGAGCGAGTTGACGATGGCGGTGAAAGCGGCACCGATGATGACGGCCACGGCCAGATCGATCACGTTGCCGCGCATGATAAACTCTCTGAACTCTTTGATCATAATACCTCCGCTACTTCCGAATGTGTTCAACAGCCGGGCCGGGGTGCGTCATGCGGCCGGCCCGGCACTTCAACCGGTAAGGCGCTCGCTCCCTAATCATCCAGGAGCGAGGCGAAGTCCGGCCCGGAACCGCTCTTGGGCTCGTCTTTCTTCTTCGATTTAGACTTGGTCGACTTGGATTTTGTCGACTTCGGTTTCGACGTTTTGGGCTTGGTCGAATCCGCCTTGGCCTTCTTCTTTTTGGGCGCTGGTTTTTCGGCCGCGGCGGCCGGCTGCTGGGCGATGAGGCTCATGGTCTGCTGCAGGTTGTAGACGGCGTCCTCTTCGCTGATGCCCATTTCGCTGGACAGTCGACTGGAGACGCCGCTGGCGCGGATGAAGTCGGGGTCGGCCAGATTGTCGACGTTGACCGTCGCGCCGCCGCTGCGCTTCTTGGCGGCCGAGGAAGCCAGCAGGCCGATGGCGCCCATGATCAACATGTTGGCCATCTGCTCCGAGATGCCCAGCTTCTCGGCCAGGGTCTTGGCGAACGGCAACGAGGGACCGCCCCCGCCGCCCAGCAAACCACCACCCCCGCCGCCCAGCAGCCCGCCGAGCAGCCCGCCGAGCATGCCGCCGCCGCCGCCACTGCCCCCACCCAGCAGACCGCCGAGCAGATCGCCCGCGCCGCCGCTTTGCTGCTGGGGCATCGGTTCGGCCCCGCCGCTGAGCAGGTCACCGAACACGCCGCCCATTCCGCTGGACTGGCTCGATTGGCTGGGCTGACTGGTCTGGCCGGACGAGGGAGCACCCGCGCCGCCGAGCAAGCCACCCAACAGGTCGGCCATTCCACCGCCTTGGGAGCCGCTGCTCGGCGCCGCGCCGCCGCCGCCGAGCAGCCCGCCCAGCAGGTCGGCGATGTCGGCCCCTTGCGGCGCGTTCTGCGGCGCTTGCGCTCCGCCGCCCGCGCCGCCCAGCAGCGTGCCGAGCAGGTCGGCTACGTTGCGCTCGCTGCCCGTTTGCGGGGCGCCTATTTCGTCATCATCCGACAGCAAATCCATGAAATCGTCTGACATCAAAGTTTTCTCCTCTCGCGCCCGATAACGGCGGACGGACATTTAAATTACGGCCCCGGGCACGATATAGGCTAACCGATTCGTTAACGGACCAGCAGCGACACCGGCTCAGAGACGGCCGACAGCGCGCCGGACGGATTCAACATATAGGCCACGATCTGGTAGTCGCCGGGCGTGATATCACCGCTGACCTGCCAGTTGCCGTTGGCGTCGACGGCCACCCGCTGGCCGAACGGCCGGCCGTTCAGCGCCACCAGGATCGTCTGGTTCGGCTCACCCGTGCCGACGATCGTCAGGAAGGTGCCCACGAACGTGGCCACGCCCGAGGCGTCGATGACCGGCGGCCGCGCGCCCTGGGCCAGCGGCGGCACGAGGATGCGGTCGATGGCGTGGACGACGCCGTTGCCGGCCGTCAGGTCAGTGACGGTCAGGCGCGCGCCGTCGACCAGCAGGCCATCCTCTTGCGGCGCCACGGCCAGCGGGCGGCCGTCGGCCGTGGCGAGCTGCGCCGTCGCCAGATCGGCGGCCGGGTAAGCACCCTGGGCGATGTGGTATTCCAAAATAGTCGCCAGCACCTGCGGGTTGGCCCTCAGCCCGTCGATGACTTGCGGCGGCAGCTGAGCCAGCGCGTCGTTGGTCGGCGCGAAGAGAGTGAACGGCCCCGGCTGGGCCAGCGTGTCGGCGCGGCCGGCGGCCTGCAGCAAGCCCAGCAGCGTCGAGAACTCCGGCCGCGCGGCCAGCAGGTCGTTGAGTGTGGCGTAGGTCGTGCCGGCCACAGGCGCTGTGCCACCGGCGACCACCGTGAGCGGCGTGGCGCTGGATAGCAGCGCGCCGGACGGGTCGAGGGTGTTCAGTTGCAGAGAGAGCGCGCCGTCGGGCAGCGACAGCGGCAAAGCCCACACGCCGGCGGCGTCGACGACGGCCACGCCCGCCCGTTGGCCGTTGATGATCGCTTCCATCTGGGTGCCGGGCTCGCCCCGGCCGGTCAGGGTGATCGGCTCACCCGATTGGGGAACCACGACAGAGCCCGCGGCGGGGTCGAGGATGAGGCCGCCGTTCAGGTCGAGGCTCGGCGGCCGGGCGTTGAGCTTCAGCGGTTCCGACTGCCCGGTGACGATGCCCGCCGCGTCGACCGTCTGCATGACCACGTCGCCGGTGACGGCCTCGACAGGCACGGCGACGGCGAAGTTGCCCTCTGCATCGGCTGTGGCCGAGCCGACGGGCGCACCGTTGGCGGTGATGGTCACCGTCTCGCCGGGGGCGGCCCGGCCGGTGAAGATGTATTCGCCCGTTGTGGGGTCGAAGCCCGGCGGGTTCAGCGGCCCCCCAGCCGAGGGTTGGCCCGGGCTGCCGGCCTGACCTATGTCACCCACGTTGATGAGAATGGGTTGGGACACACCGACGACGCTGCCGACGTTGTCGACGGTCTGCGCTTGGACAGTGTGTTGCCCGGCGGGCAGGTCGAGTGCGGCCGACCACGTGCCGTCGACGCCGGCCGTGGCCGCGCCGGCCGGCTGGCCATTGACCAGGATGACGATCTGCGCCCCCGGTCCGGCCGTGCCGCTCAGCGTCGCGCTGCCGGGAGAGAGGGCCTCGGCGGGAGGGTTGATCGACGGGACGGCCAGAGTGGGGAAAGGCAGGGCCGACGCGCCCTCGTCCGTCGTCGTCGCCACCTCACCGGCCAGCTGCGGCATCAGCCCCTCGCGGCCGGCATACCACGCCAGAGCCAGCAGAAGCAGCAGGAGCAGCAACACCCCCAGCTTCATCAGGTCATAGCGACGGATCTCGTCGTCGGTGTGGACACGCATGGCTTAGTCGTTCCTCGCGGCGGAGAGCTCGGCTGCCTGGGCCGCCCAACTGTCGTAGTCGATGCGCTGCATGGGGCTGGGGTTGATGATGTCGCGTAACTGGTCGGGCGTGGCCGCGGCCAGGTGGTCGTAGGTGAGGACGCCCCCCGCGGCCAGCAGCGCCGCGTAGCGGGGGCCGATGCCGTGGACGCGGGTCAGGTCGTCGCCGCGCACCGCTTCGGCCGGCTCCTCCGCCTGCCCTTGCGCGGCCAGAATGAACGCCGCCGCGCGGCTGATCCACGCGTCGGCCTCGCCTTGCTCCAGCCCGGTGGTCACCGAGAGGGCGACGGGGTCGGCGGCAGCCAGCTCGGCCACGGTGTTGACGCCGGCCAGGCGCAACCGCTCCGTCAGGTCGTCGTCCAGCTCGCCCAGCGAGTCGAGGTCGCCGGACGCCGGTTCGATAATGAGCTGCCCGGCCTCCCACTCGTCGGGGTCGTCGACCGCGGGGTCGAAGTCGTAATCTTCGTTGGCTTCGTCATCCGAATCGCCCGGGGTGTCGATCAGCAGCCCGTCGTCGTCGGTGTCCGCATCATAGGCCATGGTCGCGCCGGCGGCTCCGGCGGCCGTGAATTCAGCCAACCGCGCCCGCAGATCGCTGTTGTCGGCCTCCAGGACAGTGAATTGGGATTGCCACTGCTGCTCGTTGAGGTTCAGCCGGGATTGCCACTCTTCCTCGACGGCGCGAAGGCGGGACTGATACTCTTGCTCGGCGTCGGCCAGTTGCCGCTCCCAATCGGCTTGCAGTTCGAGCGACGGCCCTCCTTTGGCCTCGGCCGGCAACTCCGCCTCGCGCGCTTCTTCCGCGTCGCGCCGCCAGAATAACCAGTCGATGATCCACTCCACGAGCCAGCCGATGATGATGCCCAAGATCAGACCGGTCCAGAAATTCATGCTTCACCTCCAACGAACAGCACTTCCCCTACCTATAGTTTAAGTATATAGGTTTTCGTGCGAAAATATAGGGGATAGTCATAATTACTCAAAAGGTGCGAGCTTTCTCGCTGTGCCGGAGCGCGGGCCGGGAAGTGAATCGACTATTGAAAAATGGGACTTTTGCCGCTTATAATGAAAAAGAGTGCGCCTGGGCCCAGTCCAGGGATGAAGTCCACCGTTAGATAGTAGTAAGGAGCTGGAATATGCATACGTTGTTACCTTCGCGAGTGCCGGGCCGTGGGGTCTGGTTGGTTGTTGCCTCTCTCCTGTTGATACTTGTTTTAGCGTTGGGGGCGGGCGCGCCGGCGGCACGGGGACAGACGGCCGACGGGGAATACCCCACCGACGCCGAAGTCGCCGCCGGGTTGGAGCCGGTTGTCCTCAGCCAGACGCGCCGCGGCGACGAGACGACACTCACTGTCGAGATACCCGCCGGGGCCGACACTTTCACCACCTCGAATCGCCCCGACACCAACTGGTCCAATGATCCCAACATGCGGGTGGGCTTCAACCTGGCCCAGAGCAACGGCGCCCAACGGATCTACATCTTCTTCGACATGGGCATTATCCCCAGCAATGCCAACGTCCAGTCAGCCCAGTTGCGCATGTTCCTGAACAGTGCCGCGCCAACCGGCGACCAGAACATGGGCTTGTTGGCCCGCTTCCTGTCCACTCCTTGGGACGCGAACACGTTGACGTGGAACAGCTACAACCCCAGCTGGGGGTCGGAGATCGGCGTGGGCCAGGTGGATACGATTCCCGGCTGGAAACAGGCGGACATCACCGGGCCGGTGGCCCAGTGGGTCTCCGGCGCCCGTCCGAACAACGGCATCCTGATCCAGGGGGACGAGACGCCGCAGCACCGCGAGCGCGTATTCTCGACGCTGAACGCCGGCAACAACCTGCACCCGCGAATCGTGGTCACCTATAGTATCGGCGACAATACGCCGCCGACCTCGAGTATCCGGGCGCTGCCGCAATGGTCCTTGGGCACCTTCCTCGTAGAGTGGGACGGCTCGGACAACCCCGGCGGCAGCGGCGTCCGCCACTTCGATGTGCAGTTCCGGGTCAACAACGGCAACTGGCAGAACTGGATCATGGCCACGACGGGCCGGTCGGCTTCCTTCACGGGACAACACGGCAATCGCTATGACTTCCGTGTGCGGGCGGTGGACTTCGCCAACAATTTCCAGAATTTCCCGAACAACCCCAACACGTCCACAACCGTCGATACGGTCATGCCGACGTCGGGCATGAACCCGCTGCCCCAGTTCACCTTCTCCAACGACTTCACAGTGAGTTGGACGGGCAGCGACGCGCTGAGCGGCATTCGTCACTTCGACGTCGATTTCAAGAAGGACGAGGGCCCGTGGCAGGCGCTGGTCAGGGCCACTACGCAGACCACGGCCCAATTCCTGGGAGGCGAGGAAGGCGCGGACTACAGCTTCCGCGTGCGCGCCGTTGACCGCGCCGGCAACATTCAGCCGTTTACCAGCGCCGCGCAGGCGGAGACGACGATCTCGACCGGCAGGCCACAAGCCGAGATCGTGCCGTTCATTCCCAATGTGACGCAGCAAACGAGCTTCCTGGTGCAATGGACGGGTCACGCCGCGCCGGGCAGCACTGTCGCCTCGTATGATGTCCAGGTGAGCTTCAACGACGGGCCGTGGCAGGCGTGGTTGTCGGGCGTCGTGACCACCAGCCAGACATACAACGCCCAACAAGGGGACGGCGTCTACTCCTTCCGCGTGCGCGCCCGCGACAACCTCGGCCGCGTGGGCCAGTTCGACGCGAGCTTCGGCAACGGCATGGCTGTCGACAACGTCGAACCGTTCATCATCCCCCGTTCTTTGCTGCCGTTCATACCCGAGGATGCGGACTAGAGATTTTTGAAAAGATCTGACAGGTGGGCGCCCTTGACTATTGGCCCCTTCAGTGCGTTTGTCGCGTCCACCTGTCAGATTTGGCCCAACTTCGCGGGGGCGGGCAAGCGTTGCAGCGGCCGTCCCTTTTTTTCCTCTCATAAATGGGAACTTATCCGTTCATCGAGCGTCTTAGGAACAGAGGCACGATAACGCGCCGACCCAGACCTGACAGGTGGGCCAATCGAGACCGTTGGTGCCCACGCATGACAGGTCTGGCTGAACCGTAAACGTTAGATAGATAGAGGGAAGAAACATGAAGAGGAAAATGTGGTTATTGATTACCGTTTTGGCCGTCATGGGGGCGCTGATCGCCGCCTGTACGCCGAGCGGCGGAACGGAAGGCATCGCCGCCGATCCGACGGAACCCGTTGTAGAGAATGCAGAGGAGAATGAGTTGGAAAGCACGGAAAATACGGAAGGAACAGCGGGTAGCGCGCTGCAAGGCATCCGTTGGGTGTTGGTTTCCTATTTAAGTGGCGGCCAGCTGGTTGACGCGCTGGAAGGCGTGGAGGCCACGGCCGAGTTCGGCGCCGACGGCCGCGTGGTCGGCGGGGCCAGCTGTAACCAGTACTTCGCCGAGTACACCGTCGACGGCGGCAACCTGACCGTCGGCGAGATCGGCCGGACGCTGATGGCTTGCGACCCGCCGGAGATGATGCAGCAGGAGGATGAGTTCCTGGCCGCGCTCCACTCGGCGGCGACGTTCGCCGTCGTCGACGGCCTGCTGACCCTCGCCAACGCCGACGGCGAGACGGTGCTGACGATGGCGGCCGTCGAACCGGCGGGGCTGGTGGGCACGAGCTGGGTGGGCCTGATGGTCAACACCGGCACCGAAGCGGTGACCAACGTGCTGGAAGGCACGTCGATCACGGCCAACTTCACCGAGGACGGCAAGCTCAACGGCTCGGCCGGCTGCAACAACTACATGACCAGCTACACGCTCGACGGCGACGCGATCACGATCGGGCCGGCGGCAACGACCCGCAAGCTGTGCAACGAGCCGGCGGGCGTCATGGAGCAGGAAGCGGCGTTCGTCCAGATGCTGGAGCAGGCGGCGACCTATCGCATCAGCGGCGACACGCTGGAGCTGCGCACGGCCGACGGCGCGCTCATCGTCTCCTTCTCCGTCGCGCAGTAATCTGACGATAAGGAGTAGCTGACACCGGCGCGGCGGCGCGAAGGGGTACGCCCCCTTGCGCCGTCGCGCTTTTGCGTTTTTGCGGCCAATCGGTGACAATTCGCCCGAAATTCCGGCCGGGTGGCGGCCGCGTTCGAGGAGCAATGCATGTCAGTTAAACCCGACCACTGGATTCGCCGCATGGCGCAGGAAAAGCGAATGATCGAACCGTTCATCGACGGACAGGTGCGCGACGGCGTCATCTCCTACGGCTTGTCGTCCTATGGCTACGACATCCGCATCAGCAACGAGTTCAAGATCTTCACCAACGTCCATTCGGCCGTTGTCGACCCGAAGGATTTCAACCCCAAGTCGTTCGTCGACTACCAGGGCGACATCTGCGTCATCCCGCCCAACTCCTTCGTGCTGGCCCAAACGGTGGAGTACTTCCGCATCCCGCGCGACGTCATCACCATCTGCCTGGGCAAGAGCACCTATGCCCGCTGCGGCCTGATCGTCAACGTGACGCCGTTCGAGCCGGAGTGGGAGGGTTACGTCACGCTGGAGATCTCCAACACCACCCCGCTGCCCGCGCGCATCTACGCCAACGAGGGCATCGCCCAGGTGCTGTTCTTCCAGGCCGACGAGGTATGCGAGGTGTCGTATGCCGACCGGAAGGGGAAGTATCAGTATCAACAGAGCATTGTATTGCCGCAAATATAAGCGAATGATTGCAGAGGGATTGGGGATCGGAGATTGAGAGACTACGAGACTGGGTGATTGGGCGCCGGCGGGTTGAAACCGACCCACTGAATACTGGTTACTGAACACTTCGTAAAGTAGCCTTTTTCCTCACCAAACGCTATAATTTCACCCGCGTCGGTAGGCCAGTCGGCCGGGCCGGGCATTGGGGCGCTTAGCTCAGTTGGTTAGAGCGCTTCGTTTACACCGAAGAGGTCGGGGGT
>CAYNOL010000003.1:0-58350 GCA_964398825.1 uncultured Ardenticatenaceae bacterium
GCAGCAGGGCGTTCTCGGCCAGCGCGCCGTGGCCGATCTCGCGGCGACGGGGGCCGCGCATGGGCCACGTCTCGCCGGTGGAGAAGGGCGGGAAGTTGTAGTGGTGCATGTAACGGCGGCTGTCCTCAGGGGACAGGCCGTCGAGCTTTTGCGCCTCGCGCGGTGTGCCCAGGGCGACGATGGAGAGCACCTGCGTCTGGCCGCGCTGGAACAGGCCGGAGCCGTGGGCGCGGGGGCTGATGCCCACCTCGGACGACAGCGGCCGAATTGTGGCGTAATCGCGACCGTCGGGGCGGATGCCTTCATACAGGATGCGGTTGCGGACGGCCTTCTTGATCTCGTCGGCGAACACTTCGCGCACCGACTTGGGGTCGATCATCTCATCTTCGGCCAGGAAGCTGTTGACGATCTCGTCGCGCAGCACGTCGAGCGCCTCGTTGCGGTCTTCGCGCTCCGTCGTCGTGGCGATAACCTCGGCGATCCGGTTGCCGATACGGTTCTTGGTCGCCTCGACGAGGGCCGAGTCAACGGCCGAGATCGTCGGCTCGCGCTTTTCCTTGCCAACGGCCGCGCGCATTTCCTCCAGCAGGGTAATGATCGGCTGCAGTGCCTGGTGGCCGAAGGCCAGCGCCTCGACCATGAGGTCCTCGGGGATTTCATTGGCGGCCGCCTCGACCATGATGATGGCGTCGCGGCTGCCGGCGATGCGCAAGTCGAGCTTGCTGTCGGCCATTTCGGGGATCGTCGGGTCGACCACGAACTCGCCGTCAATGTAGCCGACGCGGACGGCGCCGATGGGCCCGTTCCAGGGCACGTCGGAGATGGTCAGCGCGGCGCTGGCGGCGTTGACGGACATGATGTCGAGGTGATGGACGCTGTCGGACGACAGGGTCGTGACGATGACCTGCACCTCGTTGCGCATGCCGTCGGGGAAGAGGGGGCGCAGTGGCCGGTCGGTCAGACGTGAGGTCAGCACAGCCTCGGTGGTCGGCTTGCCCTCGCGGCGGAAGAAGCCGCCCGGAATGCGGCCGGCGGCGTACATCTTCTCTTCGAAGTCGACGCTGAGGGGAAAGAAATCCAGCCCCTCGCGCACGTTTTTGGACATGGTGGCCGTGGCCAGCAGCATCGACTCGCCCACCTGCAAGGTGACGGAGCCGCCGGCCTGTTCGGCCAGCTTGCCGGTCTTGATGGTCAGTCCATGACGGCCCACAGTCGTTGAAAAAACAGATTCGCTATTCATTCTCTTGTTCCTTTGATACATCGCTGGAGCGTGCGATCCCGCCGGAGGAAACGGAAAAGAGGCAGCCGTATCGGCGCTGCCCAATCACTTTCTATTCTCCTGTCAGGAAAGACGATCCCGCATAGGTTTATCGGGGGAGCAGATGTGGGGTTAGGGACTGGGGATTGGCTCTTACATGCCCACCGTGGGTGTAAGCTACAATACCCAATTCCTAAACCCGGCCGTTTATCTGCTCCTGTAAAAAGGGCGAAGCGTACTTCGCCCTTTTCGTTATTTCGTTGTCAATTAGCGGCGCAAGCCCAGTCGGCTGATAATGGCGCGATAACGCTCAGGGTGCTCCTTGCGCAAGTAGGCCAGCATACGCCGGCGCTTGCCCACCAATTTGAGCAACCCACGACGGGAGCTTTCGTCATGCTTGTGGGTGTTCAAATGCTCCTGGAGCTGGCGGATCCGCTTGTCCATGAGCGCGATCTGCACCTCGGGCGAACCGGTGTCGCCTTCGTGCGTCGCAAAGTTCTCGATCAATTCGGCTTTTTCTGCCACAGTCAAGGGCATGGTTATCCTCCGTAATGTAATGTCTTCTAAACTTCAGAGGCAGCTTGCCTCGGCCGAAAGGCCGTCGTGCCGATAACGTCGTACCTTTCCGCCAGAGAGTATTATAGCGAAGCTTGCCGGAGTGACAAGCGGGGCCTGGGTGGGGTTAAGAAATGTGAATTAAACACGGATGGGACACGGATTTTACGGAATAAACGAATTATTCTCTTAACGAACAATCCGTTAAATCCGTCTCATCCGTGTCCCTTCCGTGTTTAATTTCTTCTTCTTAAGCGACTAAAATTTCGGACTCTACGCCGACGTCGGCCAGCATGCGACTGATCTCGTCGCGGTAGTTGGCGTTCATGATGATGACGAAGTCGGGGTCGAGCGCCTTCAATTCGGACGGCGGGACGATGCGCTGGCCGGTGCCGGCGACGTACTTGCCCTGCTTGCGCGGATTGATGTCGACGACGGCGGCGATCTCTTCGCCGGCGTTGAGCGCGTTGAGGAAGGTGACCCCCTTCGAGCCGGCGCCCCAGACGACGCCGCGCCGCCCGGCGGCCGAGAGCTCGCCCAGCCGCTGCTGCCACTCGTCCCGCTTCTGACGGTAGTTGGCGGCGAAGGCGCGGGCGTCTTCAGTCAGTTCGGCCAATTCTGCATCCCAATCATTGGAATCCACTGCGCCGTCATCGGGCATCGCCTCTATCGTCAGGAACTGCCCGCCGAATACCTCGTTGACAGCCAGCACGCGGAAGCCGTGCTTGCGGAAGAGATAGGTCAGCGACTGGGGGGTGAAGTAGGAGCAGTGTTCGTAGATGATGTCCCATATGCCGCCGCGGCGGATCGTCCACAATGCGTTGGGCACCTCGAGGAAGACGACGGATTGCTGTTCCCCCACCGCCCGGCGCACCTGGGCGATAAAGGCGTCGGGGTCTTCGATATGCTCCAGCACGTGGCGGCAGATGATGAGATCGGCCCGCTGGTCGATATACTTGTCGGTGTAGAAGTCCTCGATGAAGGTGACGTTATCGGCCGTATACCCCTCTTCGGGCACATAGCTCGGGTCATACCCCCAGCCACGGTTACTGCCCAACGCGCACATCATGATCAGGAAGTCTCCCTTCCCCGCGCCGATCTCGACGATGTCTTTGTCGCGCAAGTCGTACTTCTCCACCAGCCCCTCGGCCAGGGCGGTGGCGTACTCCTGGAAGCGGGGGGAGAAGTGGAGGGAGTTCTCGTACTCCTGGGTGTACTCCATCAATGACGGATCGAAGGCCAGGTTATAGGTGTGGCCGCAGGCGGGGGAGTAGACCAGCCGCATATCGCCGCGCGGCGCGTTGCGGGCGTCTTCGCGTGTCGGCCACAGCACGTTGCAGTGGACGGGCAGCTGACGCATCTCGATCAGGTGGATGAGGTCCGAATCGGGGCAAACGGGGAATTTCTTGGCGTTGTCCATAACGATTAAAGCGTGCGAATGTCCGGCGACAG
This sequence comes from uncultured Ardenticatenaceae bacterium, assembly GCA_964398825.1. Lineage (GTDB taxonomy): Bacteria > Chloroflexota > Anaerolineae > Promineifilales > Promineifilaceae > Promineifilum. Next base: position 3,266 of record CAYNOL010000003.1, read on the forward strand.
GCCCATGGCATTCAGATCTCGCGTGATCTCCTCGCGGTAGACGGGGTTCATGATGATGACCACGTCGGGCCTGTATGTTTTCAGGAAAGCGGGGGCGACGATTTCCTGGCCGGTGCCGGCCATGAAGGTGCCCGTCTTGATCGGGTTGATGTCGACGGCATAGCCGATGTCGTCGAGCGTTTGACCCAGCGTGGTCAGGAATGCGACGCCCTTCGAGCCGCCGCCCCACAGCACCACCTTGTCTCCGGCGTCTTTCATGCCGGCCAGCGCGCGCTGCCATTCGTCCCGCTTGGCTTCGTAATGCTCGACGAAGTACTCCACCATCTTCAGCGTCTCGGCCGGGCTCTCTTCGTCGGGCAGCGGCGGCTCGACGGGGACGCCGTCGGCCGGGCGAGCCTCGATCATCAAATATTGATCATCGTAGGCCGTCCACAAATCTTTCACCTCGAAGCCGTTGGCCCGGAACAGCCGCGCCAATGAACCCTTGGTGAAGTAAGAGCAATGCTCGTAGTAGATGTCCCAGAAGGCTACGTCGCACAGGACGTAGCGTGCGTTGGGGATCTGGAAGAAGACGACGGTGTCGCGCGCGTCGCCGATGGAGCGGCGGACGGTGGCGACGAACTCGCCCACGTCGGGGATGTGCTCCAGCGTCATCTTGCAGCAGATGAAGTCGGCGCGGTAGTCGGCGTACTTTTCGGAGTAGAAGTCGGCGATAAAGGTCAGGCGGTCGGCCGCGGGGCTGGGGTGGCGGCCGGGCACATAGGCAGGGTCGAAGCCCACCCCACGGTTGTCTCCCATCTCGCACAGCATGGTGATGAAGTCACCTTTGTCGCAGCCGATTTCGATGATGTCCTTGCCGCGCAGATCGTAGCGATCGATCAACTCCTGGGCCAGCGCCTTGTGGAACTTGTTGAACGTCGGGGAGTACCCTTGGGTGGCTTCGTATTGGGCGGTGTACTGCGTCAGAGCTTCGTCAAAGGCGATGTTGGAGACGAAACCACACGCCGGGCAGGCCGCCAGCCGGATGTCGCCGGTCTGGAAATTGATCGCCTCTTCCCGGCTCTTCACCAGCAGCACGCTATTCACCGGCACATCGTTTACTTCATAAAAAACCGCCATGCCGGCCGAACCGCAAGCCGGGCAGGCGCTATCAACGCTTCTCATCAGCGAACCTCATCAAGTGTTGGGAATGGGGCAATAGAGAGGAGAGGAATTAGCTACGGATTTAGGCGGATGAAACGGATTAAGACCGATCGTTAAATCCGTTTTAACCGTCGTAATCCGCAGCCAACTCTTAATCCTCACCCAGTTTCAGCACCGCCATGAACGCTTCTTGCGGCACTTCCACATTGCCGATCATCTTCATGCGCTTCTTACCCTTCTTCTGCTTCTCCAGCAGCTTCTTCTTGCGGGTAATGTCGCCACCGTAGCATTTTGCCAAAACATCCTTGCGTAATGCCTTAACGTTGGCGCGGCTGATGACGCGCTTGCCGGTGGCGGCCTGGATCGGCACTTCGTACATCTGGCGTGGGATGAGGTCTTTCAGTTCGGAGACGAGACGCTGGCCGCGCTGGTAGGCGTGGTCGGCGTGGACGATCATCGGCAGCGCGTCGACCGGCGTCTTTGCGACGAGCACTTCCAGCTTGACGAGGTTCGAGGCGCGGTAGCTGTCGAACTCGTAATCCATTGAGGCGTAGCCGCGCGTGCTGCTTTTCAGCTTGTCGTAGAAGTCGACGATCATCTCCGCCAGGGGCAGGTAGAAGCTGAGCACGACGCGGCCCGGCGCGGGGTGCTCCTGCTTGATGAACTCGCCCCGCCGCTTGCGGGCCAAATCCATGACCGTGCCGTAGAACTCCTCGGGGGCGAAGATCTGCACGCGCATCCATGGCTCGCGAATCTCGGCGATGAGGCTCTCGTCGGGCAAATCAGCCGGGCTCTCGATGAACTTCACCTCACCCGATTCGGCCATGACCACTTCATACTCAACGCTGGGGGCCGTGGCCACCAGGTCGAGGTCATACTCCCGCTCCAGCCGCTCCTGGATGATTTCCATGTGGAACAACCCCAGGAAGCCGCAGCGGAAGCCGAAGTTGAGCGCGTTCGACGTCTCCGGCTCGAAGACGAGCGAGGCGTCGTTGAGCTGCAGTCGCTCCAGCGCCTCTTTCAGCAGCGGGTAATCTTCGCCGTCGCTGGGGTAGAGGCCGGCATAGACCATCGGCTTGACCGCCTTGTAGCCGTGGAGCGGCCGGGCGGCCGGCTTGTCGCGCAGGGTAATCGTGTCGCCGACGCGGCATTCGCGCACCGTCTTCAGGCCGGTGGCGATGTAGCCGACTTCCCCGGCCGTCAGCTGGTCGACGGGGCGCATGCCGGGGTTGAAGATGCCCAGCTCGATCGGCTCGACGACGACGTCGTTGGACATCATCTTGATCGGCTGGCGGTTGCGCACCGTGCCCTCGAAGATACGCACGTAGGCGATGACGCCCTTGTAGGAATCGTAATGGGAGTCGAAGACGAGCGCCTGCAGCGGCGCTTCCCGGTCGCCGCTGGGGGGCGGGATGAGGCGCACGACGGCTTCCAGCACGTCGTTGATGTTCTCGCCCGTCTTGGCGCTGATGGGGATGACGTCTTCTGCGTCGATGCCGGTGATGTTCTCGATCTCCTCGGCCACATCCTCCGGCGCGGCCGCAGGCAGGTCGATTTTGTTGACGACGGGCAGCAGCTCCAGGTCGGCCTCGACGGCCATGTAGAGGTTGGCCAACGTCTGGGCTTCGATGCCCTGCGTGGCGTCGACGACGAGGATCGCTCCCTCGCACCCCTGCAGCGCCCGGCTGACTTCATAGGCGAAGTCGACGTGGCCGGGCGTGTCGATCAGGTTCATTTCGTATGTCTCCCCGTCGCGCGCGTTATAGTTCATGCGCACGGCCGAGGCCTTGATGGTGACGCCCTTCTCGCGCTCGATGTCCATGCTGTCGAGCACCTGCTCCTGCATTTCGCGCTCGGAGATTGTCCCGGTCGCTTGCAGTAGCCGGTCGGCCAGCGTCGACTTGCCGTGGTCGATATGGGCGATGATGCAAAAATTGCGAATCTTGCTTTGATCCATGCGGCCAAGTATAGCAAAATGAAGAGTCCTTACCCATTGTCCGGAGCGGCAGAAAGGAGAGACGAATGGACGACGATTGGACACCGCCCTACGCCCATGACCCCAACCCCCATCCGCCCGACGACGATCCGGCGCTCGTCCTCGTGCTCGGCGGCCGCCGCATTCGTCTGGAACCGGCCGATCTGCTCGCCCTGCTGCAGATCGAGCTGGCCGATTGCTACATCGTCAGCACGGGGCACGGAACGAGCGGGCCGTTCACCTTCGGCGGCGTGGCCCTGGCGGAGCTGCCGGCCCGGTATGGCGCGGGGGCGTGGCGGGCGGTCGACGTCATCAGCGCCGATGGCTTCCGGACACGGCTGTCGCGGGACGAGCTGGCCCGCTTCGCCGCGCGGCCGCCGCTACTGGCCATGGTGATTGACGGCATGGCGATGACGCGCGGGCAGGGGTTGGTGCGGCTCATCGTGCCGCAGGAGACGGACGACGCGCTGCGACAGGTGAAGTGGGTGGCGGAGGTGCGGGTGCTGGTTTAGTCGCCGCCGGGCGGGGTCATCACATCTTCGATCAGGCGGCCCAGGTCGGCCGATGCCGCGCCCGGTCGGAGCGCCGCCAGATACTCCACGTTGCCGTCGGTGCCCTGGATGGCAGAGCGAGTGAGCCCGACGACGCCCCAGTCCGCCGCCTCGGCCCAGCCGAGCACGTCGCGCAGCACGGCGCGACGCACCTCGGGATCGCGCACGATGCCCCCCTTGCCCACCTGCTCCGGCCCCGCTTCGAATTGGGGCTTGATGAGGGCGACGACCAGGCCGTCATCCTTCAGCCATTTGCGGACGGCGGGCAGGATGAGTTTGAGCGAAATGAAAGAGACGTCTATGACGGCCACGTCGATCGGCTCGGCCAGCGACTCCAGGTAGCGGGCGTTGGTGCGCTCCAGCACCACAACGCGGTCGTTCTGCCGCAGCTTCCAGTCGAGCTGCCCCTGGCCGACGTCGATGGCGTAGACGCGCTCAGCCCCGCGCTGCAGCAGCACGTCGGTGAAACCGCCGGTGCAGGCGCCGACGTCGGCCGCCACCGCCCCTTCCACGGCCACGCCGAACGCGTCCAGCGCCCCGGCCAGCTTGTAGCCGCCACGGCTGACGTAAGGCATCGGCGTCGCCAGTTCGATATGGGCGTCGCGCGGCACTTGCGTGCCGGCCTTGTCCACCCGCTGGCCGTTGACGGTCACCTCGCCGGCCATGATGTAGGCGCGCGCCTTGGCCCGCGTGTCGGCCAGGCTGCGCTCCACCAGCAGCACGTCGAGGCGTTCCTTGTCTTTGGCCATGGCTCGCGTCGGGACGGCTAGGCTTGCGCCAGCCGCTGTTGCCAATCATCCAGCGCGTCCCGGAGTGATTGGCGCAGGGGGATCATCGGCCGCCAGCCGGTATCCCGCTCGATGCGGGCGTAGCTGCCGTAGAGACAGGGGATGTCGCTGGGATTCATGCGCCGCTCGTTGGGGCGCACTTCGACGTCTACGCCGTTGAGTTCGATAAGCGTATCGAGCAGCGTCTGCACGCTGACGGAATGGCCGGAGCAGATGAGATAGGCGCGGCCGGGCTGCCCCTTCTCGGCCAGCAGACGGTAGGCGGTGACCACATCGCGCACATCGGTGAAGTCCCGCTCCGGCTCCAGATTGCCGACGCGAATGACCGGCTCCGCCCGCCCCAGCCTGATGGCGGCCAGCTGCGAGGCGAAATCGGGCACAACAAAGCCCTTCGCCTGTCGCGGGCCTATGTGATTGAACGGCCGCGCCTCGATAACCGGCAGCTCGTATCGCTCCCAATAGGCGCGGGCCAGCTCCCCGGCGGCCAGCTTGCTGACGCCGTAGGGGTGACGCGGGTGGGGGACGGTCTGCTCCGTCAGCGGCAGGTCGGCGGGGGAAATGGGGCCGTAGATCTCGGCGCTGGTGACCACGACGACGCGCGGGCGGCCGAAGGCGGCCGCGGCCCGCAGCAAATTGGCCGTGCCGCCGGTGTTGACGGCGATGGTTTGGGCCGGCTCGTCCCATGAGCGGGCCGGATACGCCTGCCCCGCAAGGTGGAAGATGGCATCGGGTCGTGCTTCGGCCACGGCCGCGACCATGCCCTGGGGGTCGAGCAGATCGCCGGCGACCGGCTGCACCCGCTCGTGGTCGGGCAGCCCTTGGTGGCTGGTGGCCGCGTGGACGAGCGCCAGAACGTGATGGCCGTCGGCCAGCAGTTGTTCAACCAGATGGGAACCGGCGAATCCCGTCGCGCCGGTGATAAAAACACGCATAACAAACCCCGTCGTCTATATGACCCGCGCCGCGCCGGTTGAGCGGATCGTTGTGGCTGAGGGTCAATTATAACCAGCCTGGGAAGATTACCTAACCCTTTATGAATCAGCGATAGATTTTTATGGCCGGGAATTGGGCCGACTCTATAATGACCCTACCGATGCCGTCTAAAACGACACGATCGAACACGATGCCTCGCCCGCCGTTGGGAGCCGGCCTGCGCCTGCTGGGGCTGGCGCTGATCCTCTCTTTCCTGCAGCCCGCCCCGGCGCTCATCACCTTTGGCCCGCCGCAAACGGTCGATACCACGCGGCCGATCCTCGGCGTCCACACGCGGCTGACGGACGAAGTCGAGGAGTGGAAGATCCAGCGCACGTTGCAGATGGTGCGCGAGATGGGCGCATCGTGGATCGTCGAGTTCTTCCCGTGGGCCTACTACCAGGCCGAGGACGGCAGCGTGGCGTGGGAACACATCGACCTCGTCATCGGCCACGCCCGCGCCAACGGGCTGAAGGTCATCGCCCGCATCGGGTACACGCCCGACTGGGCGCGCCCGCCCGACACCCCCCTCACTTACCTGGATGAGGACGCCTACGACGACTTCGCGGGGTTTGCCGCGCTGTTCGCCACACGCTACCGGGACGAGGTGGAGTACATCATCGTCGGCAACGAGCCGAATCTGAGCTTCGAATGGGGGTATCGGCCGACGACGCCGGAAGATTATGTCAAGCTTTTGCGCGTCGTCTACCCGGCGGTGAAGGCGGCCAACCCGGATGTGGTGGTGCTGGCGGGGGCGCTGGCGCCGACGCTGGAGCCGGAAGGCTCCCCCTGGGCGACCAACGATCTGACCTACCTGCGTGGAATGTATGAGAGCGGCGCGGCCGACTACTTCGACGGCCTGGCCGTCCATGCCTACGGGCTGACCTTCCCGGCCGAGGCTGAGCCCGCGCCCGACGTGCTCAATTTCCGGCGGATCGAGCTGGTGCGGGAGATCATGGTGGAATTCGGGGACGAGGCCACGCCGATCTACGTCACCGAGACGGGCTGGAACGACCACCCGCGCTGGACGATGGGCGTGCGCCCCGGTCAGCGCATCCAGTATACCCTCGACGCGCTCGATTACGCGGCCGAGCATTGGCCCTATGTGGAGACGCTGGCGATCTGGGCCTTCCGTTATCCCGGCCCGACGCGCAGCTACCCCGACTACTTCACATTAGTGACGCCGGAGTTCGTCCCCAAGCCGATTTATGAGGCGCTGAAAGCGTATGCGGGGAATTAAGGTCGTAACCGCGGCACGCCGGTCGGCGTTGATCGCCCTTGTGTCGGTGCTGCTGGCCGTGGCCGGCTGCGGCGAGGACAGGGATTCGTGGCCCCGCATTGAGGAGTCGGGCGTGCTGCGCGTGGGCGTGGACCCGACATTCCCACCGTTTGCGCTGGGCGAGGGTTCAACGCTGCGGGGGATCGACGTCGATCTGGCGCGGGCTATCGCCGGCGAGCTGGGAGTGCAAGCCCAATTCACCTACTTCGGTTACGATGGCCTCTACGACGCATTGACCACCGGCCAGGTGGATGCGCTGATCTCCGCACTGGTCATCGCCCCCGAGCGGACGAAGGAGATCGCCTACTCGACACCCTACTTTGACGCGGGTCTGTTGCTCGTCACCGGCCAAGACGAGGCGATCAGCGGTATGGCCGACTTGCGGGGCAAGACGCTGGCGGTGGAGCTGGGCGCGCTGAGCCACGTCGAGGCGCTGGAATGGGAGCGGACGCTCGGGGATTTAATGGTAGTGACACACGGCAGCGCTGCGGACGCACTGGCATCCGTGGCCGCGGGCGAGACGCAGGCGGCGCTGGTCGATCACGTCAGCGGCCGCCTCTATCTGGGCCAACCGGCCGAAGCGGGCCGGCCGCTCGTTATCGTTCCCGGCATCGTCGCCCCGGAACCTTATGCGATCGCCGTGCGTATAGAAGATCGACTGCTGCTGGAGAAGATCAACGATGCACTGGGTCGCCTGCGCGCGTCGGGGCGGCTGGAGCAGATAGTCGGTGACCACTTGGGTCAATAGGGCTACTGCATTTGACGCAAGTTCGTTTATAATGAGGATGTTCCCCACAAACCTACGTATTGACCCATGTTCAACACGTATTAAAAAAGCTATGAGTGTAACCAGAAAACTCACTATCTTTATTCTTGCCGCATTACTACTGTTGCTGGCGCCAACGGCATTCGCCCAGACCAAGACCTTCCACTGGACGGATTGGAACGTCGACATCGTCATCAACCCGGACGGCAGCATGAACGTCACCGAGACGCAGACGCTCAACTTCATGGGTGCGCCATATGAGTTCGGCTTCCGCAGCATCCCCGTCGGCCGGCAGGGCAACAACGACGGCATCACCGACATCAGCGTCCGCGAAGGCAATCAGGTCTTCGAGCGCTCTTTCTCCAACCGGCCGGGCACGTTCGAGGTCATCGACGAAGGGGGCGAAACGCGCATCAATTGGTACTTCGAGCCGGCGCTGGGCAGCCACACCTATACATTCACCTACACCGTCCACGGCGCGATCCGGCTGGGCACATCAGACGAAGGCTCTGGCGATCAACTGTTCTGGACGGTCATCCCCAGCGACCACCCGGCGCGCGTCGACCGCAGCCGGATCACCATTACCCTGCCGGAAGGTGTCTACCCGCAGCGATATTTCGAAACCAACGAGCACCTCGTCGCCGCCTACATCAACGACACCGAGACAGACAACGTGCTGATCTCCGTCAGCGAGGACGAGCGGGTCATCACCTACGAGACGCAGCAAGCACTGATGCCGGGCTACTCGCTCGACGTGCGCGTACAGTTCCCCCACGGCCTGCTGGCGCTACCGACGCCGGAGTGGCAAGCGGCCGAGCAGCGGGACGACGCGATCGGCCTGGGGGTCGTCGCCCTGTCCCTGTTGTTGCTCGTCGGCGGGCCGCTGGGTGTCATCCTGCTGTGGTATACGCGCGGCCGGGACCCCGAGTTGGGCATCGTCGTCCCCGACTACATCACCGATCCGCCCGACGATCTGCCCCCGGCCATGGTGGGGTCGCTGGTCGACGAGCGGGTGGACATGCAGGATATCATCTCCACGCTGGTCGATCTGGCCCACCGCGGCTACCTGACCATGGAAGAGAGCAAGCGGAAGAACTACACCTTCACCCGCACCGACAAGAAGGACCGCGACCTGCGCGAGTATGAGAAGACGCTGCTGAACGGCATCTTTCGCGGCAAAGACAGCCGCACGCTGGACAGCCTGCGCTATAAATTCGCCGATAAAATCCCCGTCCTGCGAAACCTTATCATCGATGATCTGGTGAACGAGGGATACCTCCCCGGCTCGCCGCAATCGGTCCGTAACGGCTACATGGTGCTGGCAGTGGTGGTGTTTGGATTGGGTCTGCTCAGCCTCTTCTTCCTGGGTGTCTTCCTGGGCAGCAATGCCGGGCTGGTCTGCTTCCCGGTGCTCGCCTTCGTCGCCACGGGCATCGCTCTGTTTATCGCCGCGCGCCACATGCCACGCAAGACGGCCAAGGGGACCGAAGCCGCAGCCAAATGGGGAGCGTTCAAGAATTACCTGAAGAACATCAAAGATTACGCCGACGTCGGGAACAGCAGCGAGATCTTCGACAAATACCTGTCGTACGCCATCGCCTTCGGGCTGGAGCGGACGTTCATCAACACTCTCTCGCAATCCCCGGCGACGGCCGTTCCGCCGTGGTACCTGCCCTACCCCACGACGACGACCCACACCCCCATGGGCGGCGGCTTCGGCATGCCGCGGCCGACGAGCGGCGGCGGCAGCAGTGGCGGCGCAGGCGGCGGGCTGCCCAATCTGGGCGACGTCTCCGGCGGTTTGACCGGCGGTCTGGCCGGGATGTCGTCGGGCCTGACGCGGATGCTGAACAACACATCGACCGTTCTGAAGAGCACGCCTCCGCCGGCCAACACGGGCGGCGGCAGCCGCTTTGGCGGCGGCAGCAGCGGCGGGGGGTTCAGCGGCGGATTCAGCGGCGGATTCAGCGGCGGCTCGTCGGGCGGCGGCGGCAGCGCCGGTTTCGGATAAGGTGAACCACAGAGGGATAATTACGGAATGGGAAGGACACTGGGTATTATTCTAATCATCGGCGGCATTGTCGTCGGTGGGCTCATCCTCGTGCTGATGTCGATCTATCGCGGCGAGGGGAGCCTGACATCGGGCGCGGCCACGCTGGGCATCGTTATCGGCTTTCTGGTGCTGGTGCTGCCGCAGCTGGGCTTCGGTGTGTTTCTGCTGATGCGCGGGCAGCAAGAAGCGGCCGTCATCGAGACGGCCGGCAAGCAGCGCAAGATGTTGGGTATGATCAAGGCGCGTGGGCAGGTCCACATCGCAGATCTGGCGATTGACCTTCAATCGAGCCGCGATGAGATTCACAACATGCTGTACGAGTTGGTCAACATGGGGCTGTATAGCGGCTACGTTAATTGGGACGAGGGCACGCTCTACTCCAGCGAGGCGAGCGAGCTGCGCAACCTGGATCGGTGCAAGAATTGCAGCGGCCAACTGGAACTGGCGGGCAAAGGAGTTATCCGCTGCCCCTTCTGTGGTACGGAGTACTTCCTGTCGTAAGCGTTCATAGCTTGTGGTAAACCACTTTTGTGGTGTTCTCAAGGGATGGCTGAGAGGCTTACTACGAACTTGAGCGATTTTGCGTAACAATGTAGTGAGCGTGCAGGTTTATATACCGGCAAGTTCACAGGCCGCCTCTCATGGGAAGGCCGGAACGAGATTAAAGGAGTGCAATAGGAAATGGTCGAAAAGGTTGAAGGGTTCTACGAGAAGATTGTGGGAGATTCCGGAAGGTTGCGCAATTTGTTGAGCAAGATTCCGGGATTGAGCGGCTACATGGAGCGCGGCCGCCGGCGCGAGGCAGACCAACTGCTGCGCGACACCATCACCGGCCGTCTGGAGCAGGTTCGCCTCAACTACAGCTCGGTCTATCAGACGGTCAGCCGTGACATATTTATGGCGATGGATTACGCCGAGCAGATGGGCCGGGCGGACAACCTGATGATGGGGCTGGTCGGCAAGATCAAGGACGCGCCGGTCGGTTACGCGGGCTTCTTCTCGGCTGTCAAGGTCGATGCTGAAGATCTGGCGCGGCTCTACTCGTTCGACGAACAGATGCTGAATCATACCGATCAGATTCAGGCCGAAGTTGACGCCCTGACCAAAATGGTCAACGACGGCGGCAACATCGGTGAGCCATTGACCGCGCTCACTACAGCGCTGCTGGAAGCGAATGAGATCTTCAATTCGCGCCAGGAAGTTCTAAACGGAATCAAGTAAGACACGAGGAGGTCATTTCATTATGGCAAAGATATTCGATCGCGTAGCAGTCGAGAGCTGGGGGCGGGACGAGGTCATCCAGAAGTTCCCGCGCGAGGGGCTGGGCGACATCAAGCTGGGCTCGCAGCTCATCGTCAACCCGGGCGAGGTGGCCGTGTTCGTGCGCGGCGGCGAGCCCATGGGCACGTTCACGCCCGGCCGCCATACACTGACCACGGAAAACATCCCTCTGCTGACTGACCTGTTTGAATCGGGCTTGTTCGGCGGCGCGAATGTGTTCACGGCCGACGTCTACTTCGTCAAGACCACAGACATGACGCTGAAGTGGGGGACGGTCAACCCGATCATCGTCGAGCACCCGCAGCGCATGCCGGGGGCCAGCGCCATCGTCGGCAACGGCACCTACGTCACCAAGGTCAAAGACCCGTGGCGCTTCCTCAACGCCATGGACGCCTTCCGGCCCAGCGTGCGCTTCCAGGAAGTGAAGACGCGCCTCGACCCGATGCTGGCGATCATGATCGCCGACAAGATGAGCGAATTGGCCATCGCCAAGGGACTTGGCCCGGCCCAGCTTCAATCCTTCACCAAGGAGATGAACGAGATGCTGGTCGGCCTGCTGCAAGAGGAGTTCGACGCCATCGGCATGGTGCTGGTCGATTTCGCCATCAACATGTCGCTGCACCCCGACTCGCTCAAGGTCGTCACCAACATGGGGTACGGCACGAGCTATATGCAGAAGCAACAGGCGGACGCGCTCATGGCCGCAGCCAGCAACCCGTCCGGCGGCGCGCTCAGCGAAGTCGGCTTTGGGGCCATGGGTATGGCGGCCATGCAGCAGCAACAACTGATCCAGCAGCAGTTACTGGCACAGCAGCAAGCCGCGGCCCAGGGCGGGCAAGTCCCCGCCGCCCCGTCCGCGCCGACCACCGGCCCCGTGCCGATACCCGACGTGATGACGCCGGAGCAGGCGGCCGATTTCCTGCAGGTCGCCGTCCCCGACGTCATGGCGGCGATCGAGGCGGGCGAGCTGAAGGCCAAGAAGATCGGCGCGGCCTATCGGATCAGCAAGGCCAACCTGGAAGAGTTCCTGGGCGGCTAATCTTTATCTCTACATCGGACAAAACGCCGGAACGCGGATAACGTTCCGGCGTTTTTTGTCGCCGCGGCCCGTTCCGTTGGCTGTTATGGCTTTCCGGGGCACAATCCGCCTGACGTCGGGACGATCTGACGTCGTGACGATTTACCCCGATTCTGACAGTGGCTAGACTCACGCAACATAGAGAGATACTGCTCCTGCTGCTCATCACTGCGTTTGGGGCGCTGCTGAGGCTCCACCGCCTCGGCGAACTGCCGCCCGGCGACGGTCACGATGTGGCTCAGTACGGCGTCGACGCGCTGCATATCCTGAGCGGCGCGCGGCCGATCTTCTTCGAGAGCAACTTCGGCCGTGAGTCGCTGTTCAGCTATCTGGTGGCGCTTGTGTTCCAGCTCACAGGCCCCGGCACTTTCGGCATCCACCTGACCAGCGCACTCATCGGCATCCTGACGATACCGGCCGTCTACCTGGCCGGGCGGGAGCTGTTCGCCGCCGATCGGGGTAATGGTCTGGCCTTTCTGCCGCTGCTGGCCGCGTTTTTATCGGCCGTGTCGTATTGGCATTTGAACTGGAGCCGCCTTGGGTTGCGGGTCATCCTCGTGCCGCTGCTGGCGGCGCTGATCTTCTTCGCGCTTTTTCGCGGCCTGAGGCTTGGCCGGCGGCACTGGTTTGTGCTGGCCGGGGCGCTGGCAGGGTTGAGCCTCTACACTTATCAGGCGGCGCGCATCTTGCCGGTGCTGTTGGCGGCGGCGTTCGTGCTGCACGCGCTGCTCAGGCGGCGCTGGACGCAGGCTGACACGATCAACGCGGTACTCACCTTCGGTTTCATGGCGCTCATCTTTGCGCCGCTTGGCGTTTATGCCTGGCAGCACCCGGGGGCACTGTCGGTGCGCATCCGGCAGGCGGCCGTCGTCGGCGGCGAGCAGCCGCTGGGCGAACAGGCTCGCACGCTGGCCGAGCAAGCGGGCAAAACGCTGCTCTCCTTCAGCCTCGCGGGGGATACCGATCCCCAATTCAACATCGAAGGGCGGCCGACGTTGAACCCCGTGCTGTCGCTCGGCTTCTACGTGGGCATCGCCGTCGCCCTGTGGCGCTTTCGTCGCTCCCCCTACCTCTTCCTGCTGCTGTGGCTGGGGTTGATGAGCGCGCCGGCGATGATCGCCGACCAAGCGGCCATGGCCAAGCGGTATTTGGGCGCGTTCCCGGCGGCGATGCTGCTGATCGCGCTGGGCTTCCTCGTGCCGTTCGGGTGGCTGCGCGAGAGGACGCGGGGCCCCGGCCGGCCGACGTGGCTGCGGGCCTACGCCTTTCTGCTGGCCATAGGGCTGGCCTTCACCACCTGGCTCACCTGGCACGACTATTTCGTCGTCTGGGCCAATGATCCCGACCTGCCGGCCCACTTCCAGGCAGACCACCGGGAGATCGGTCGGGCAATCGGCCAAATCGACCGGCAGCAGACCGTCTGGCTCTCCCCCTACGTGGCCGACCATCCGGTCATTCAGTTCCATGCCGGGCTGCGACCGGCGTTGCGCGGCTATAACGGCCGCTTCTGCACCCCCTATACCGATCCTGTCGGTGACGCCGGGGCGACTTACTTCATCGTGCCCGGCTTCCAGGACAACAGCCTGACCTCGCTGCAAGCGATCTTCCCCGCGGGGACAACGGCCGACGGCCCGCTGCGGTCGGGCACAGACCAACCGTACTACCGCGCCTTCCACGCGCCCCCTGGCGCGACGGCAGGGGCTCCGATTGTTCCACTGGTAGTGTGGGGTGAGGAAATTGCGTTGCTGGCGTTCGCCATTGAGCCCATTGAAGCCGCGCCGGGCGAAGCGATTACCGTTACGCTCACCTACCGGGCTCAACGAGACGTAGCCGCCGATTACACGGCGTTCGTCCACCTGCTGGGAGCGCCGCAGCCGGCGAGCGGCTCGCCGCTGTGGGCGCAGTCCGACAACTCGCCATGCGGCGGTACATTGCCCACCGGCCGCTGGCTGGCTAGCGATCACATCCGGGACACGATCGTTCTGCAACTGCCTGGGGATTTGCCCGAGGGGGAGTACGAATTAGTGACGGGGTTCTACACCTGGCCGGAGCTCGTGCGATTGACAACGGAGTCAGGCGCCGACGTCTACCGATTCGGCACGGTGAGGGTTACGAGCCGGTAAAGTCGCGAACCAATTCACGCACGCGCGCGGCGGCCTCGGCCACGGCCTGCTCCACCGGCCCGGTCAGCGCTTCGGACAGCTCGAACGAGCCGCCGGCCACCGTGACCATGTAGGCGAGTGGGCAGCGGCCGAACAGCTCGGCGGCCGCCGCCAACAGCCCCTCGGCCGTCGTCTCGTGCGTGCCTTGCCGCGCCGCGCCCGGCCGCAGAGGGAACAGCGCCACCTCGCCCGGCGCGCCCACGGCGGCCGCGTCGGCAAAGATGACCAGGTCGGCGCGGCTGATCGGCTCGGCCCACTCGGGCGTCAGTTGGTGGACGGCGGCCGTCTCGACCGGCAGCGCCAGCGCGTCGACCGCCTCGACGATGCGCCAGCCGACGCCGTCGTCGCCCCGCAGTGGGTTGCCGTAGCCGATGAGCAGAATCGTGGTCATGGATTGTGTGGCGAAGGGGAGAGCGGCACTGGCTGCCGTCTCCCCCTCGCGCATATGGGGTTGATCAGACCCCCGGACGGTTAAACACCCTGGCGGACTTCATCAAGCAGTTCGCCGTCGGGCGAGAGCAACTGGATGTTCATCGGCATCTGGCCGAAGGCGTGGGTGGAGCAGCTGAGGCAGGGATCGAAAGTGCGGATGACGGCCTCGACGCGATTGAGCATCCCTTCCTCGATCTTCTCGCCGTGGATGAAGTGGCGGGCCACCTGATAGACGCCCTTGTTCATCGCCAGGCTGTTGTGACCCGTGGCGATGATCAGGTTGGCCGACTGCATCAGCCCGTTGCGGTCGATCTTGTATTGATGGATGAGCGTGCCGCGCGGGGCCTCGCTGACACCGACGCCTTCCAGCCGGTTGGGTTCGGCGTGGGCGCGGACGTGTTCGTCGAGGATGTCCGGCCAAGTGAGCAACTGCTGGATCTTCTCGATGCAGTAGAGGATCTCGATGAGCCGCGCGTAATGGTACTGGAAGGAGCTCAGCGTCGCCCCCCGTTCCAGCATGCGGAACTCGGCCCACTCTTCTTCAGCGATTGGCGTGCCCACCCGGTCGATGAGGTTCAGCCGCGCCATGGGACCGACGCGATAGATGCCGTCGGGGTAGCCCATCGACTTGAAATAGGGGGACTTCAAGTAGGAGTCGGGCTCCACGGCCTCTTCGATGTAGTCGTCGAAGTGGCGCGGGTCGATGTCGTCGGCCACGATGCGGCCGGCGGCGTCGATGAAGCGCAGCTTGCCGTCGTACATCTCCAGCTCGCCGTCGTGACCCACCAGCCCCATGAACAGGGACGGGAAGTTGGCGAAGGTGCGAATCTCGGCGTCGAAGTTGCCGAAGATCTCCTTGTACCAGTCCAGCGTCCGCTTGGCGCGCAGGATGGCATCGGGCACCTTGGCCAGGATGAGATCGCGCCGGTCTTCGGTCAGCGGGGAGCTGACGCCACCGGGAACAACCCATGCCGGGTGAATGCGCTTGCCGGCCAGCGTGGCGATCGCCTCCTGGCCAAACTGCCGTAGCCAGATGCCGTCGCGCGCCAGGTCGGGATACGCCTCGGCCACACCAAACAGGTTGCGTTTCACCGGGTCGGAGTCCATGCCCAGCACCAGGTCGGGCGAGGAGAGATGGAAGAAGCTTAGCGCGTGAGATTGCAGAATCTGGGCCAAATTGAGCACCTGCCGCAGCTTCGACGCCGTCTCCGGGATCTCCACGGCCAGCAGCGCGTCGCACGCCTTGGCCGAGGCGATGAGGTGGCTGACGGGGCAGATGCCGCAGACGCGTGCCGTCAGCGACGGCATCTCGCGAAACGGCCGCCCCTCCACCAACTTCTCGAAGCCGCGGAACTGGGTGACATGGAAACGCGCCGAACTCACCCGTCCTGCGTCATCGAGGTGGATTGTGATCTTGCTGTGGCCTTCGATGCGAGTGATCGGATCGATAGTAATCGTTCGTGTCATGTTCTTTTCCCTCTATCTCAGGCCCCAAAGCGGGTCATATTCGCCAGATCGGGCTTGCGCCCGGCAAGTAACTCGGTCAGCGCAAAGAAGATGGCGTCGGCCGGGGGTGGGCAACCGGGAATGTAGACATCCACCGGAACTACCTGATGGACCGGGATCGACTGCTCGCGCAGCGCCGGGATCACCTCGACGGGGATCTGCTGATTCAGAGCAGCGTTCTCGAAGTAAGCACGTTCCATGACCGATTGGACGGTGAAGCGGTTGCGCATGGCCGGTACGTTGGCTGTCACAGCACAGTCGCCCAACGACACCAGAATGCGAGTGTGCGCCCGCACCTTTTGGATCTTGTGGTAGTCCTCAACGCTGCTGACCGCGCCCTCAATAAGGGTGATATCCACCATATCGGGGAACACCTTGTTGTCGACGAGCGGGCTGTAGACCAGGTCGGCCTGCTCCGCCAGCGCCAGGATGCGTTCGTCGATGTCGAGGAATGACATATGGCAGCCGGAGCAGCCGTCGAGCCAGACAGTCGCCAGGGTTGGTTTGTTACTCATTTTCGGCCCTCCCGCATGGTTTGTAGGACGGGCAAGAAGTCGCGCCGCTTGGTCATCTCGGCCACGGCCTTGCCCTTCTGGAACAACGCACCGGTGGGACAGACCTGGACGCACTTTCCACACAGCGTGCAGCTTTCGGCCGTCCCCCAGGGTTGGTTCAAATCGCTGATGACGAGGCAGTCAACGCCGCGTCCCATGACATCCCACGTGTGAGCGCCCTCGATCTCGTCGCATACCCGCACGCAGCGCGTACAGAGGATGCACCGGTTCGGGTCATAGGTGAAGTAGCGATGGGACGCGTCGACCGCCAGCTGCGGATAGAGGTACGGCACGCCGACGTGGGTGACGCCCAGCTTGCCGGCCAGCCATTGCAGCTCGCAGTGACCGTTAGAGACGCATACCGAGCATACGTGGTTGCGCTCCGAGAACAGCAGCTCCAGCACTTGCCGCCGGTGGGTCTGCAGCCGTTCGGAATTGGTGGTGACCTCCATGCCCTCTTCGGCATAGGTCATGCAGGCGGGCAGCAGCTTGTTGGTGCCGCTCACCTCCACCAGACAGAGGCGGCAAGAGCCGACATCGTGGACGCCATCCAAATGGCACAGCGTGGGGATGAAGATGCCGTTCTCCTGGGCCAATTCCAGGATCGTTTCGTCCTCACGCGCGCCGACGTCGATGCCATCGATTTTCAGAGTCTTGATTCGTGTCTTAAAAGGCCGGCTCATGGATCACCTCCTTCATCACTTCGCTGATATGGCCGACGCCGTTGGTCTTGTGCGCGATGCTGTCCGTGTACTCCTCGCGGAAGTAGCGCAGCGTGCTCATCACCGGGTTCGGCGCCGTCTGACCCAGGCCGCACAGGCTGGTGGTGCGAACCATGTCGCACAACCTCTCCAGCAGGGCCAGGTCCTCGGCCGTGCCCTTGCCCTCGCTGAACTTGTCGAGAATGTTGTACATGTGGACCGTGCCGACGCGACAGGGAACGCAGCGGCCGCACGACTCCGTCATGCAGAACTCCATAAAGTAGCGGGCCACGTCCACCATGCTCGCCGTCTGATCCATCACGATCATGCCGCCGGAGCCCATGATCGAGCCGAGCGCAGCCAACGATTCATAATCCACGGGGGTGTCGAGATACTCGGCCGGAATGCAGCCGCCCGACGGGCCGCCGGTCTGTATGGCTTTGCACTTGCCGCCCCCCGACACGCCGCCGCCGATCTCATAGACGATCTCGCGCAGCGTCGTGCCCATCGGCACTTCGATCAGGCCGGTGTTGTTAATGCTGCCGGCCAGAGCGAAAACTTTTGTTCCCTTGCTGCTGCCCTTGCCGATGCTGTTATACCAGACGCCGCCGTTGCGCAGAATGGGGGCGACGTTGGCGAAGGTCTCGACGTTGTTGATGAGTGTCGGCCGCCCCCACAGACCGTACTCCGCCGGATAGGGCGGACGGGGGCGGGGTTGGCCGCGCTTGCCTTCGATTGAGGCGATGAGCGCCGTCTCCTCGCCGCAGACGAAGGCGCCCGCGCCGAGGCGGATCTCCACGTGGAAATTAAACTGCGTGCCACCGATGCCGCTGCCCAACAGGTTGGCCCGCCGCGCCTGGCGAATAGCCAACTTCAGCCGGGCTACGGCCAGCGGGTACTCGCCGCGCACGTAAACGTAGCCTTGGCTGGCGCCGATGGCGTAGCCGGCGATGGCCATGCCCTCTAAAATGCGGTGGGGGTCGCTCTCCAGAACGCTGCGATCCATGAACGCGCCGGGGTCGCCTTCGTCGGCGTTACAGATGACATACTTCACTTCGCCGTCGGATTTGGCGACAGTCGTCCATTTCAGGCCGGTGGGGTAGCCTCCACCGCCACGGCCGCGCAGGCCGCTGGCGACGATCTCGTCGATCACCTCCGAGGGGGTCATCTCGGTGATCGCCTTCAACAAGCCGGTGTAGCCGTCGCGGGCGATGTACTCCTCGATGCGCTCGGGGTCGATGAGGCCGCTGTTCTCCAGCGCGACTTTGTACTGCCGCTGGAAGAAGGGAATGCTGAGCGGGATGCGCAGCCGCTCGACGGGCGCACTGTCCAGCGAAGCCACGATATCGCCGACATCGGCGGGCGTCACTTGCTGGTACATCGTCTCGCCCGGCTTCTCGGCGTCGACGTGGACCAACGGGCCGGCGGCGCACAGGCCCATGCAGCCCGTGCCGCGCACGCGACACCACTTCTTGTCGCCGTGCTCCTCGACGGCCTTGTCCAGCGCCTCCTTGATCGCCTCGCTGTGGGACGACATACAGCCGGCAGCCATGCAGACGCTGACGGTATGAGTGAAGTCGCCCGACAACTTCTGTTCAGTGGCGGTGATTGTTTCAAGCTTGTCGAACATCTTCAGCCTCCTGGAGCACGCGCAGACGCGCTATCGCCTGGGAAACCTCGAGCTTTCCGGCGATTTCACCATCGAACACCGCCACGGGAGCTAAGCCGCAAGAGCCGAGACAGCGCGCGCTCATCAACGACAGATTGCCGTCGGGGGTTGTCTCGCCGGGCTTGATACCGTAAACCTTTTCAATTTCTTTGAGTAACTGGGGGATTCCTTTTATATAACAAGCCGTCCCCAAGCAGACGACGCACGTGTGGCGGCCGGCCGGCTTGAGGGTGAACAGATGATAAAATGTGGAGACGCCGTACACTTGGCTAAGGGGCGCGTTCAACGACGCGGCCACGTAGCGCAGGGAGGCGTCGTCCAGAAAGCCGAACGACTCCTGGACGGTGTGTAGCGTCTCGATGAGGCCGTCCCGCTCGAATCCGTTGCGCTGCATAGTGGCCTGGACGATCCGCCACCGCTTATCATCTGTGGGGGGAGGTAGTTTCTCGCTTTTCGCTGTCATTGGTTCTCCTTTCCCATTGTCGGCCTTTTCGTTCGATCGGCCGTTCGCGACGCGGCCAATGAAGCCCGATTGGGGAGATAACGTGAGAGGACGCCAAACGTGGCGAGAGACGCCATGCAAGGAGCATCCGTCTCGACTGCCCGATGATCGTGCAGTCAACCATATTGTCAGCGATTAGAGAGAATTTAATTAGTGAATTTTGTCACAAATACACATGACGAGTGTCATGGTTATTGGATTAATGTGCCGATCGGCCGCCCCGGTTCCGCCAATAATGCTTCCAAAGTCCCCTTTTCTTGGCCGGAGAAGATACGAACGCCGAGACCGGGTTGAGCGTCTACCAAGGCCAGCATCGCTTCAACCTTCGACGCCATGCCGCCGGTGACATCCATGCCGCGCGAGCCCCCCAGCGCGGGCAGGATGTCGGGCAGCGTGTCGCGGGTGATCGTCGGCACCACTGCGCCGTCGGTACCATAGACCCCCCCCGTCTCCCCCGCCAGCAGAAACCAGTCGGGGTTGAGTCGACCGGCCAGATACTCCATGACTTCTTCGGTGGAGAGGATCGTCCCGCCGCGCGTGGCGTCGAAGGCTACGTCCCCGTAGACGACGGGCAAGACGTTGGCCGCGAGCGCCGAGCGGACGGCGTCGACATCCATGCTGACGATGCGGCCGTCGGCCACGCGCGCCGAGGCCGACGGCGGCAGCCCCAGCGCGGGCACGCCCGCCCGCAGCAGCGCGGCGACGACGTGGCGGTTGAGGCGCGCGGCCGCGTCTCCCACCTCGGCAAAGCCGTACCACTGCTCCGCCCCGACGACGCCCTGCCGCGTGCCGTGCTTCCGGCCGGCGTAGTGGCCGAACGAGCCGCTGCCATGCCCCAGCACAAGGCGCAGCGCGGGGTTGGCGCCATAGACCGCGGCGATCTCCCTCGCCAGCTGCTCAAGCAGATCGACTCGCAACGCTTCTTTCTCGGTCTTGTCGGTCAGCAGCGAGCCGCCGAGCTTCAGGAAAATTAGATCACTACTCATGCATCCCTCATGGCAGCTTGTGGGCCAGTCGCTGCTTAACGTAGCCGACAGCCGTCTCGGCCGAAGTGGCCAGATAGATCAAATCCATGTCGCGCGGGCGAATGTATTCAACCTGGGCATAGACGCGGATCGTCTCGCGCCACGCGGGGCCGAGCAGCACCAGCGGCCGCTCGGAGGCTTCTCCCGTCTGCATCAAGCTCCAGGCTAAGGCCACTTCCGACAGCGTGCCGATACCGCCGGGCAAGGCGATCATGCCGTCGTTGTTCGTGACCAGGTGCAACAATCTCTCTCGCAACGTGGCGTAGCGAATCTCGTCGGCCACCCACTGGTTGGGGGGTGTCGGTCGGAAGTTCTCAATGTTGGTGCAGGTGACGCCGATGATGCGGCCGCCCGCCTCGGCCGCGCCCTGGCTGACGCCGGCCATGATACCGCCATAGCCGCCCGTGGCCACGGCGAAGCCCGCCTGCGCCAACAACTCCCCCAGGTGACGCGCCTCGCGGTAGGCGTCGCTGTCCGCTTGCGGCGATGAGCTGCCGAAGACTGAAATCACCGGCTGTGTCATACTGCTCACTCCTCTCCCGTTGTCATCATCCCGGCCAAACCCGGCACCTCGCCCACCGACTGCGCGTGGCGCACGCCATTTCGGATGGCTTCGCTAACCACCTCGACGGCCAGGATGTTGACCAGATCGAGCGGGGCGATGATCTGCTGTGTGGCCAGCGCAAAGGCGATGTCTCCGTCATGGCGCGTGTGGCTGGGGCGGACGGCGATAGCCATGCCGTTGTGTGCCTGGTGGGTCAGGCGGCTCAATTCGCTGCGCGACAGAGTTGCGTTCGTCCAGACGACGACGAGCGTCGTGTTCGTGCCCGGCGGAATGGGCGGCATCTCCACATAGCGCAGCGGATCGCGCTCAACCAGCCACCCCCCTTCCAGATGGCGGGCGCCGGCCAGCACGCGGCCGTCGGCCCCCACTACGTCACCGACGGCATTGACGACGGCCGCCCCGGCCACCACCACATCCCCATAGCGGGCCGTGGCGATACCGAAGCCCCCCTTCATCATGTGCGGAAAGCCGGCCCACTTGCCCACCAGGACGCCTGTGCCCGCGCCGACGTTGCCTTGGGCGACGCTCGTCACTGGTTCGGCGGCCAGGCAGGCATCGTAACCGCTCTCTGAGTCGGGAGTATAGGCGCCGCCGTTGAGAAAAAAGTCATAGACAACGGCCGCGGGGACGATGGGCACAGGGCGAATGGGCGTCGGGTGACCCATGCCCCGCTCGGCCAGGTAGCGCATTACGCCGTCGGCCGCGGCCAGTCCGAACGCGCTGCCGCCGGTCAGCAGGATCGCATCAACGTCCTTCTCTTCCGGCTTGTCGGGGGCCAGCAGGGCGAACTCGCGGCTGCCGGGGGCGGGGCCGCGCGCGTCCACGCTGCCGCGCGTGCCGTCGGGGCACAGGAAAACGGTGCAGCCGGTGTGAAACTCAGGGTAGGTCACGTGACCGATGCGTATGCCTGCGAACTCATCCATAAAAATCAGATATGGGCGCTATTAGGCCAGGAATGAACGAATGTGCTGGTTGACGCGCTCCGCCTGTTCGATGAAAAAAAGATGCCCGGCGTCGGCGTAGGTGATGAGTTGGGCATTGGGCAGGTGTTGGGCCAGCAGGCGGCCGTTCTCGACGGGGATGATCTGATCCGCTTCGCCGTGCATGACCAGCGTCGGCGCGGCTATCTCGGACAGGCGCTCCACCACGTTGTGGGTCAGCACCGCCTGAATCTGTCCGGCGCGCCCCTCGGCCGTCTGCGGGTTGTCGACGGCGATGTCGGCCAGGGTTTGCGCCAGCTCGGGCCGGGTCTCCATGCTATGGGCGCTGAGGGAAAAGCGCACGCCATTGAGGAAGTCTTGCCGCTTGTCGCCGGTGGTGGTGGGGCTGAAGACCGCGCCCAGAACCTGTTCGCCCGGCCAGACGCTCAGCTGGCCGCCGGCCGTCGTGCAGCCCAGTACCAGCCGGTTCACGCGCTGTGGATAGCGAATCGCGAGGTTGAGGGCGATCATGCCTCCCAGGCTGAAGCCAAAGACGTGGGCCGACGGGACACCCACCGCGACCAGCACGGCCTCGGCGTCATCAGCCAGGTCGGCCGTCGTGTAGCCGGGCGGCGGCACGGAAGAGCGCCCCGCGCCGCGATTGTCGAAAGTGATGACGTGATAGTCGCGAGCCAAGTCGTCCGCTTGCCAACGGCTTTTGGCGGTGTAGTCGGTCAGCCCGGCAATGATGAGTAGAGGCGGGGCGACCGGGTCACCGGTCGTCTCGTAATAGAATCGCAGTCCACGACTGTCAAGGTAAGGCATACTTTCCCCGAAGATGTCGACAGAACTCTAACACCGCTTTTACGCAATTCCAAGAGAAGAGGCGTATCCTTAACAGTTGCGGCCGGCGACGGGCCCGGCAAACGGTCTGCCCGCGCATCGTAGCGCACAGAGAGATGTGCTAGAATCGACGGCCGCTTTGGAAAGATCTAATGTCACGAGCGATAGTCGATATTCGAATTCTGCAGCGCGAATACTTGCTGGGAATCAGCCGCGCCATGTCGGCCGAGCTGGATTTGCACGATCTGCTGCGCCTCATTCTCAAGTCGGCCGTGGAACTCGTCTCCGGCCGGGCGGGGATCATCGCCTTGTCCGACGGCAACGATTCGCTGAGCGTGGCGGCTGTGTATGGCATCCCCCCGCATCTGGTAGACCACTTCGCGCCGCTGGTTCGCGGCATTCCCTACCGGCCCGACAAAGAGGGCGAGGCGTTCCCCGAGTTGATGAACCAGCTGAAATCAGTCGCCCGCGAAGCGGAGCTGGGGCTGACGCAAGTCATCCGCCTGCCGCTGACCATCGGCGCGCAATTCACGGGCCTTATCTACGTCTTCCAGTCGGGCAACTATTACTTCGTCGAAGACGCGCCCAATCTGCTGCGCAGTTTCGCCGAGCAGGCGGCGATCGCCGTGCGCAACGCCAAGCTGTACCAGGCTGTCAACCAGGAGAAGCAGCGGCTGGACGCCATTCTGGAGCAGAGCGCCGACGGAGTGATGATCCTCGATCAGAACATGCGCATCACGGTGTTCAACCGCTCGCTGAGTCAGATGACGGGCTGGCCGGCAGCCGAGGCAGTGGGGCGGAACCATGACGAGGTCATCCAATGGATCGCGCTGACATCGGAAGAGGATTTGCACTCGGCGCTGGAGCACGAGTGGCCGCTGCCCCACGCGGCGCACCTCTACGTCGAGGGCGAGGCGCGGCGGCACAAGGACAGCAATTGCCAGAGCGACCGCAGCACCATCAATCTGGGCATCACCTACGCGCCGCTCATGGACGCCGACGGCCGCATGGGCAGCATCATCGCCAACGTCCGCGATCTGACCCGCTACCGCGAGGAAGAGGCGCTGCAGAAGACGTTCATCTCCGTCATCAGCCACGAGTTGAAGACGCCGGTATCGATCATCAAAGGGTACGCGGGGACGCTGCGCCGCCCCGACGGGAACTGGTCGCCCGAGGTGCTGGACGAATCCCTTTCGGTCATTGAGGAAGAGGCGGACAATCTCAACGTCCTCATCGACAATCTGCTGGAAGCGTCGCGTCTTCAGTCGGGAACGTTCACGCTGGAGATCAGCGATGATGTGAACATGACCAAGCTCGTCGACTCCGTCGCCCGGCGCTTCGCGGCGCAGGCCGACGCCCACGAGATCGAGACGGCGTTTCCCGACGACTTCCCGGCGATTATCGGCGACGAACGCCGCCTGACTCAAGTGCTGAACAATCTGGTCAGCAACGCGATCAAGTATTCACCCGACGGCGGGAAGATCGCGATTTGGGGCGAAGTTCACCCCAAGCACATCACCATTTCGGTGTCTGACCAGGGGATCGGTATCCCGGCCCGCGATCAGAGCCGCATCTTCCAGAAGTTCTCGCGGCTCGACAACGCGCTGAGCCGCAGGACGGAAGGGACGGGACTTGGGCTATACTTGTCACGCGCCATCATCGAGGCGCACAACGGCCGCATCTGGTTCCACAGCAACAGCGACAGCGAACCGGGCGCGCCGGGAACGACGTTTACCTTTTCTCTGCCCAGAGAGTGATAATTGATTACAAGACCTGACAGGTGGGCGCGGAAATGTGTTTGGTTAAAGTAGGAATTGTCCGCGCCCACCTGTCAGGTCTACATAGTTAAAACCAAATCAATCCCCACAGGCGAACATTCGGGCCGGCGCACATTTGGGCGGCAACCGCAATGCCGTCGTGTGACTGTTTAAGGAGAAACCATGCAAACCCAAATTAGCTGCCCAAATTGCGGCACGCCCTATATGGCCGACATTCACCAGATCATCGACGTCGGTCGCCAGCCGCAACTGAAGGAGATGCTGCTGTCCGGCCAACTCAACTTCGCCGTCTGCCCCAACTGCGGTGCCGGCGGCCGAATCGCCACGCCGCTGCTGTACCACGATCCCGCCCACGATCTGTTCATGGTCCACGTGCCGCAAGAGATGAATCTCGATCAGGTGCGGCGCGAAGAGCTCGTCGGCCGCATGGTGCAGCAGGTTGTGAACCAGACGCCCATGGAAAAGCGGCGGGGCTATATGCTGCAACCGCAGACGATGCTGACGATGCAGAGCTTCCTGGAGAAGGTGTGGGGCACCGAAGGGGTGACGCCGGAGATGCTGGCCCGGCAGCAGAAGCAGGTAGAGCTGCTGCGCACGCTGGCGACGTCCTCGCCCGACGTGCAAGACTTCCTCATCAACGAGCGCAAGTCGGAGATCGACGAGACGTTCTTCGGCATCCTGCGGGCACAGATCGATGCCACCAGCCAGATGAACGACAGCAATCTGGTGAACTCGCTGCTGAACCTGCAGGCCAGGCTGATGACCCAGACGGAAGTCGGCCGACGCCTTGAGAAGCAGCAGATCGCGCTGCACGCGCTGAATCGTGACGCGAAGAAGGCGGGCGGCCTCTCGCCCGAGCTGCTGGCCAACCACGTCATTGCCAACGCCGAAGACGAGTCGCTGGTTCAGGCCATCGCCCTGACGGGCCAGGCGGCGCTCAACTACGAATTCTTCGCCAAGCTGACGGCCGAGGCGGAGGAGCGAGAGAAGAGCGGCGACAAGGCTGGGGCGCAAACGCTCAGCCGAGTGCGCGACCAACTGCTGGAGATGCAGCGCGAGATGCAAGAGGCCACCCGAAAGGTGTTGGGCGAAGCCCAGGCCGCGCTGGATGAGATCATGGCCGCCGATAACTTGGAAGAGGCGATCATCAATAACAGCGGCCGCATCGATGAGGCGTTCCTGCATGTGCTGGAAGCCAGGCTGGCGCACGCCGAACAGACCGGCCGCCGCGAGGAGACGGAGAAGCTTCGCCGAATCCAGGAGTTCATCCTATCACAAATGCAGGGGGACACCCCGCCCGAGCTCCAGCTGCTGACCCAACTGGTAAGCGCGCCGAGCAAGGCAGACCGAGAGCAGCTGATGTCGGCCATGCCCGAGCTGCTGACCGAGCAACTGGTTGAGATCATCGACTTGCTTCGCCAGCAAGCGCGCACTTCCGGCCAGGGCGACCTGGCGGGCCGGCTGGATGAGATAGACGAAGAGATCACTGCGCGAATGATGGCGGCGGGACAGAGCTAGCCCCACTTCATAACGCGATAAAGAGATAAAGAAAAGGCGCCTTCGGGCGCCTTTTGATTTTTCGTTAAACGGGATTGTCCAGCCTGAAGCCGTGGCCGCGCACGGTGACGATATAGTTGTGCTCGTCGAGCTCGGCCAGCCGGTCGCGCAGGCGGCGCACGAGGGCGTCAATGGCCTGCTCGGAGACACCCGCCCCGCCCGTGCCGGGCCAGACGGCTTCGATGATGTCATCGCGGCCGCAGACGGCGCCATCAGCATCGTAGAGCATCTGTAACAGGCGGAACTGGGCCAGCGACAGAGGCGGGTCGAGCTCCCTGCCCTTGATCGAGACGGTGCGCTTGTTCTCTTCGAGGATCATTCCCGAGCCGTCGCGACGGGGCATGTCGAAGCTGAGGGGGACGGTGGCGTCGGTGCCCACAAAGAGCAGCCGCACACACAGGGCGATCTGAATCTCGTCGCCGTCTTGCAGCGACACGGAGCCTTTGACCTGTTGGCCGTTGAGGAAGGTGCCGTTTTTGCTGTCGAGGTCTTCGAGGATGTAGCGGCCATCCCGGTAATGGATCTTCAGGTGGTAGCGGGAGACCTGGCGCTCCGGCAGCACGATATCGGCGTCCGTCCCACGCCCAATCATCATCTCATCTTTGGCAAGCGTCCAACGTTGGCCGGAAAGTTCGCCTTCACTTACCAGCAAGACGGGTCTATCATCCATGCGTCCACTCCCTAGGATCATCGGCGGCATGTCGTATGCCACCGGGTATGACAGCCTTTCGGCCTTTGCATTATAATGGATAGTATGAGTGATAGTCCAGTAATCGACCGGGCCGGCGCCGAGGCGCCCGGCGTAGTCGATTTGTCGAGCGGTGTGGCGAGCCCCCTTCCTGAAGGCACGGTGTTGCGCGATCGCTACCGGCTGACCAACATCGTCGGCCAGGGGGGCATGGGCAACGTCTACCGCGCCGAGGATTTGCGGCTGCCCGGCCGGCTGTGCGCCATCAAAGAGGTGACGCCCGATCCACACCTGTCGCAGGAGCTGCGCGACCAGGCCCACCAGCAGTTTCTGCAGGAAGCGAGCATCCTGGCTCAGCTCGACCATCCCAACCTGCCCAAGGTGTCGGACTTTTTCTCCGACCACAACCGGGATTATCTGGTCATGGATTACGTGCCCGGCAAGGACCTGAAGCAGTGGCTGGACGAGGCGCGGGCACAAAACTATAAGCTTGGGCAGGACACGGTGTTGGGTTGGGCGGCGCAGATCATCGACGCGCTGAGCTATCTGCACCGGCAGTCGCCGCCCGTCGTCCACCGCGACATCAAACCCAGCAACATCAAGCTGACGCCGGACAACCGCATCAAGCTGGTGGACTTCGGGCTGGTCAAGCTGCTGTCGCCCGACGAGACGCGTACGATCACCGTGGTGCAGGGGCGCGGGACGGCGCTCTACACGCCGCTGGAGCAGTACGGCGGCGACTCGGGCCACACCGACGTACGCACCGACATCTACGCGCTGGGGGCGACGTTCTACCATCTGCTGACCGACTATCCGCCGCCCGACGCCAAGTCGCGCTTTCTGAATCCGCGCAATCTGCGGCCGCCGGAGCAGTTTAACGACAAGGTGTCTCCCCATGTGTCCGAGGCGATCATGTGGGCGCTGGAAATGCACCCCGACGACCGGCCGCAGACGATCGAGCAGTTCGCCCAGGCGTTGTTCGGCCACAGCCGACGGCCGTCCGGCCCGGTCAGCTTCGGCGAGGCGCTGCGGGCCAACTGGGTGGTGGCGTTCGTGGCGCTGATGCTGCTGCTGATCGCCATCATGGCGACGCTGATCTGAGCGACATGAAAACCAGGCCCGCCTGCCCCCGCTGCGCCAGGCGCGACAAGCAGTCGCGCGACGGCCGCACGCCGGCCGGTTCCCAGCGCTACCGCTGCGCCCATTGCGGCTGTCGCTATACCCCCCACCCCAAAGACCACGGCTACAAAGAGGAAATCCGCTTCCAGGCGCTGCAGCTGTATCTGGAAGGGCACTCGATGCGCGAGATCGGCCGCGAGTTGGGCGTCAATCACCAGAGCGTCGCCAACTGGATCAAGGATTACGCCCGCTATCTGCCGCCCGATTTGCCCGAAGATATCGTTGAGCTGGCGCGGCTGGAAAAGTTGTTCGTTCTGTAGACCTCACCACCACAACTTTAGACAATTTCACCACGATATTAGCCACAACTATTGACGTTGCGAAGTTGGTGGGTATATTGGCGGCCATCACCAACACCCGGCGATAGACGGTCCGCAATCAATCACATCATCAGGGAGAAACAGGAGACGACAATGGCGAGTGTAAGCTATCGGCACGTATACAAGCGATTTGGCGACGTCAGCGTGATCAAGGATTTCAGCCTGGAAATCGACGACAAGGAGTTCATGGTTTTCGTGGGCCCGTCGGGGAGCGGCAAGTCGACTGTTCTCCGGATGCTGGCCGGATTGGAAGAGGTGACTGACGGCGACATCCTCATCGCTGACCGCGTCGTCAACGACGTTCCGCCCAAGGATCGCGACATCGCTATGGTTTTCCAATCCTACGCGCTCTATCCCCACATGAACGTTTATGACAACATGGCCTTCGGCTTGAAGCTGCGCAAGATGCCGAAGGATGAGATCGACCGGCGCGTGAAGGAAGCGGCCGATATCATGGGGCTGTCCAATCTGCTCGACCGCAAGCCCAAAGCGCTCTCCGGCGGCCAGCGGCAGCGCGTGGCCGTCTGCCGCGCCATCGTGCGCGAGCCGTCTGTCTTTCTGATGGACGAGCCGCTGTCCAACCTCGACGCCAAGTTGCGCGTCACCGCCCGCGCCGAGATCAGCAAGCTCCACCAGCGCCTGGGCACGACGTTCATCTATGTGACCCACGACCAGGTGGAAGCGATGACCATGGGTGACCGGATCGCCGTGCTGGCCGACGGCATCCTGCAGCAGGTGGACACACCGCGCAACCTCTACAACGATCCGGTCAACGTCTTCGTCGCCGGCTTCATCGGAAGCCCGGCGATGAACTTCTTCAACGGCACGCTGGTTAGTGAGGAAGGGCGCCAGTTCGTCGACACCGGCGATTTCCGCGTTCGCGTGCCCGATGACCGCAGGGAGACGTTCGGGCCGTACGTGGGCAAGGAAGTGATCATGGGCATCCGGCCGGAACATGTTTACTCTCCCGAGTACGCGCCGGCCAACATCATCGGTGAGAACGTCAACGCACAGGTGGAAGTCATCGAGTTGCTGGGACACGAGTTGCATCTCTACCTCACCTCGGGCAAGAACAACTTCGTCGGCATCGTTGACCCACGTTTTGGCGTCCACAGCGGCAACAACATCACCGTCGCCTTCGACATGAACAACATGCACCTGTTCGACAAGGCTACGGAGCTGACGATTCGCTAATCACGGACGCAGTCAATCGACACGACTAGCGAGGGCCGCCGATCACGAAGCGGCTCTCGCTCTACCCCACTCCGCTTGTTCCCCAATGCCTGAATCCCATTACAGCGTCGGCGAATCCTTCGCGCTCCATTTCGCCTGGCGCACGCCCGAGGGGGAGTACATCCGCGCCATCTTCCAGGCCGAAGTCGCCGATCTGGTGCCGGGGGCGGACAAGTACGTCGTCCACCTGCGCCAGTTGCTGGCCGGGCGCGAGGACGACGCCGACGGCAACGTCAGGCCGCTTGAGGCGCTGGAAGGAGAGTACTGGGATCATGTGCGAGATTTGATCGGCCGCACGATCACGGTCGCCTACGAAGCCGACGACGGCCGCCCGCTCTACATGCGCCTGGCGACGCTGACGGGGGAGCATAACTTCTTTAGCCGCTATGAGGATGCGGCGGTCGTCGCCCGCGGAATCGAGGCGCGGATGAAGAAGTTGAGGGAGCAACCGGGTTCGGCCGAAGAGTAATGAATCCGGAGAAAGACCTGACAGGTGGGCGGCGTTAACTACCAAACACCCGCCGCCAGAGGTCCGTCTCCAAGAGCCCTTCGGGATCGCAGCGTCGCTTGAGTGCGCGAAACTGGGCGATGCGCTCCGCGCCGAGGTACGCCTCGGCCGTCTCCGGCCGAAGCGTGCTGTCCTTGGCGAAGTAGAAGCGGCCGCCCGCCTGCAGCACGATCTCGTCCATCTCCCGCGTCAGCCAAACGATGCGCCGGCGATTCTCTTCCGTCACGCGGAAGTCCATGGCCAACGAGAAGCCATCGACGGCGTAACTCATCAGGAAGTCGTCGGGGCGGTGGCGCTTCAGCACAGTCAGGTAGTTGGGCAGCCCGCGCCGCTGGCAGAGCGTCAGGATGTCACTGAAGGCATCGTAGGCCGTTTCCTTGGGGATGAAGGGCTGGTACTGGATCAACCCGCCCGGCTCGTAAGCCTTCTTCCAATCGGGAATATAGTCGAGCAGGAAGTGGAATTGGGCGTGGGGCTGGCGATACCGCTTCAGGCCGCCGAAGCTGCCGGCCAGATATTTCCCCCGATTGACCAGCCGCATGCCCGCGTTGCGCACCATCGGCCGCATGAACAGCCACAGAATGGAGCGCGGGAAGAAGCCGAACAGGTTGGGGCCGAGGTGCTGCTGGTCGAGGCGCAACGTCTGCGCCGGGTGGGGATCGGCCCCCTCGGGCAGGTATTGGGCGCGGTGGACATCGCCGCGGCCGATGTGGTCACCGCCGGCCAGCGAGTCGATCCAGCCGACGATGTAGTCGGCCGTGGCGGCGTGCTCGTCGAAGTAGGCGAACATCTCGGCCAGGTCGGCGCGCGTGCCCGTCTCCACGTCGAGCAAGCCGGAGTAGACGCGTTTCATCTGCATCGTCAGGCTGGTGAAGATGCCCAGCATGCCGAAGCCGCCGATAGCGGCGTAGAAAACGTCGCGGTTCTCCTCGCGGCTGCAGGTGATCGTCTCGCCCGAGGGCAGCATCAGGTCAAACTCGATGATGTGGTCGCCGATCGGCCCCGCCTTGTAGGCGTTCTTGCCGTGGACGTTCATCGCCGCCGAGCCGCCCATCGTCGTCAGGCTGGTGCCGGTGGCGACGGGGGGCCACCAGCCGTCCTCGAGGGTGTATTGCCACAGCTCGGCCAGCGTGACGCCCGGCTCCAGGCGAATGCGCCCCGTCTCGGGGTTCCACTCCAAAATGCGCTTCATGCGACGCAGGTCGACGACAACGTTCTCGTTGTTCATGGCCGCGTCGCCGTAGCTGTTGCCGCCGCCGCGCAGACCCACTGTGCGGCCGGCGCGCCGGGCCATGTTCAGTATCTCGTGTAGCTCTTCGGCCGTGCTGGGGCGATAGACGTAGCTGACCCCATTGGTGACGCCACCCCACGATGACACCTTCTCCAGGTATTCGGGCGAAAGGTGAGTCGGCTCGGGAGCGCTGCGGCGCGCGCCGCGAACGGTTGATAACGGTTTTATATCGGTCATAGCGATCTCGATCTCAGAAGCTCAGGCGTCGGAAAATCACCGACGGAATGGATTTGACCACCAGACTCACCAACCGCCAGCGGGGCGGAACGTAGGCGACCTGCTGCCGGCGCCGGACGGCAGCCAACGTCTGCGCGGCTGCTTCGTCGGGCGAGATGACCCAAAAGGTCTTGGGCGCGTTATTCAGCAGTTCGGTGTCGATGAAGCCGGGCTTGATCGTCGTGACGGTGACGCCATGGCGCGAGAGGCGATTGCGCAGCGCCTCAAGATAGGTATCCAGGCCCGCCTTGCTGGTGTTGTAGACGGGGCTACCCACGCGACCGCGATCCCCCGCAACGGAACTGATACCGACGATCTGGCCACCTCTTGCGCGCTCGAAGCGCAGCGCCGCCTGGTTGAGCCAGGCCACCGCGCCCAACAAGTTAGTACGCAGCATTGCCTCGTCCTTCTCGAAGTTGTACTCATGGGCGGCCACGGGAGGCTGGACGGCGGCGACGTAGAGGATCAAATCCAGGCCGCCCAGGTCGCGGGTGATCTGGTCAAACAGCATCGGAACCTGCTCGGTCTGGAGCACGTCGTGGACGTAGGGCAGCACGCGGTCGCGGCCGGCGCTGTCGCGCAGCGCGGCGAGCTCGGCCTCGCGACGGGCCACGGCCGCCACCAGATAGCGCTCGGCCGCCAGCCGGCGCACCAGCGCGGCCCCAAGGCCGGAAGAAGCCCCCACGACGATCGCGCGAGATTGCGGTTCCAAAGGACGGTTAGCGGAAAGGGTCATAATCGGTTAAACGTGTGTATCTGGAGAAGGTAAGGCAGCCGGGACGTCGCCGGCCGTGTTGGAAGGCTTGCCACGGCTCCTGAGGTGGGAAAAGAATTGGCTACGGATTTAGACGGGTGTAACGGATTTGCTTTTATCCGTTTTGTCCGTGGCTACCTCTTTTTCGCGGCCTCAGGTGTAAATTCTATCAGATTAGGCGTTAGTGTAAAGCGACGCTTGATGCACAGACCTGAGAGGTCTTCAGAGACCTCTCAGGTCTTGAGGCCTATCGGCCATTGACAAAGTAGTTCGGCGCCGTATAATTCCACCCGGCACATTTCGTAGACGAAGGACAAATTGTGTATGTCACCGAACGGCCGTTACTCCCGGCAATATTACGAGGATTGGAATGCCTTCCTTAAGTCGCTCCATCCCAATACCGACCCGCAAGCCGCCCAATTGATGGAAGATTTCCGGTTGGTAGCGCACCAATTCCACCACCTGAACGAGGCCAGTATGGAAGCCAGCGGCCTGTCGTATGCCCAGAACCGCATTTTGCTCCACCTTCTGTTCAACGAATGGCAGGGCAACGACAACGGCCTCAATCCATCGGAGATCAGCGCCCACCAGGGCACCAGCCGCAACACAATCAGCGCCCTCATCCGCAATCTGGAAGAGGAAGGGCTCATCGAGCGGCTGTTGAACCAGAGTGACCGGCGGCGCTTCAACATCGTGCTGACGGAAGCGGGGCGGCGCAAGGTGCACGAACATGCCAGCCAGCACGTCGAAGTCATCAACGATCTGTTCGCCGTGCTCAGTCAGGACGAAATGGAAAGCCTGAGCGAACTCTTGCGCGCCCTCTACCGACGCGCCAAGACCTTGAAGGAATAATCCCTAACTTCGGAGAAATCCCATGCAAATGACACAGAAAGCCCCCGGCGGCCGCTCTAACATGGCCTCGCTCGGTCGCGCGCTGCGCTATCTGACCAAGTACCCCAAGCTGACCGCCGGCGCGATGCTGGCGCTGGTCATCGCCACGGCCGCGCAGCTCGTCGTGCCCCAGTTGCTGCAGCAGATAATCGACACCATCGTCTCCAGCGCCACCAGCCAGGGGTTGCTCAACCTGCCGGCCGAGATGCAGGCCGCGGCCGCCGAGCAGTTCGGGCTGGACCTGACCGCGCTCCAGACCGGACTAAACGCCGCGCCGCGAGCGATCATCTACGCCGGGCTGATCATCGTCGCCTTCGCCGTGGCCCGCGGTGTCTTCTCCTTCGGCCAGAATTTCCTCTCGCAAGCCCTGTCGGAGAGCATCGCCTTTGACCTGCGCAACGATATCTACACCAAGATTCAGCGCCTCAGCTTCAGCTATCACGATCGCAACCGGACAGGGCAGCTGATGATTCGTGCCACCGACGATGTGGAGCGGCTGCGCGGCTTCATCGGCATGGGATTGCTCATGGCGCTGCAGGCGTTCATCTTGCTGGGCGGGACGCTGATCATCCTGGTGCTCACCAACGCTCGGCTGACGCTTGTCGTGCTGCCTATCTTGCCCATCGCCCTGGTTATGTTCCTGGCGTTCGGCTCCATCGCCCAACCCCTTTTCGTCGAGGTGCAGAAGCGGCTCAGCCGGGTGAATACTACCTTGCAGGAGAACTTGGCCGGGCTAAAGGTCGTTAAGGCGTTTACCACCGAGCAACGGGAGAACCAGCGTTTCGTCGAGGGCATCGATTCCCTCATGGCGCAGCGCATCAAGGTGAGCCGCATCTTCTCCTTCCTCTTCCCGTTCATCTTTCTGGTGGCCAATCTGGGACAGGCGGCCGTCCTCTACTTCGGCGGGCGGCAGATCCTTCAGGGCACGCTGACGGTGGGCGAGTGGCAGAAGTTCAGCCTCTACCTTGTCTATGTTTTCATGCCCATGGGCCAACTGGGGTTCATCATCTCGCTCATGGCCCAGGCCGCGGCCAGCGCCGACCGTATCTTCGAGATCCTCGACGCCGAGAACGACGTGGAGAACAAGCCGGGGGCGATCGAACTGGGCGAGATCGAGGGGCACGTCGAATTCCGCGACGTCAGCTTCCGCTACTTCCAGGGCAGCGATCCCGTCCTCAGCGATATCAGCTTCGTCGCCCAACCGGGCGAGACGATCGCCCTGCTGGGGGCGACGGGCAGCGGCAAGAGCACGGTCATCAACCTGATTCCGCGCTTCTATGACGTGACCGAGGGGCAGGTGCTCATCGACGGCCACGACGTGCGCGACGTGACGCTGGAGAGCTTGCGACAACGCATCGGCATCGTCCTGCAGGAGACGGTGCTGTTCAGCGGCACGATCCGCGACAACATCGCCTACGGCCGCCCCGACGCCACCGACGAGGAGGTCATCGCCGCCGCCCAGGCCGCGGCCGCCCATGACTTCATCACGACCTTCCCACAGGGATATGATACCCCGGTGGGCGAACGAGGCACGACGTTGAGCGGCGGGCAGAAGCAACGTGTGGCCATCGCCCGCGCCTTGCTCATGGACCCCCACATCCTCATCCTCGACGACAGCACCAGCAGCGTCGATCTGAACACCGAGTACGAAATCCAGCAGGCGCTCGACCAATTGATGGAAGGGCGCACCAGCTTCGTCATCGCCCAGCGAATCAGCACCGTCGTCAATGCCGATCAGATTCTCGTGCTCGGCAACGGCTCGATCGTCGCCAGAGGCACGCATGAAGAGCTTCTAGAAAACAACCCGGTCTACGCCGACATCTACCACTCGCAATTGTCCGGCGCCGCGGCCTGAGCCGGCTCGCCGCACTTTGAATCGCGGAGAATCGCATTATGATGAATCATGCCACACAATTACTGGGCACGGAAGCCCGCAAACCGGCAAGTGCGCGGGTGACGTTGGGACGGCTATGGCGCTACTTTCGCCACTACAGCTGGATGCTACTGCTCGTCGCCGTGCTCATCATCGCCAGCACCTACGCCCAGGTGCTGATCCCCAATCTGACCGGTCAGGCGGTGGACTGCTACCTCGGCCCGTTCTCGGCCGGGGCGGCCGCGGGGTCGGAACTGGAAGCATTCGCGGGCATCGCTGATGCTGCCGAGGGCGGCGCATTCAGCAACTGTTGGTACACCACGCCGGATCTGAGCGCCTCGATCGGCGAGACGCTGGCCGGTCTCGGCCGCCTCATCCTGCTCATCGTCGCCCTCTACATCGGCAGCGCGATCTTCAGCGGCCTGATGTTCTACCTGATGAGCGTAGCCGGCTATCGCGTGCTGCGCGACTTGCAGGCGGACGTGTTCACCCACCTGCACCGCCTCTCACTGGGCTACTTCACCAAACACGAGGCGGGGGATGTGATGAGCCGCTTCACCAACGACGTCGATACCCTGCAGCAGGTCATCGGCTTCGGCCTCGTGTCCGTCTTCCAGGGGATTTTGCTCATCGTGTTGGTGATTGTGGTGATGTTCCAGCTGAACGCACCGTTTGCGCTCATCAGCCTTATCACCTTGCCGCTGATGGTCATCGCCACGCGCTGGTTCTCCAGCCAGGCGCGAAAGGCGTTCCGCAGGGCGCGCCAGCAGATCGGCAACGTCAATGCCGACTTGCAGGAGAGCATCTCGGCCGTGCGTGAGGTGCAGGCGTTCAGCCGCGAGGAAGAGAACATCGAGCAGTTCCGCGTCAGCAACGCCGCCAACCGGGACGCCAACATCCGCGCCCAGGCGTACACAGGCGCGCTCGGCCCCGTGCTGGAAGGGTTGAGCTACGTCAGTTTGGCCGTCGTCGCCGGTGTGGGCGGCCTGATGATGCTCAATCAGCAGGGGTTGCTGGGCACCAGCATCTCCGTCGGCCTCATCATCACCTTCATCGGCTACACCCAGCAGTTCAACCGGCCCGTGCAGCAGATCTCCGTGCTGTGGGCCAACATCCAAAGCGCGCTGGCCGGCGCGGAGCGAATCTTCGGCTTGCTCGACGAGCCGGTGGAGATCGTCGACCGGGCAGGCGCGGGCGAGATGCCGGAGATCACCGGCCACGTCATCTACGACGATGTCCATGCCGAGTACAATCCGGGCGAGCCGGTGTTGCGCGGCATCGACATCGAAGCCCGGCCGGGCGAGACGATCGCCATCGTCGGCCCCACGGGCGCGGGCAAGACGACGATCATCAATCTGCTGCCCCGCTTCTGGGACGTTTCGGCCGGGCGCATCACCATCGACGGCATCGACGTGCGCGATGTGACGCAGGAGAGCCTGCGCCGCCAGATCGGCATCGTGTTGCAGGACTCATTCCTGTTCAGCGACACGGTGATGAACAACATCCGCTACGGCCGCCCCGACGCCGGCGATGAAGAGGTCATGGCCGCGGCGCGGCTGGCCCACGCCGATGAGTTCATCCAGCGGCTGCCGGACGGCTACCGGACGGTGCTGGGCGAACGCGGCGGCGGCCTCAGCCAGGGGCAGCGGCAGCTGCTCTCAATCGCCCGCGTGGCCCTCATCGATCCGCGCATCCTCATCCTCGATGAGGCGACGAGCAGCGTAGACACCCGCACCGAGCGGGAAATTCAGACCGCGCTGGAAGAGCTGCTGCGTGGCCGCACCAGCTTCGTCATCGCCCACCGGCTGAGCACCATCCGCCACGCCGATCAGGTGCTGGTGGTCAAGGACGGCCGCATCATCGAGCGCGGTACCCACGACAGCCTGCTGGCCGCCAATGGCTTCTACCACGATCTATACATGAGCCAGTTCCGGCGAAAGGGCGCGGCCGAGGAAAGCGAAGAAGCGGGGGAGCTGGAGTTTTTTACGCCTGGGGATTAAAAAATTAAACACGGATAGGACTCGGACATAACGGATTTCACGGAAATAAAGAAATAACCCGTCTCATCCGTTTCATCCGTGTCCCTTCCGTGTTAAATTCTTTTTCCGTCGGTTTAAAGGTGTTGCTTGAAGAAGGCGACGGCGATTTGGGGGTTATCGATGAGGTATTGGTACCCCTCATAGCGGTGGGCGCCGTCGACGAGCAGCGGCCCTTCGCCGGCGGGTGTGGCGGAGCGGAGCATCATCACGTCGTCGAGCGAGCCCCAGGCGTCGTCGCGGCACTGGACGAAGAGCACCGGCGTCTCCCCCGCCCCGGCAGCAGCGAAGGCAGGTTTCAGGCCGCTGAGGTGGACGCCGCCGATCGATGAGTAGATGGAGTCGAGCAACGGCGGCAGCACACGGCCGGGTGTTCCCAACAGGTCATGGGTGAAGCCGTCAATATAGGCCGAGGCCGTCGACGGCTGGACGGCGATGGCGGCAGCGATGCCGTCCGTCTGCGGCAGCGCATAGAGCACGGCGTTGGCCCCCATGGAGAAGCCGATGACGCCGATCTTGTCCGCGTCCACATCGGCCCGCCCGCGCAGATAGGCCAGCGCTCCCAGCAGGTCGCTCGACTCCGATTGGCCGAAGGTGACCGGCGGGTGGGCAGCGCTCTCGCCGTGGTTGCGCTGGTCGTACATCAGCACATGGTACCCCTCGTGGTGCAGCGCGTGGGCCAACCTTAGCAACTCCACCGGCGTCGTACCGGAGAAGTCGGCCAGCAGATCGGCCGCGCTATCCCCCAGCCGGTTCCACGTCCAGTCGTGGACGAGGACGATGGTGGCCCCGTCGCGCCGATCCGTCTCGGCCGCGGGGACGAACCAACCCGACAGGCGGACGCTGTCCTGGGCCGGGAAGTTGACGTTCTCATAGGCCAGCCCCATCTCGGCCGGGGTTGTCCAGAGCGATTGGCGGGCCGGCGAGACCATGCGGCGAGTGAAGTACGCCACGATGACCGCCGCCACACCCACCACAAAGCCGGCCAATGTGCCCACTAATTTCATCACACGTCTGAATGTCATGACAGTTGTTTCCCTCACTTGTGTCGCCGGCGGCTACGCATTCACATCAACGCCCGCGAAGAGATCATACTCCCGGTAGCTGTCGGGCACGGGCGGATAGGCGCGGATGTAGCTTTCCTTGGCCAAATAACGGCGCTGCAGCCACTCCGGCAACATCCGGTTGCGCGAGGAGCCCCCGCCCTGGCTCGGGTGGGCCGCCCCGGCGGCCGCTTTCACGTCCCAGTACTGCCGGTAGTCGATCTGGGCATGAAGGCGGCGCGGCTCGATGCCGATCTTCGTCCAGTCGATATCCTTGTTCCGTCCCGCCCGCTTGGGGTCCTGGCCGCGCAAGCGCATCAGGAAGGTAAAGACCTTCACCATGCGATTGGAGAATCCGGTGAAGTAGAGTCGCTGCGGCCGGTAGGGCGCGGGGCCGATCTCCTGATACTGCTCGGGATCGCCGGCGGCCTCGAACGCGGCCGTGGTGATCTTCCAGCAGTGGATGTGGTCGGGGTGATAGTAGCCGCCCGTCTCGTCGTGGGTCACCACGACCTGCGGCCGGATTTGGCGGATGAGGGCCACCA
The DNA here is from genome assembly GCA_964398825.1 of uncultured Ardenticatenaceae bacterium. Classification (GTDB taxonomy): domain Bacteria; phylum Chloroflexota; class Anaerolineae; order Promineifilales; family Promineifilaceae; genus Promineifilum. Next base: position 41,943 of record CAYNOL010000003.1, read on the forward strand.
CTTTGCCCACCGCTTCGTCGAAGTCGCTATTGATGAACGCCTCAGGGTGCTGGTTGGCCGGATCGCCGATGTAGCCCGAATCGCGGTAGCCGAGCATGTGGAGCGTGACGCCCAGGATGTTGATCGCCTTCTCCAGCTCCTGCCGCCGCACCTCGGCCAACTGCTGCAGTGTGTGCTCATAGCCCCCGGCGACGGAACCGGCCACGCCGTCGGTGGCGATGGCCACGTGGACGTCGGCGCCCTCGTCGGCATAGCGGGCCAGCGTGCCGCCCATGCCGAATGATTCGTCGTCAGGATGGGCCAGCACAGTCAGCAGGCGGCGTTGCCCCCGCCCCGCGTCGGCGCCCTTCTCCATGTCTCTCGTAGACAAACCATCAATCATGATTCACCGTCATTGCCTGATGAAGTCGCCGGCCCGCCCCCCGGAATGGAATGCAAATTCAAGGCCACAGCCATACCGACGGCATGGGTGGCCGTGTGCGAGAGGCTGATGGCCCATTGGCCCAATCCCTGCTCCTCCGCCAACTGCGCGGCCGCGCCGTGGAGCGCCAGCACCGGACGGCCGCGTTCGTCGCTGATGATTTCGATCTCCTTCCAGCCCACGTCACCGATGCCCGTGCCCAGCGCCTTGCCGACGGCCTCTTTGACCGCGAAACGACCGGCCAGACTGTCGGCGCGGCCGGCGCACTGTTCCTGCTCGCGCGGTGTGAAGAAGCGGTCACAGAAGCGCTCGCCATGGCGCGCCATGCCGCGCGTCATGCGCTCGATCTCGAGGATGTCGACGCCGACGGCCAGCATCAGAGCGTCTCCACCGGCCCACTGACGGCGATCGACAGGTCATCGGCGCTGAGATATTTGCGCGCCGCCGCCTGAATGCGCTCCGGCGTGATGTCGTTGATCATGTCACTGTAGCGATAGAGGTAGTCCAGCCCCAGGTCATACAGCTCCATGTCGGTGATAATGTCCACCAGGCCGCTGTTCGTCTCCAGGCTCAACGGCAAGGAGCCGGTGCGGTATGCCTGGCTGTCGGCCAGCTCCTCGGCCGATACCGGTTCGTCCATGATGCGGCGGATCTCGTGGCGGATCGATTCGATCGCCTGATCAACCTTGTCGGGGGCAACGCCGGCCGTTGCCGTCCATGGGCCGGGGCCGAGGCCGCCCTCCAGCCGGCTCGAGGCGTAATAGGCCAACCCCTGCTCCTCGCGCACGCTCTGGCCGATGCGCCCCATCATGCCGAAGACGCCCAGAATGGTGTTCATCAAGCTGGCGTCCAGATAGTCGGGGGCGGAGCGGCGCGGCCCAGGCAGGCCGAGCACGATGTCGGCCTGGCGCTTTTCGGGCATGGCGTGGTGGCGGCGGCGCAGGCCCACCGGCCGGGCGACGTCGGACGAGACCTCGGTCATCCGCTGCTCTTGCTTGCCCCAACTGCCGAAGACGTCGTCGAGCTTCTTCAGAATCACGTCAGTCGGAATGGCCCCGACGACGCCGATGATCATCCCCTGCGGGCCGTAGTAGGCGTCGTAGAAGTCGACGAGCTCCCGGCGGCCGAGGGTGGGGATCGATTCCAGATAGCCGCTGGTGGAGCGGCCGTAGGGGTGGTCGGGATAAACCATCTCCTGGAAGGTGAGCCATGCCATCTGGCGGGTGTTGTTGGCTCTCATCTGCAGACCGGTCATGATCTGCCCGCGCAACAGCTCGATCTGCTGCTCGGGGAAAGTGGGGCGGCAGAGAGATTCGCTGATGATGTCGAGCACCAGGTCAACGTCCTCGGTCAGGCTGTGACCGGAGAAGCCGGACGTATGGCGCGCGCCGCCAAACGACACACCGGCCCCCACTGACTCCAACGCCTCGTATATCTCGTCGAAGGTACGCTTGTGGGTGCCGCGCATCAGCAGGTCGGCGGTGAAGTTGGCCAGCCCGGCGTTTTCGCGCGTCTCGTCGGCCGCCCCGGCGCGCAGTATGCCTTCAATGGAGACCGTTCCGCTGTTCATGTTCTCGTAGACGAGCACGGTGATGCCGTTATCGAGCACTTCCCGGCGGATTGAGTCGGGGCCGGGGAAACTAGGCGTTGCCATAAAACTCCTCACTGCGCTTGATGATGACCATGGTCATGTCGTCGAATTGCTCCGTGTCACCGGCGAACTTCCGCACTTCGCGAGCCAGTGTGACGCAGATCTCATCCGCCCCGGCGTTGGGGGAGTGGGCCAGCAAGCGCCGGACCGTCTCTTCCAACCGGTCTACGCCAAACTCCTCGTACTTGTGGTTGTGGGCTTCTGAGAGGCCGTCGGTGTAGAGAACGAGAATATCGCCCACGGCCATGTCGATTGTCCTGGCCTGCACGTCGATGGCGGGCAAGACGCCCAGCAGCGGGCTGTTGGCCGGCAGGCGATGGAACTCCCCCTCGGCCGCGCGCCAAAGCAGCGGCGGGTTGTGACCCGCGTTGACGTAGGTCAGCTGGCCGGTGTAGCTGTTCAGCTCGGCGTAGAAAACAGAGAGGAACATGTCTGACTGGCTGTCTTCCTGGATGTAGCGGTTGGCCCACGACAGCACCTCGCCGGGGGAGCGGCCGCGCAGGGCGATGTTGCGGATCGTCGTCAGACTGAGAGCCATGAACAGCGCCGACGGCACTCCCTTGTCGCTGACGTCGGCGATGACGACGCCCCATCGCCCTTCCTCGCCCGGCAACGTCAGGAAATCGTAGAAGTCGCCGCCCACTTGGTGGGCCGCCTCGAAATGGGTGGCGAACTGCCAGCCTTGGCGCTGCGGCGGGGCGGCCGGCAACATGCTCACCTGAATCTGTCGAGCCACCGCCAGCTCTTCCTCGATGCGCTCCCGCTCCAGCTGGTCTTGCTGCAAGCGGGCTTTCTCCAGTGCCAGCGCCACCTGGTTGGCCATGAGGCGCAGGAAGCGCACTTCGTCCTCGGTGAAGCGGCGCGGCTCGCGCGAGTCGATGAGCAACGTGCCGATCGAGCGGTCTTCGGCCATGAGCGGCACGATGGCCACGGCGCGGAATGCCTCGCGGTCGAGCCACTCCGACGTCCAAAGCGGCGGGTCTTGGCGCTGCAGATCCTCAATGAGCAATACTTGTTGGGTACGCATCACCTGGCCCGAGCCGGTTGAGTTGTCGGCCGGGGCGCGGTAGGCGTTGCCCACCGGGTCGCTGTGCCAGCCAGATGCGGCGCGAAAGTAGAGGTGATCGGGATCGGAACCGGGCAGCAGGACGGCACAGGCGTCGGCGTCCAGTTGGGCGCGCACTTCCTCGACGATGAAGTCCAGCAAGTCGCCGAGGTCGTGCCGGAGCAGTAACTGTTGCGACAGCTCAAGCAGCACCGCCTGTTCGTGGATACGCTGCATCTGCAGCGAGTCGTAGAGGCGCGCTCGTTCCAGCGCGGTGCCCATCTGATTGCCGACGAGGGAGAGGAAGGCGAGATTGCGTTCGGTGAAGTAGGACCAGCTTGGGGCGGCGACATTGAGGATTCCCAGGATGCGATCGCCGGAGCGCAGCGGCGTCGAGGCGTGGACAGCCAACTGGTTACGGTCTCCCATGACGCTGGCCAGACGACTGCAGCGCACCTCGTTGTATGCCCCGACCATTTGGCCGGCGAGGCAGAGCGCCTGACAGTCACAGCTCTTGTCCCAGGCGTCGGAGCTGTTTTCGTCCAGCGCGGGGGGCAGGTTGTGATGGGCGGCCAGCCGGAAGCCACGGCCGCCCCAGCGATCCACCGCCAGCGGATCGACGACGAAGATCCACCCCGTTTCCAAACCCATCAGCCCGACAAGCTGCGCCAGTGATTCATCCAGCGCGGTCTGCACATCGGCCGATTGGTTCAGGGTCAGGGAGATCTCGTTGAGAGTCTGGAGGTCTTTGACAAGATCAGACTGAGTGGTCATCTCCGGCGATTCTAACACAGACATTTCACCCTTCACACGTTCGGAACCCGCCGGCGAGCCGCCGGGACCGATGCCCCTCGTCCTCATCCGGCCGGGGCGTGACCGTTCTCCGGCATGCTGCCGCCGGTGTTCGGTTCATACCAACCGACGACGCGGTTGCGACTGTGGATGTACTGCCGCCGCACCCGCTCAATGTCGTCGACAGTGACGGAGTTCAGCCGCTCCAGCACCGTCTCGAACCAGCCGAAATCACCGGTGGTGGCCTCGGCCGCGCCGAGCAGTTGCGCCTGGCCGGAGATGCTTTCGCCGGCCATGATGAACTGCGCCCGCGCCCGCTTCAGCGCCTTGGCCAGCTCGGCCGGGGTGATCGGTTCGGCCGCCAGCCGGGCCAGCTCCGCCTCCAACGCCGTCTCGACCTCGGTCAGCGTGCGCCCCGCGCGGACGACGGCGCTGATGGTGTAGAGAAACGGGTCGATCGTCGGCGTCAGGCTGCCGTAGGCCCCGGCCGCCAGTTCGGTGCTAACCAGCGCTTTGTAAAGACGCGAGCTGCGGTTGGAGCCGCCGCCGCCGAACATGCCCAGACTGTTGCCCCCGGCGAAGGCGGCGTTGAGCAACGAGAGGGCGGGATAGTCGGGATGCGCCGCCCCAGGGACTTTGTAGGCAAAGGTCAGGTAGGCGGTATCGCCGGGGCCGTGGACGACGATACGTCGCTCGCCCAGCTGAGGCGGCTCTTCGCGCAGGACGCGGCCGGTGCTTTCTCCGGCGGGCAACGCGCCAAACAGCTTGGTGATGCGGGCCAGCATCTGCTCGGTGTCGAAATCGCCGACGACGACGGCGATGGCGTTGGCGGGAGTATAGTGGCGCTGGTAATGGGCAAACAGCGTGTCACGCGTCATCGTCTGCAGGTCAACGGTGTCGCCGATGACCTCGTGATGGTACGGATGGACGCGAAAGGCGGCGGCCGTCAGCTCCTCGTCCAGCAGGAAGCGGGGTTGGTTCTCATACATCGCCCGTTCGGAGAGGATGACAGTGCGCTCCGATTCCACTTCGTCCAGCTCCATGATGGTGTTGACCATGCGGTCTGCTTCCAGTTGCAGAGCCAGATCGATGCGATCCGAGGGCATCGTCTCATAGTAGGCAGTGTAGTCGAGCCAGGTGAAGGCGTTCCAGTACCCACCCTCGCGGGAGATCATGCGCTCCATGACGTCGCCGGGAAATTGGGGCGTGCCCTTGAACATCATGTGCTCAACCCAATGGGACGCGCCGGTGTGGCCGGGCAGTTCGTTGCGGCTGCCCACGCGGTACCAGACCATGAAGGTCACGACGGGGGCGTGGTGCATTTCCTTCAGCAACACGGTCATACCGTTGTCGAGCGTTGCCTTGGTGACGTTCGATGCCATGTGGTTACTCCTGGGTTCCTGGTTCGTGTCGATTGGTGATTATAGCGTTGTTGTGAATTCATGACAGACCTGTCAGGTGGGCGGCGCGAGTGAGCTGGTTTATGCGGGGCCGCGAGCTGTCGCTCACCTGACAGCTCTTCGCAATTCGTTGCGAATCACCGAAACAAGGGTAATCTGACGACCGATCCCACTATCTATCCGGAGATACACGTATGACCACCCATGACACCGAAAAAGAACCCAAGCCGGTGGAGAAGCCCGCCCCGCCCCCGGCCGACGTCATCAAGCAGACGCGCCACACCGTCACCATCAACGGCCGCGACATCGCCTACACCGCCACCACCGGCCGCATCATCCTGAAGGCCGAAGACGAGAAAGAAGGGGAGAAGCCGAAAGCGGCGATCTTTTTCGTCGCCTACACGGTGGATCGACCGGAAGGGATGTCGGAAGCCGACCACGCCGCCGCGCGGCCGATCACCTTCGCCTTCAACGGCGGGCCGGGCTCGTCGTCGGTCTGGCTGCACCTGGGGGTGCTGGGGCCACGGCGGGTCGTGATGGAGCAGGACGGCCAACCCTTGCCGCCCCCCTACCGGCTGGTCAACAACGAGTTCAGCCTGCTGGACAAAAGCGATCTGGTGTTCATCGACCCCGTCACCACCGGCTTCAGCCGCGCCGTGCCGGGGGAGAAGGATAAGCAGTTCCACAGCTTCAAGGGGGATATCAGCTCCGTCGGGGATTTCATCCGCCTCTACGTCTCCCGCTACCACCGTTGGGGCTCGCCGCGCTACTTGCTGGGCGAGAGCTACGGCACCACCCGCGCCGCCGGTCTCTCCGGCTATCTGCAGGAGCGTCACGGACTGTATCTGAACGGCATCGCCCTCGTCTCGTCGGTGCTCAACTTCCTGACTGTCCGCTTCATGCCCGGCAACGACCTGCCTTACATCCTGTTCCTGCCCACCTATGCGGCCACGGCATGGTACCACAAGCGGCTGGACGAGAGCTTGCAGAGAGATCTCGCCGATCTGCTGGCTGAGGTGGAGACATTCGCGCTGGGTGAGTACGCGGCGGCGCTGATGCGTGGCGACGAGCTGCCCGCCCGCGATCGGGAGCGCATCGCCGCGCAGGTGGCACGCTACACAGGGCTGTCGGCACAGTACGTCGAGGCCACAAACCTGCGCGTCAACATCCACCGTTTCGTGAAGGAGCTGCTGCGCGACCAGCGGCGCACCGTCGGCCGTCTGGACAGCCGGTACAAGGGCATCGACCGCGACGCCGCCGGCGAGGGGCTGGAGTATGACCCGAGCTACGCCATCATCCAGGGGCCGTACTCCGGCACGCTCAACGACTACGTGCGGCGCGAGTTGGAGTTCGAGAGCGACCTGCCCTACGAAATCCTGACCGAGCGGGTGCACCCGTGGTCATTCGACGAGAACCAGAACAGCTTCCTCAACGTCGGCGAGACACTGCGCAAGGCGATGAGCATGAACCCCCACCTGCGCGTCTTCGTCGCCAACGGCTACTATGACCTGGCGACGCCCTACGCGGCGACGCAGTACACGATGAGCCACCTGGAACTGGACGAGAGCTTGCGGAGCAACATCACGATGACCTACTACGAGGCGGGTCACATGATGTACATCCACGACCCGTCGCTGGCTCAGCTGAAAGCGGACCTGAGCGCGTTCATCGACGGGGGTTGAGCGGCGGCCGCTCACAACCAGCCGCGCAAGCCGTAGACGATCAGGCCGATATACTCCTTCAGGACGCGGGTGGTGTAGGTCAGGTATTCGACGTTGGGCAGCAGGTTGACCAGCGTCGACGTGGGGCCGCCGCGCCACAGGTGTTGCCATTCGGCGTCGGAGACGAGGTAGTCGACCGGAGCGGGGATGACGCGCAGCCCCTGGGCCTCGAACAGCGGCAGCGAGCGAGGCATGTGCATGGCCGAGGTGACGAGCAGGATCTCGTCCATGCCCGCCTCATCCAGCATCTGCCGGCTGTAGAGCGCGTTCTCATAGGTATTGCGCGACTCGGCTTCAAGCCACAGCGCATCGGCCGGCACGCCCAACATGCCCATGAGCACCGACATGTCGTTGGCTTCGGGATCAATGCCCTCGGGCGTCAGCCAGTCGATGCTGCCGCCGGTGACCAAGACAACGGGGGCGGCGCCGTCGTGGTATAACTTAGCGCCATAGAGCAAGCGATCCCCGGCTTCGTTAATCTCGACGACAGGCCGGGGGAAGTCGCTGCCGCGCGTGCCGCCGCCGAGGACGACGATGGCGTCGGCCGTCACCGCGCCCACGGGGGGCAGATAGCGCGTCTCCAGGCTGCGCACCAGCGCGTAGGCCACGTAGCGGCTGCTGCCCAGCCACAGGATGATGAGGGCCACGACGACGGCCCACCGCCGCCCTCGCCGCCAGACCAGCGCCACGATCAACAGCAGCGCGATGAGGCCCAGAGGGAAGATGAACAAGGGCAGGAATTTCGACAGGAAGACGAACACGCCCGACAGAATAGCAAAAAGGCGTGGGGCGGGCGAATCTCGGCCATGTCGCTGACGCGCGGGGCGCATCCGGTATAATCTCCCCATGAAAGTCGCCGTCCTGTCCGACATCCACGGCAACCTGCCCGCGCTTGAGGCCGTGATCAGCGACATCGACGCCTGGGGGCCGGACAGCGTCATCGTCGACGGCGACATCATCAACCGGGGGCCGATGTCGGGTGCGTGCCTCGACCTCATCACCGAGCGGCACGAACGGGACGGCTGGCACATCCTGCGCGGCAACCACGAGGAGTTCGTTCTCGACTGCGCTGACCCCGACCAGCCCACACACGGCCCCGAGTTCGAAATGAAGCGGTTCGCCCATTTCGCGCTGGAACAGGTGGCGGCCAAAGTGGCATTCCTGTATGCCCTGCCCGACGTGTACGAGCACGCCGGGCCGGACGGCCAATTGCTGCGCGTCGCACATGCGTCTATGCGAAGCAACCGCGACGGCATCTACCCGATGACCCCCGACGATGAGCTACGCAAGCAGATCGCTCCCGCCCCGGCCGTCTTCGTCACCGCCCACACCCACCGTCCGCTGGTGCGCCGCGTGGACGACACCCTGGTGGTCAACATCGGCTCGGTGGGCGCGCCGTTCGACCTCGACCGGCGGGCGGGCTACGGCCGCTTCACCTGGACGGACGGCGGTTGGGCGGCCGAGCTCGTGCGCGTCGAGTACGACTGCGCCCGAACGGAAGCGGATTACGTGCGCTCCGGCTTTCTGGAGGTGGGCGGGCCGCTGGCCCAGTTGATGCTGGTAGAGCTGCGCAAGGCGCGCGGGCTGATCCACCGCTGGGCGAGCCAGTATGAGGACGCCGTGCTGCGGGGACAGATGAGCCTCAATGACAGCGTGCGCCATGTGATGGCGGAGCGGGACGTGCGGCCGTTCACCGGGCCGCCGGGCTGGACAATAGAGGAGTGAACGCCGCGCACGGTCATTTGCGTGCCACCTTGGCCGATCAGCGTTACAGTAGGCCCCCGTCGCCGGCGGGCGGCGCGGGTGGGGCCCGTTTCATCCGTGGGATGTCGGGCAGACGTGTTCATCATCAGGAGAGGGATTATGACCGCCAGTAACAAAGACCTAATCATCGACAGATTCATGCAGCACCGGCGCATCCGCCCGGCCGCGCCGGCGTATTACGAGAAGATCGGCCAGACATGGGCGCCGATCACGTGGGAGGAGTACACGGCGCAGGTGCGGGCGGCCGCGCGGGGGATGATCGCCCTGGGCGTGGAGCCGGGCGACGTCGTCTGCATGCTGGGCTTTAACCGGGCGGAGTGGGTCATCGGCCAGCTGGCGGCGATGATGATCGGCGCGGTGGGGGCGGGCATCTACACCACCAACAGCCCCAGCGAGGTGCAGTACATCCTCAATCACTCGGAGGCACCGCTGGTCATTCTGGAGAACGAGGCGCAATGGGCCAAGGTCAACGAAGTGCGGAAACAGCTGTCCCACCTGCGCTGTGCCGTCCTGATGCGCGGCGCGGCCGTCGATGACCCCATGGCGCTGACGTGGGACGCGTTCATGAAAAAGGCCCATGATGTGGCCGAGGACGAGGTAGACGCGCGCATGGCGGCCATCGACGGCGAGAGCCTGGCCAGCCTCATCTACACCTCGGGCACGACAGGGCCGCCCAAGGCGGTGATGCTGTCACACGACAACCTGGCCTCGACGGCGCGCAACGGGCAAGCGCTGTTCCAGTTGACGCCCAACGAGGTGCTGCTCTCCTACCTGCCGCTGTCCCACATCGCCGAGCAGATGTTCACGATCCACACCGGGGCGACCGTCGGCTACAGCGTCTACTTCGCCGAATCGCTGACTCAGTTGCCCGACAATCTGCGCGAGGTGCAGCCGACGATCTTCTTCGGCGTGCCCGGCGTCTGGGAGCGCTTCCGCAATCGGGTGGCCGAACGGCTGGACGAAGCCCACGGCCCACGACGGAAGATCGCCGATTGGGCGCAGGGCGTCGGCCGCCGCGTCGTCGAGGCGCGCAACCGGGGCGAGGAGCCGTCGGGCGCGTTGGCGGCGCAATACCGGCTGGCCGACAAGCTTGTCTTCTCGAAGGTCAAACCGCTGCTCGGCTTCAGCCGCACGCGCGTGGCCGTCTCCGGCGCAGCGGCCATTGACCAGTCGATCCTGGAGTTCTTCAGCGGGCTGGACGTGACGATCTATGAGGTGTACGGCCAATCCGAGGGGTGCGGGCCGACGACGTTCAACCGGCCGGGGGCCACCAAGTTCGGCACGACGGGGCAGGCGTGGCCCGGCAGTGAGGTGAAGCTGGGCGACGCCGGGGAGATCCTGATGCGCGGACCCAACGTCTTCCTGGGCTACTACAAAGACGAGGCGGCTACGCGGGACACGCTGATCGACGGCTGGCTCCACTCCGGCGATCTGGGGCGCTTCGATGAGGACGGCTTCCTGAGCATCGTCGGCCGCAAGAAGGACATCATCATCACTTCGGGCGGCAAAAACATCGCCCCACGCAATATCGAGTCGTCGTTGAAGAACCTCGAATTGGTGGGCGACGCCGTGCTGGTGGGCGAGGGACGCAAATATCTGTGCGCGCTGCTGACGCTGGATCCTGAGGCGGCCGTGCGCTTCGCCGAAGAGAACCAGCTAGTCGGGCAAGAGCTCCACAGCCACCCGAAGGTGATCGCCGCCATTCAGGCCCAGATCGATGAGAACGTCAACCCGCAGTTCGCGCGGGTGGAGCAAGTGCGCAAGTTCACCATCCTGCCCCGGCCGTTCAGCATCGAAAGCGGCGAGATGACGCCGACGCTGAAGCTGAAGCGAAAGGCGATCTGCGACATGAACCTCGAGGCGATCGAGGCCATGTATGGGGAAGAATAATCAAACACGGATGGGACACGGACAAGACGGATTTTTCGGATAAGAAGGAATCCGTCTTATCCGTAAAATCCGTGTCCTATCCGTGTCTGATTTCTTAATCCCCCTGTATCTTCGAAAAGATGTGAGTGTCGCGGAGTTGGCCGAAGTGGTCTCGGGCTTCGTGATGCAGGGTGCCTTCGAGCGTGTAGCCGGCGCGACGGGCCACGGCCGCGCTGCGCTCGTTCTTGACGTCACACCGAATCTCGACTCGCCTGGCCTTCAGCGTGTCAAGGGCGAAGGCGGTGATGCCGTTGACCGCCTCGGTGATGTACCCTCGCCCCGTGTAGCTGGTGCGCACCCAATAACCGATCTCGAACTTGGGCACGCTCCAGTCGATGCGGTGCAGCCCGCTGCCGCCGATAATGACATCTTCCCCCTTCAGGATGAGCATCATCCACAAATCCTCGCGCGCGAGGAATTTGAGCCGCCCCTCGCGCACGCGAACCTCGTACTGCTGCTCGCTGGGAATGTCGATGGCCCAGGGCATCCATGGGATGAGCGCCTGCTGTGACTCAACGACGGCCGCTCGCACGCCAACCCCGTCTCCCGGCAGAGGGCCACGAATGATCAGCCGCTCCGTCTCAAAGCTGTAGGGAAAGTCGATCAGAATCGGGTTTTCCATTGTCCGCGCCTCCTGTGTCTGCGTCTCCTGCTATTGCTGCGGCCAGGTAACCCCGCCCCAGATCGTCGGGAAGTAGTTGCGATAGGGCATGTCGGGCAATTCGTGGCTCTCTTTCTCAATCAGGATGACCGGCGACCCGCCGATCGGGTAGATAGCGTTGAGCTGCTCGCCCGGGAACGGGTTGCGATTGGTGGCCGGCGGCAGCTCGATGGTGTAGTGGCCGTTGACGGCGGCGATAACTTGAATCCGGCCGTCGGGGTAGACGAGCGAAGCGCGGCCGTCGGGGCTGGTGGCGTCAATGATCGCCGTCTCCTGCCGGTCACACAGCGTCCACATGCCGACGATGCGCTCGCTCGTTTCCTCGCGGTAGAAGGCTACCCACTCCTGAGGCGGCTGCATGGTGAGCCCGCCGCCGGTCGTCTGCATGCGGCAGACGTTGGGCTCGCCGACGCGCTGCCGCCAGTGCGGACGCACACCCCACAGGTGAGTGTTCAGCGTCTGGAAGGCGGCCGCCGTCGGCCGCGGCGATCCCGGCTGGGGATGCTGGGTGAAGCAGCTCATGTCAGTAGGATTGCGGAACAGGCCATTGGCGTCGCCGGCGCACGGCTTGCCGTTATACAGGCCGTCGTCATCGCACAGTTCGCTGTTGTGGGGCGGGAAGTCGGTGCCGGCCGGCTGGTTGCCGCAGCCGTCATAGAGCTGGAAGTGGAAGATGTTGTCCGCCCCGGCAAAGGTGGCATAAAACGCCGACTGGATGATGTAGGCGGCCTGCTCCGTCATCGTCGCCCGCAGCGCGCTCATCGGGTCCCACACCGGCCCGGGGTAGTCGTCCCAGGCGGGCACACCGGACTCATTGAGCCAGATCGGTTTGTCTAGCCCATGCTCCTTCATCGCCGCCCCGGCCCGGTAGACGTGGTACCACGATTTCCAGGCGTGGAAGTAGCTGTGGGTGGCCAGGATGTCGTGGAAGAAGCCGTGTTCGGCCGCCATTGGATCGCCGGCAAACACGTTGAGCACGTCGCGGTAGAAGTTGGGTTTCTGGTGGTTTTCCAGTCCGGCAAACAGCACTTGCGCGTTCGGATCCGCTTGCTTGGCTGTCAGATATCCTACCTTAAGAAGACGTGCATAATCCTCCAGCGGCGAGTCCCAGAAGCTATCGAAGTCTGATTCGTTCCACATCTCCCAATGGGTGATGCCCACGCCGTCGGGCCAGCCGTGGGCCTGGGCCAGCTCGCCGCCCGGCTTGTAACGGTTGACCGCCAGCCAGACGAAGTTGGCCCAGCGGTTGTCGGGGTTGGGCGTCTTGCCCGGGCCGGGGACGTCACTGCCGTCGCTGAAGACGGGCTCATAGAGGCCCAGCGGCGTCGCCCGCTCCGGCGAATCGAGCTCGAGCACCCCCGGGCGCGGGCGCGGCGGCCGGCTCATGCGCACGCTGTCGCCGGTGGTGTAGAAGCCGGGCGTGCCCAGCAAAATGGCGTTGATCTTCAGCCCGTGGGCGATGTCGTCCAGCGCGGTGGCGTCCTGCATCGCCCAATCGAAGTAGCCGGGGGTCTGCTCGATGTTGAACCAGTAGAGCGGCCAGCGGTTCCACGACGCGCCGGTGGAGAGGCCGTTGGCGTACTGTTGACTGATGGACTCGGGCGTGCGGCCGCTGCCGGGGTGGCGGTCCTCGGCCGAGCTGATGAAGACGACGCCATACTCGGGGGAGTGGGCGGCCGTCGTCTGTCGTCCCTCATCGGCGCGGCCGCGCTGGGCCCATACCGAAAGGACGATGACCTGACTTGCCAGCAGGGCCAGGGTGAGTGCCAATCGAAAGGTGGCGGACAGACCGCTGCGCGGTTGTGAATGGTGTTGATCGCTCACTTTCATATCCTCCGGGCGTGATTGTATCGCGCGGGCACGAACAGCCCACAGGGGGACTGTGTGGGGCCGGGCAGATTTAATGAGCGTTAAGCGGGCGCGGGGGTTGTGGCGACGCGCCGCCGGCGCAGAGGCCGGCGGCGCGCGTTTTAATTTAGCCGGCTGCGCATTATCGCAGGCCGGACCGAAGTGACGGCTTAGTTGGTACTAGTCAGAGTGCCGATCGGCACGCCGAGGCGGACGTACCGGGCTGCTACCCAGCCGGTTTGGCCGTTGGCGGTGATGATCTGCACCCAGCTGCTGTCAGCATTGCGGAAGCCGGACGCGGGCACGATCTGGCAGGGGGACAGCGTGCCCATGGTCTCGAACTGGGTGCTGGGGCCACGCCGAATGTTGAGCGCAGTGGTGGCGGTGGATTGGGCCTGCATGCCCGACGGCGCGGTCGTACAGGCGGACGGCGCACCGCCCCCGCCTGTGCCGCCACCCAAGCCGGGCAGCACGGTGAGCAGGCCGCCGGTGATCGTGATCAGGTCGGCGCGCATGTTGGCCGGGCCGGTGACATCGAAGTATTCAATGCGCACCTCGACTGTGCCGCCCTGCCAGAAGAAGTCAACCGCCTGGGTGTTTGTGGCCTGGGTGCGCCAATTGTCGACGACAAGTTGATTGTTGATGAACAAGCGCGAGCCGTCGTCGCTGGAAAGGATGATGCGGTATTGGCCTGGCAACGCGGAAACCTGGCGCGACCAGCGGGCCGACCAGAAGTCAGCGTTGACTCCCGGGCCGGGCGAGCCAAGCCCCCAATCCCGGCTGATAACGGCCTCATCGCGGATGAGGACGGGCGAGCCGGACAGGGTCATATTATTGAAGTACTCGGCGCGCCAGTTGGGGAAGAATTGGCCGCCGCCACCGCCGGGGCCGATCTGCTGCCAGTTGAAGCGGGCCACGGCATAACCGCCCGCCTCGAAGTAGTCGATGCGGATGTCGTGGTTGCCGTTCATGAAGCGGTCGAAGGTCCGCGTGTGCTCCTGGCTGGGGTTCCAGGCATCGACAACCAGTTGATTATCGATCCAGATGCGCATCCCGTCGTCCATAGTGGCGAAGAAGCGATAGGTGCCGGCCGGGAAGTTGACGGTCCGCGTCCAGCGCGCGGAGAAGTTGTCGTCGTTGATGCGCGGGTCGGGCGAACCGCCGAACCAGTTGAAATCGATCGTGTTCTCCCAACGCACCATGGCCACCGGGCCATTCAGGTTGCGATTGTTCCAAAATTCGCCCAGCCATTGGGTATCCTGGGCCTGGACGGGTTCGCCCCCGCCGAAAGCCAACAACAAGACCGCCAGAAAAAAGGCAGCGACGGCCCATGCGGAACGCGGAAAGGAACGGCTCATTTGTGTCATCTCCTTGCTAAAGTCCGACAAAGCGGCTGACGGCAAAAAGGCAGCAATATCTCTATCGCCGTCAGACAACATACATAATAGTATGCACTGGCGGTCGCGTCAATTAGAGAGTAAATCCGGTGGTCATAATGGGCGCAAGAATTTTTCCTATGGTAAGATTGGGGGCGTAATGTCCGCATTCGAAGCCCCCTACGAAGCCCTTGCCAACAGCGCGCTCCTGAAGAACCTATCGGCCGAGGAATGCCGTAACATCGTCGCCGCCGGTCGCATCTATGAAGTGGTCCCGGGCGAATTCTTCTTCCATCAGGGAGAGGATTCGACAATGCTCTACATCATCCTGTCGGGGCGGGTCAAGTTGCCGCAGATCACCCCCGACGGCAATCAGGTCATCGTCGATTACTTCGGCCCCGGCGAGGGGCTGGGCATCGTCATGGCGCTGAACGAGCTGCCCTACCCGCTCTCGGCCGAGGCGATTGAGCCGTGCACGGCCGTCGGCTGGTCACGGGAGACGATGCTGGCGCTGATGAAGGACAACGCGCAGCTGGCGATCAACGGCATGAACATGGTGGGGCGGCGGTTCACGCAGATGCAAAACCGTTTCCAGGAGCTGGCGACGCAGCGGGTGGAGCAGCGCGTGGCGCGGGCGCTGGTGAGGCTGGTGCGGCAGTTCGGCCGCCGCACGGCCGACGGTGTCATCATCGACATCTCCATCAGCCGCGAAGATTTGGCGCAGATGACCGGCACCAACCTCTATAACGTCAGTCGTATTCTGAGCAAGTGGGAAAGCGGCGGCTACATCGCCACCGGCCGCAAGCAGGTGACGCTGCTGAAAGTGCACGATATCGTTGTCATGGCTGAGGACATCCCCCCGCCCAGTGGGGAAAAATCGTAGCTCCCCGCCCCGCGGCCCTAACCCAGAGGCGATCCCAGAGGCTCCACCCCCCGGCTCCGTCCCTACCGCAAATAACCTCCCGGCATCAATCTATCGCCCAAGTTTAGGCATAACTCGTCGCTTGTCTTTGCAATAATGCAAAGAACTCGACTTCTTTTTCCCGTATCCTGTCGTCATTGCTTATTCTATCAATTGGATCGCGCCCCTTTAAAAAGACCCAAGAATTGAAAACGGAACCGCACGGATCCCACGGGCGGTAGGAGCTGACAAGCAGTTCTTACTTTCCGCGCGACATCCGCGTTTAATTCATTGTTTCCCAAGGGGGGAGCGCGAACACAGGAGAAACGGAAGATAATGAAACTCAACCGATCATCAACCAGGCCGATCCTGCTGATCACGGTGCTGATGCTTTTGGCGGCGATGGCCGTCCTGGTCGTCAGCTGCCGCGACAGCGGCGGGCAGGCCGCCACCGGCGCGCAGATCGCAGGCGCGACGGAAGACATCAACGCCATCGCCGAGGCGCGTGGCCTGACTCCGACGGACATCGCCAACGCGGTCAAGACCTACACGCCCAGCGGCAAGCACGACGAGTACTACCTGTTCGCTTCCGGCGGTCAGTCGGGCCAGGTGTACGTCATCGGCCTGCCGTCGATGCGCATCATCAAGCAGATCGCCGTCTTCACGCCCGAACCGTGGCAGGGCTTTGGCTATGGCGAGCTGGGCACTCTCAGCGTGCTGGAGCAGGGCGGCCTGGCGGCCGACGGCACACCGCTGACTTGGGCCGATACGCATCACCCCGGTCTGAGCGAAACCAACGGCGAGTACGATGGGCAGTTCCTGTTCATCAATGACAAGGCCAACGCCCGCGTGGCCGTCATCGACCTGCGCGACTTCGAAGTCAAGCAGATCGTCAAGAA
>CAYNOL010000004.1:0-45469 GCA_964398825.1 uncultured Ardenticatenaceae bacterium
ATTTCGTTGGCCACCACCTGGGCCAGCGTCGTCTTGCCCAGCCCCGGCGGGCCATGGAACAGCACGTGGTCCAGCGGCTCACTGCGGCCGCGGGCGGCCTCGATGAGGATACGCAAGTTGTCTTTCAGCCGATCCTGGCCCGTGAAGTGGGAGAGACGTTGCGGCCGCAGCATCGTGTCGAGGCCGACGTCTTCGGCTTTCTGCTGCGGGGCGATGGGCCGGTCCGGCGGAAGGTTTTGTGTCGTCATGTCCAACCCCGGATTATACGTCAAGGCGGCCGTTTCCGGTAATTGGCGGCGGTCGCTCGCCGCCCGTGACCCGCTTGCGGCCACTTTTACACATGAGCGCGCAGGTTGGCTACAATGGACAGACCGAAAAGGAGACACAGGATGGTATTTGAGTCACAACACCCGCTTGTCAAACATAAATTGACCCTGATGCGCGATCGGAATACAAAGCCGAAGAAGTTCCGCCAGCTGATCCGCGAGATCTCGATGCTGCTATGCTATGAAGCTACCGCCGATTTGACCATTGCACCGCTGACTGTCGAATCCCCGATGGGCATGGCCGACGGGCAGGAGCTGGTGGACAAGGTGGGGCTCATCCCGGTGTTGCGCGCCGGCCTGGGGATGGTTGAGGGCATCTGGGAGATGATGCCCGGCGCGGAGGTGTGGCACATCGGTCTCTACCGCGACGAGCGCACGCTCAAGCCGGTGTCGTACTATAACAAGCTGCCGACCAATCCGACGGTGCAGGTCTGTTTCGTGCTCGACCCGATGCTGGCCACCGGCGGTTCGGCCGCGGCCACCGTCGATTTGCTGAAGAAGTGGGGGGCGAAGCGGATCAAATTCGTCGGCATCCTGGCCGCGCCGGAGGGCATCGCCCGGCTGGAAGGGGCCCACCCCGACGTGCCGATCCACGTCGCCCACGTCGACTCTCACCTGAACGAGATCGGCTACATCGTCCCCGGGCTGGGCGACGCCGGCGATCGCCAGTTCGGCACGGGCTAATCAGCCGAATGGTCTACCTACTGGTGGCGCTGGGGGCCGCTGTGGCGGCGCTGGCGGCCACACCGCTGGCCCGCCGCCTCTCCTTCCGCTACGGCATCGTGGCCGAGCCGGGCGGCCGCCGTCGCCACACCGGCCTTGTGCCCAAGCTGGGCGGGTTGGCCGTTTTTGCCGCCTGGCTGGTGGGCGTGGGGCTGGTCTACTGGCTGCTGCCGCCGTCTGACCCCGACGACGCGCTGCGGCTGCGCGGCGTGGTTCTGGGCAGTCTGGTCGTCGTGGCCGGCGGGCTGCTCGATGATCGCTACGATCTGCCTCCCTGGGCGCAACTGATCATCCAACTGCTCGGCGCGCTCATCGCCATTGCCCACATCATCTTCATCGAGGTGTTCACCAACCCGCTGCCGACGGCCACGCTGTGGGAAGCCATTCCGCTGTTCCGCGTCGAGGGGGAGTTGGTGTGGCTGTGGCGGCCGCTGGCGCTGCTCTTCACGACGTTTTGGGTAGTGGGGATGATCAACGCCATCAACTTCCTCGACGGGCTGGATGGGCTGGCGGCGGGCATCTGCCTCATTGCCGCCGCCTTCTTCGCCCTGCACAGCTACCGGCTGGAGCAGGAGACGGTGCCTCTGTTTCCGCTGGCACTGGCCGGGGCGCTGCTCGGTTTTTTACCGTCCAATTTCTCTCCCGCGCGCATCTTCCTCGGCTCGGCCGGGGCCTACTTTCTGGGATACCAGATGGCGACGCTATCCATCCTCTCGCCGGCCAAGCTGTCGACGGCGCTGTTGGTCATGGCCGTGCCCATCATCGACGTGGCCTGGCAGATCTTCTCGCGCATCCGGCGCGGCCAGCATCCGATGCGCGGTGACAGGGGGCACCTGCACTTCCGGCTATCGGACCGCGGCCTGCCGACGCCGCGCATCGTCCTCGGCTACTACGCGGTGGCGATCCTGTTCGGGCTCATCGCCGTGCTGGTGGCTTCGCCGCTGCTGAAGGTGGCAATGCTGGTTGGGCTTGCGGTGGGGGTATTTGGGTTGTTGATGCGGTTGAATCATTAACCCCGGATTTGCGCAGATCTTCACACGGATAGGACACGGATTGAACGGATTTTTTATTTCGCTGTTCATCCACGATATCCGTTTTTACCCGTGAGAATCCGTGGTTAAAGATCACAGTCGGGCAGTGTGGCGGGTTCGACGGGCCAGCCGTCACTGTACCACGTTAAATAGCTGAGCAGATTCGCCCGCCAGTACGCCTCGTCGTGGGTGCCCTCGTTGACGTGCCACTCGTGGGGTACGCCGGTGGCCGTCAGCGCGTCGTGCAGCGGCCGTGCCTCGATCAGATAGGGATCGCGCCGGCCGATGTCGACCCAGATACGCAACGCCCCCAGATCGTTTGTCGCCCCCGTCTGCACCGGGTCAGAGTCCGGCCCGGCGTGGCTGTCGATTAGCGCCGGGCTGTGGGCGGCGGCGCTGCGGAACATGTCGGGGCGGCGGAAGGCCATCATCAATGACCAGTAGCCGCCGCGCGACAGGCCGCCGACGGCCCGCCCGTTTGCTTCCGGCCAGGCGCAGTAGGCGCTCTCGATGTGGGGGATCAGCTCGTCGAGGACGAAGCCCTCATATGACCGCGGGCCGCTGGTAGTGGTATTAGCCAGCCAGCCGTTGTCGGGCATGACGATGAGCAGCGCCGGAATGTCGCCCGCGACGATCGCCGCTTCGGCCGCCTCGTCCAGCCCCAGCATGTCCCAGATGGCGTCGTCGTGGATGTTGCCGCCGAACATGTAGAGGGTGGGGTGTGCCTTGCCGTCGATGCCGTAGCATGGAGGCAGGTAGACGCGGTAGCGCATCGGCTCGCCGGCGACAGCGCTCTCCAGGCTGCCGTGTTCGATGCGCCCCGGCTCGGCGCAGGGGGTTGGCTCGGGCGTCTGGGTTGGGAGCGGTGGGGTGATCTCCGGCGTAGGGAGCGAGCCCGTCGGCGTGGCGGTGACAGTGGGGGCGGCCGTGGGCGGCTCCAGCGTCGGGCTGGAGTTGATCGCCAACGTCGGCGTCGGAGCGGGTATCTGCGTGGCGGGCAGCATGGCCGCCGGCGTGGGGAGTACTTCCGCGCTCCGGCAGCCGGCAGCCAGTAATACGACGAACAGGGTGAACAGAAGCGGGCGAAGCCGGGTCATTCGTCGGCTCCGGGTGGGGTCTAGTGGGGCACGGCCGCGGGCGGCTCGGTCATCAGCTTGCGGTAGGCCCCCCGCCAGTCTGACGGCCTGCGGGTCATCGTCTTGATGTGGATGTCGTCGAAGTGGGGTGAGAGATCGGCCAGCAGCTCGGGCAGCAAATCCCACGCGCCGTTGCGGATGACGTCATCGATGTTGGCCGCCAGCTCGGGAATCCACTCCCAATCGCGCACGAAGCGCTCGACCTTCATCCAGTAACCGCGCTTTTCCCACGCCGCGGCCGATTCGTCGACCGTGGCCTTGATCTCGCGCAGCAGAAAGACGAGCATGGCCGCCATGTCGCGCGCTTCGTCATCGATCTGCCCCTTTCGGCTCAGGAAGCGCAAAATCTCGGCGATGGAACGCCGCGCCTGATTGCGCCGCTTGCCCGGGTTGTCCACATGAATCACTCGACTCATGGAGTCTCCTTTCGTTAAAAAATTTTCGCCCCACGATGCGATAGTCGTATCGGGAGCGTCGCGGAATCATAGCACGGGCTGCCGAAGTCGGCTACTTGTGTGCGAAAACGAAAGGGTGGTTGTATAGTATTCTCACCGCCGCCGCCGTGTGGATTGTTACGATCATCTCATTAATAAGCGACTCGCAAACGGAGTGTATATGCCCTCGATGAAACATGTTCTCGGTCTTATTTTGGGTGGGGGCCAGGGGACGCGTCTATACCCTCTCACGAAGGAACGCTCGAAGCCGGCCGTGCCGCTGGCGGGCAAGTACCGCCTCATCGACATCCCGATGAGCAACTGCTTCCACGCCGGCATCGAAAAGATCGCCATTCTGACCCAGTTCAACTCCGCCTCTCTCCATCGCCACATCTGGAGCACCTACACCCGCGATCAGTTCTCGCCCGGCTGGGTGCAGATCCTGGCCGCCGAGCAGACGCCGCGCAGTCGCGACTGGTATCAGGGAACGGCCGACGCCGTCCGCAAGCAGTGGATCGAGATTAAAGAGGCGGGCACGAAATACGTCCTCATCCTGGCCGGCGACCACCTCTATCGCATGGATTATCGCAAATTCGTGCAGCACCACGTCGATGCGGGTGCCGATATCACCGTTGCCGTCCAGCCGGTGGACCGCGAAGCCGTCTCCGGGCTGGGCATTCTGAAGATAGGGGCAGACAATCGCATCACCAAATTCACCGAAAAGCCCAAGGATCCCGCCATTCTCAAGCAGTTCGAGAGCCGCAAACACCCCGATAAGCCCTTCATGGCCTCGATGGGTATCTACGTCTTCAATACCGAGGTGCTGCAGGAAGTATTGGAGGAGGATTTCGTTGATTTCGGCCGCGACATCCTGCCCAAGTCGATTGAGACGCGCCAGGTGTGCGGCTACACATTCGACGGCTTCTGGGAAGACATCGGGACGATCCGCCGCTTCTTCGAGGTGAACCTGCGCATGGCCCGAGCCAACGCCCCTTTCGACTTTTACGACGCGCAGGCGCCTATCTTCACCCATGCTCGCTTCCTGCCCGGCTCCGAGGTGCAGAACTCGCGGCTGGACGAAGTGCTGCTGGCCGACGGCTGCCGCATCTACAGCGCCAGCGTGCGCGAATCCGTCGTCGGTCTGCGCAGCATCATCGGCGCGGAAGCCAACATCCAATCATCGGTGCTGATGGGGGCCGACTTCTATGAGACGGACGAGGAGCGGGCGGAAAATCGCCGACTGGAGAGGCCCGACGTCGGCATCGGCGAGAACTCGGTCATCAAGGGGGCGATCATCGACAAAAACGCTCGCATCGGCAAGAACGTTACTATTCGCTACATCCCCGACCGGCCGGAAGAGGAGACGGATAACTGGGTTTCGCGCGACGGCATCATCATCGTGCCCAAAAGCGCTGTAGTGCCCGACGGAACAGTGATTTAGCCGCTCGTCAAGATAAAGTCACAAAGAGAAGACCGGCCGATAGGCCGGTCTTTTTCATGCTGACTTGTCGAGCGATTTCGACGCCGCTTCCGGGTTTGGGAAGCGCTCCTTTACGTGGCCGTGGATGCTCACTTCGCCCGCTTCGACGTTGACGACGGCCGGGTACCAGCCGTGGCCGATGTCGGGCGGGTGAACTGCGCCGCCGTACCCCCCTTCGCGCGGCTTGGGGAATTGCCAGACCACCCAGGTGTACAGTTGGCTCAGCGGCACTACCGTCGGGCCGTCGGAGTTGAGCGTGATCTCGGCCACGACGTTCTTCTTGCGAGTCGGCATCGGGTTTCCCTCCTTAGCCGGCGAATTCGGTTGCCGGTTTGATCAATCCCTCCAGCACATCCTCCGTGTGGGCCAGATTATCGAACAAAACGTCCGGACGATGAAGCCGCAGGGCATCGGACGAGTAAGGGCCCGTAGCCACGGCAACCGCACGGCCGCCGCCCGCCCTGGCGCAGCGGATATCGGCCGGTGTGTCGCCTATAATGATTACGTCTTTCGCGGCAAAATGCAATCCCGTGGCCCGGCCGGCGCGCCCCACGGCGATGGGAAATAAGTCATCCCGCTCGTGGCTGTCGGAGCCGAACGCACCGGCGACGAACTGCGCCGGGTCGATGCCGGCTGCGGTCAACTTCAGCGGCGCGGTGGTCTCGACGTTGCCGGTCAGCAACCCGACCGCCACATCGTCGCGCCGCGCCAGCGCCGCCAGCAGCGGCAACACGCCGGGACAGGGCCAGATGGTCTGCGGCGTGAACAGCTCCCGCCCGGCAATGGCCATGTGCTCGCCCAGCTCCGGCAGACGGGCGGCGACGTCGGCCGCCGCCCACCCCTCGGCCGTCATCAGATCGGTGACGATCTGGCGGTCTGTCTTGCCGGCGAAGTCGTAGCTCTCCAGCGCGCCGGCCGTGCCGAACACGTCGCGCAGGGCGCGGCCGAGCGCCGCCCGGCCGATGCGGCTGCTGTTGATCAGCGTGCCGTCGATGTCGAACAGCAACAGGTACATCGCCGGTTCAGCTGGCCGCGTTGAGAACCGCGGCGGCGCGCTCCCAGATCGGCTCGTCCGTCGCGTCCAGCTCCGGCACGGGTGGCCCCACGTCGATGCCGCGCTGGTTCAGGATGGCTTTAATGCCGCCGACGCGCGCGCTGCCGAGCGCGGACAGCAGTTGGTTGATGCGGCGCTGCCACGCCCGCGCGCTGTCGATGTCTCCCTCGCCGAAGGCGCGGGTCATGGCCACGAACGGCTCGGGGATGGCCGTGCTGAGGCCGCTGATGAGGCCGTCGGCGCCAAGAGCCAGCGAGCCGAGGGCGGCGCTTTCGTTGCCCGCCAGCAGAATCTTCTCCGGCGGCAGGGCGTCGATGAGTTGACGAACCATTTGCACGTCGACGCGGCTGCTCTTCAACCCGGCCAGCGACGGAATGTCGCGGGCCAGCGTCGCCAGCAGGCCGGGGCCGACGCCGTTGACCGCGAATTGCGGGATGTCATAGACGAACAGCGGGATGTCAGGCGCGGCCTCGGCGATGGCATGGAAGTAGCGGGCCAGCGCCGTGTCGCTCATGCCGTAGAAGGTCGGGGTCATGGCGACGATGGCGTCGGGCCGCAAGCCGGCGGCGTGGCGCGTCAGCGCGACGGCCGTCCCAACCCGCTGCGCGCCGACATGGAGCAGCACGGCCGCGCGGCCGGTGGCCGCCGCCGCGGCCGCTTCGTGCAGCGCCCGTCGCTGGCCGTCGTCGAGCAGGATACCTTCGCCCGTCGTGCCGCCGATGAACAACCCCTTGACCCCCTTGCCGACGAGGAAATCGACCAGCGGCGCGACGCCCTCAAGGCGGACGGTGTGGGTTCCCGGCACCAGCGGCGTGGCCATGGCCGGCGACACGCCGTTGCGCACCTGGGCTTTCAGCTTAGCGATCCGGTTGGCAATGCTCATGCTAAGCTCCGTTCAGGTGGATCGACTCGGCTTCGGTCAGCGCTTGTTCGAAGATTTGCAGCCCTTCGTCGACCAGCGGCCGGGGGATGTTGAGCGGCGGGGTGATGCGTATGGAGTTGGCCCCGCACGGGATGAGCAGCAGCCCCATTTCGAACGCGCGCTGGATGACGTGGTTGCGCAGCTCGACGGCTCGCTCCTTAGTCTGGCGGTCCTTCACGAACTCCATGCCGATCATTAGCCCGCGGCCGCGCACGTCGCCCAGACTGGGGTGACGGCCGGCCATCTCGGCCAGCGCGTCGTTGACGTAGTCGCCGGTGTCGGCCGCCTGGGCCATGATGCCCTCATTCTCGATCACTTCCAGCGTCGCCAACGCGGCCGTGGCCGCCACCGGGTTGCCGCCGAAGGTGCTGCCGTGGGAGCCGCGCCCCCAGGTCATCAACTTCTCGCGGGCGATGATGCCGCCGATCGGCATGCCGCTGGTGACGCCCTTGGCGAAGCAGACGATGTCGGGCTCGATGCCCTCGTGCTCGACAGCCCACCATTTGCCCGTGCGCCCCGCGCCGGTCTGGATTTCGTCGGCCATGAGCAGGATGCCGTAGCGATCACACAGCTCGCGCAGGCGGGGGAAGAAGCCGGGCGACGGGACGATGTACCCCCCCTCGCCCTGGATGGGCTCGACGAGAATGCCGGCGACGTCGGTGGGCGACAGCATATTATAGAAGAGCTGCTTCTCCAGATAGTCGATGACGGCGTGGCCGGGGTCCTGCCCCTCGGAGCCGATGAGCACCGGCCGGTACGGGTTGGGATAGGGGACGTGGTAGACCTTGACGCCGGTCAGATAGTTGGCGCGCTGAACGGCCTTGCTGGCGGTGAAGGAGAGGGAGCCGAGGGTGCGGCCGTGGAAGCCGCCCAAAAAGCCGATGAACTGCGAGCGGCCGGTGTGGTACATGGCCAGCTTGATGGCCGCCTCGACCGCCTCGGTGCCGGAGTTGCCGAAGTAGACCCGCGTGTCGCCACTCATCGGCGCAATGGCCTGGAGCTTCTCGGCCAGCGTGACCGCTTCGGGATAGTAGAAGTCGGAGAGGCAGATGTGCCAGAACTTGTTCATCTGCTTCTCCACGGCCGCCTGCACGTACGGGTGGCGGTGGCCCACATTCTGGACGGCGACGCCGGCCATGAAGTCGATGAAGCGGCGGCCGTCGACGTCCCACAACTCCGATCCTTGGGCGCGGTCGACGACCAACGCATATTCGCGGCTGTATGAGGGGGACAGGCTGGCCTGATCGCGCTCGATCCAGCTGACGCCGTTCGGGCCTGCCCCGCTGAGGGTGAATTCCATATTGTTTTATCTCCTTGTTCTCGAAGTCGCGAGCATTGCACGGATAGTCGCTTCCTGTTCGTAGTGCGCGCTTTGGCGCGTTTCAGGAAGAACGCGCTAAAGTACGCACTATGAGCCATAGGCGTCGTGTAATGCTGTACCTACTCCGGTTCGATTGTGAATGTCAGAGGGTAACCCTCTAGTCCGGCGGCGAAGTGCGCCTGGCCCACCCGCTTTTCCGCCTCGCTCTTGGGCAGTGTAGCCACATAGGCAACACCCGATACGTGGGCAGTATAGGTTACCTGTTCGGCTTGCAGAGGGGATAAGTCAAAAAAACGTTGTAAAACGAGCACCACAAAATCATACGGCGTGACGTCGTCGTTGTGGATGTAGACCCTGACCGGCGGCTCGATCTCCTCTAACTGCTCGGTCTCCTCGCCGATATCCGGCAGGACGACGGGGTCTGCACTCATGACGGGATTATAGATTGAGGTTGGTGCAGGGGCAATTTGATGACAAGGATGGGGTTAGGGATTGATGACTGGGAGACCGGGAGAGTGACCTGCCGAATACTGAGCCCTGCCCGGATTATTGTCAACCACGAACCACTCGCTACAATTTCATACGTTATGACAAAACGCTTCATCCTCGTAGCCGGCAATATCGGGGCGGGCAAGACATCATTGACCGAGCGTTTGGGCGGCCGTTTGGGGTGGGTGACCGGCTTCGAGTCGGTGGGCGACAACCCGTATCTGGCCGAGTTCTATCAGGACATGCGCCAATGGTCTTTCCACCTTCAGGTCTTCTTCCTGGGCCACCGCGCCCAGCAACACCTGGCGCTGGCCAATAATCCCCAGTCGGCCATCGCCGACCGCAGCATCTATGAAGACGCCCACATCTTCGCCCGCGTGCTGCACCACATGGACAACCTCAACGAGCGGGACTACCATGCCTATCGCCACGTCTACGAGCTGATCGTGGCCAACCTGCCGCGCCCCGATCTGCTGTTGTACCTGACCGCGCCCGTGCCGGTGCTCGTGGAGCGCATCCGCAGGCGCGCGCGGCCGATCGAGGCCGGCATCACCGCCGAATACCTTTCCCTGCTCGACACGTTCTACGATGAGTGGCTCAGCGGCTTTGACCTGTGCCCCGTTCTGACCATTCGCACCCAACAACTCGATTATGTCCACGATACCCACCACCTTGACACCGTCATCGAACGCATCGAGCACAAGCTGGCCGGCCACGACGAAGTGATTTTCGACTAGCAGCGCGCCCCCTTCGCCCGCCGCGCGCCCTTGTGCTAAGCTTCACAAGCAAGAATGGACGGATCCGAGTTGACCGGGGACGAAAGCCCCAAGCCTAAATGGTATACAACGCCGCGATTTTTGTATCTGCTCGTCGTGGCGTTTTTGGTATTGGCACTGGGTGGGTTGGCCTGGTTTCGCGACCGGCCTCCGGCCGCGACGGGTGGGGCGGGCGGCATTCCGACGGCCGGGGCCCCACCCGCGACGGCCGCGCCCACGCCCGCGCTGCCGACCCCCGACGTCGCCGTCCCCGCCGATGACCCCCCCGGCGACGGCTTCGGTATCGTGGCCGGCCTCGCCACGCCGTGGGCTGTGCCCGGCGGCCCGGGCGACCCGACGCCCACCGTCGAGCCCACACCCATCCCGGCCATCGCCATCGAGCTGCTCGGCCCGCCGCCCGGCAGCGCGTTCCGCCGGGAGGATACCGTCACCTTCTACTGGACATCGCCCCAGGCGGCCGTGGCCGACCTGCGGTTTGTACTATACCTGCAGAGCAGCGATGGGCGCGTCGCGCTTGGCACGGTGCGCCATGAGAACTTAGGCGCGGCCTATCAGTTGCCGGTTGAACTGGAAGCCGGCATGGAGGGAGCGTCCGATTATAGTTGGGTTGTCGTGCTGGAAGACGAAGCGTCGGGGGCTATCATCGGCACAAGCGAGCTCCGGCCGATTTCCATTCTGGCCGGTAATTAACGCAATCATTACGCACAAGCATGGCAAGTACTCTAGCCATTGCAATTTGTCGTGTATAATAGTACGCTAGAACTATAGCCGGCGATAGCGGATTGGGATCGGCCGACACTCTGTGGGGATTGCCTGACGAAATCGCTCGAGTACTTAAAGTATGGTGGCAAGGGATTTAGAAGACCTGTCCGGTCAGCAGATAGGCAATTACGAGATCGAGACGCACATCGCGGGCCGAAAAGCCAGTGATCTGTTCCTCGCGCGTGATGTCAAGCTGGAGCGGCTGGTCTTTCTGGAAGTGTTGCGTGTGACGGAAGACGAGGATCAAGACCTCGCCGACCGTTTCCGCGGCCGCATGGAGACCGCCTCGCAGCTGAAGGACCCGCGCATCGCCGTCGTCAGCGATCTCGACGTGACCGACGACGGTTTCCCCTATGCCGTCATCGACTACTTCCCCGGCGAGACATTGGCCGACAAGCTGGCCGACATGCGCCACAGCCAGCAGACGCTGCCGGTCATCGAATCGCTCGAACTGGTCAAGGCCATCGCCCAGGGGTTGGGTGTGGCCCACGCCGCCGGGCTCATCCACCACGACCTGCGCCCCGAGAACATCATGCTGCGCCAGGACGGCGCGCCGGTGCTTATCGACCTGGGTGTGCCGATCGTGGCCGGGTCGGCCGCGCCGGCGCTCGGCAGCACCGAAAGCGACGTGCTCGACTACGCCGCGCCCGAGGAAGCCGAAGGCAAGCCGCTGACCCGTCGCAGCAACATCTACTCGCTGGGCGTCATCCTCTATGAACTATTGGCCGGCCACCAGCCGCGCCTGCCCACCCTGCCATACGACATCTTCCCCCAGGCCAACATGCCCAAGGAGGAGCCGCTGGAGGAGGCGCGCCCCGGTCTGGCCGGCGAGACGTATCGCCTGGTGCGCAACTGCCTGTGGCGGCAAGAGTGGAGCCGTTTCGAGACGACCGAAGAGATGATCACGGCCATCGAGACGGCCATCTTCGCCGAGCAGGAACTGCCCAAGGCGGCCGCCTGGGCGCCGCGCCGCGGCCGCTCGCCGGTCATGGTGCTCATCCCTGTCGCTGTGGTGCTCATCGGCGTGCTGGGCTTTTTCCTGGTACGCGGTCTATTTGGGGGCAACGGCGGCGGGGCCGACGCGACCCGCGAAGGTACGCCGCCCGGCACGTTTGTGGCCGCGGCCGACACGCCCGACGGCGACACACAGACCCCGACGATCACGCGCGAGCTCCCCACAGCATCTTCGAGCGACTTGTCCATCTCCGTCCTCTCGCCGGGGGCCAACCGCGAGTTCTCGCCCCAAGAGACGATCAACTTCGATTGGCTGTGGGTGACGCTGCCGCCCGAGGGACAGCGATTCGCCGTCTATCTGCTGGCCAACGATGAGGAGACTTTGCTGGGGACGCTGACCGAGCCGAACTACGGCGCCAACTACCGCCTGTCGGTGCCGGTCGGGGATATTCCCGCCACCGGCGGCGTCGCTTGGCAGATTCGGCTGGAGAGTGAGGACGGCAGCGATGTCATCGTCGCCAGCGACCCACGGCCGATAGTCATCCGCGCCGAGGCCACGGCCACGATCACCACCACCAACACCGTCTCCGCCGCCACGGATACGCCCGAACCGGTCTCGGACTGCGTTGTCGATCCGCCGCCCGGCTGGGTTCAGTTCACCATTCGACAGGGGGACGCCCTCTCCGCCTTGGCGGCGCGGGCCAACATCCCCGTCGAGACATTGCTTGAAGTCAACTGCCTCGAAGACGATCTGATCAGTGTGGGCCAGCCGGTGTGGGTGCCCCAGGCCGCAATTCCGCGCACGCCGACCTCGCCGCCGCCGCCGCCGACCAACCCGCCTCCAACGTCTACGACGTCGCCCACTACCCCCGAGCCGCCGCCGCCGACCAGCGGGCCGGGCCCGGTGCCGCCGACGGACCCGCCGCCGCCGACGGACCCGCCGCCGACAGAGCCGCTGCCGTCGTCAACGCCCCCGCCACCGTAGCCCGCCGCCGCCGACGGTTCGCCCACGCGCACCAGGCACGCCCGGGTTGCATGTGGCCGCGTTGTACCCGCCTTTGCTCCCAATCAGCTATTGACACAAAGCTGTACAAAGCATTAGTATTGCAGTAGTATGGATAGTACTGGAGTACTATTGCGCGTTGTAATGGCAAGACACTGTTTCGTCGACCGAGATTTAGCCGGGCGGTGGCCGGCAGGCCCGATATTTCACCTTATTTTAACCGCCCCTTCACCCCGTTAACGGTAACATTGGGTTCGGCGTCCCGTATCGGCCGCATCCAATGGCCTCGCGACTTCATTAAGAATCCAACGGGAACAGTCTCAAAATCCGGTTTAGCGCCCCATGGCGCGACGAGGAGTGCAGGAGCATCATGGAAAAGAAAGCCACCGTTCTGAATCTGGGATTACTCATCACCGCCCTGGTACTGGTATTGATCGTAGCCGTTCCCGTCTACGCGGCCCCGCCTTCCATCGTAACTACAACATTGTCCGTCCCTGAAAATAGCGGCACCGACTTCGTTGTAGGCAAAATAGTGGCGAACAATCCCAACAGCCAATGGACTACCGAGTACGAAATTATCGGCGGCACGGGTGGCGACGTCAACTCGCCCGTCTTCTCCATGGACAAGGACAGCGGCGTGGTGACCGTGAAAAACGGTGCTGCTTTGGACTACGAGACGACAAAAAGCTTCACTCTGTTGATCAGGGTCACCGCCAGACCGCCTCTTGGTAACCAAAATCCGGCTGAAAAGGCGGAGAAGATGATCACCGTCAACGTTCTGGACCAACCCGACGAGACGCCGGAAATGGAAGACCAGACGTTCAACGTGGCCGAAAACACTCCCAACAACCAACCCGTGGGGATGATCGTATTCACCGACAAGGACGAAACCGACTCCCATACCTTCACCATCACCGCCGGCAACGGTACGGGCGGCGGCGCGTTCAAGATCATGCCCACGGGACAAATTCAGGTCAATGATTCGAACCAGCTCAACTATGAGAGCCTCATCAAGCAGTTTATATTGGACGTGACGATCGAGGATTCGGGTGGCAACCCCAACACGGCCAAAATCACCATCAACGTCACCGACGTCAACGAGCCGCCCATCGTGACCGATCAATCGTTCACCATTGCCGAGAACTCGACCAACGGCACGGTGGTGGGCACTATTGTCGCCAACGATCCGGATACCGTAGCCCCCAATAATATCATCACCTTCTCGATACCGGCCGGTGGGGCGTTCGCCGTCAACGCCAATAACGGCGAGCTAACCGTGGCCAACAGCGCGCTTCTGAATTTTGAGGCCACCCAGCAGTTCAAGTTTGTGGTCACCGTCGCTGACCAGGGCGGCGCTTCGGCTACAGCCACCATCACCGTCAATCTAACGAACGTCAACGACCCGCCGCGGGTCACCGGCAACGGCATTGCCGATGTTATCGTCAACGCGGGCACGCCTTCGGCCACGCGCAACCTGTATGAGGCCTTCGAGGATGATGATCATGCCGATAATCAGTTGGCCTTCGTCATTGAAAAAAACAACAACCCTTCGATGTTCTCGCAGTCGACGATCAGTAACGGCATCCTGACCCTCAGCTTCGCCGACGGAGCGGTGGGAGAGGCCACCATCACTATCCGGGCAACAGATCCCGGTGGTTTGTTCGTCGAAGACACCTTTAAGGTATTCATCAACAGCGCGCCGGTGTCCACGGGGCCCATCTCTATCACCGTTGACGAAGACGCGGATCCGTACTTGGTCTACCTTTACGGCCTTTTTGATGATTATGAAGAGGAGCAGTCACAGTTAACCTACACCATCCCCCTAAATGGCGTGATAAATGGCACTATCTTCACGTCTTACACCATCGTGAAGCCCAATCTCCGACTCGAATTCAAACCGGACGCCCACGGCCAGGCCACGATCACCGTCCGGGCGACTGATGCCGCCGGACTGTGGGCCGAGACTGTCGTGAGCGTGAAGGTGAACCCGGTCAACGATGAGCCGACGACCACCGGCATTACCGACGTCAAGGTTTCCGAGGGCGCGCCCCCCACGACGATCAACCTGTTCGAACACTTCAACGACAAGGAAGACGATCCGAAGCAGCTGACCTACGCCGTGATGGACAACAGTAACGAAGACCTGTTCGAAAGTGTCACGGTCAACGCCCAGCAGGCGACATTGACGCTGACCTACAAGCCCTTCGCCTCCGGCGAGGCGACGTTGAAGGTCCGAGCCACGGACAAGGGCATCCCCGGCGTGCCGAATTCGAGTCGGTTTATCGAGACGACCTTCAAGGTCACTGTGGACTCGGTCAATGACGCGCCCACTGTCACGAGCTTCTCCAGGACCACTGATGAGGACAAGCCTTATAATTTCAAGTTGTCCGATTTCACTTCCAACTTCAGCGACCCGGACGGCGACGATCTAGCCAACATTCTCATTATGACGCTGCCGGCCAACGGTAAACTCCTGTTGGGTGATGCTGTCGTGACGGTGAACCAAAACATCCCCGCCGTGCAGCTCGATACGTTGGCCTTTGAGCCCGATACGAATTGGGGCGGCGACTCCACGTCGTTCCAGTGGAATGGGTCAGACGGCGAGTCGTATGCCGCCACGCCGGCCACAGTTACCATCGCAGTGACAGCCCTCAACGACGCGCCGACCTTGACCGATGTGGTGATGACCGGCCTTGAGGGCATCTCCATCAACTTCCAGGTATCCGACTTCACCGGCGCCTTCTTCGACGTCGATGGTGATTCGCTGCAAATGGTGCGCATTGTCACTGTGCCTAAAAACGGCACGCTGCGACTGGGCAACAACAATGTGAACGCCAACGACCAGATCAACGCCGGCGTGCTGGGCCAGTTGCGCTACGTTCCCAATCAATTCTTCAACGGCCAGGACAGCTTCCTTTGGAACGGCTCCGACGGCCAGGTTTTCTCCAACCAGGCTGCGCAGGTCATCCTGAACGTCGAGCCCGAGAATGACCCGCCCGTGCTGGACCTGAACGGAGGTCAGGCGGGCGTCAATTTCCAGACGACTTTCGTCGCCGGTGGCCCACCCGTGGCCATCACCGGCCAGAACCTGACGCTGACCGACGTGGACAGCGATACCATGGAGTACGCGACGGTCATCGTGATTGAGCCCAAGAACGGCGCGAAGGAGGAGTTGAGCGCCGACACCACCGGTACCAACATCAAGGCCAGCCTCTCGATGAGCGGCTCGAACCGTATGTTACAGTTGGACGGCCCGGCCCCCATCGCTGACTTCGTGAAGGTGCTAAAGACGGTCAAATACCGGATTTTGCCCGACGTGACCAACCCTGACACGTCCGAGCGCAGCGTGCAATTCAACGTCTATGACGGCGAAGACAACAGCAACGACGCCTTCGCCAAGATCGCCGTCATCAACCCCCGAATCGAGATCACCGTCTCGCCGTCCATTCAACCCGTGGCCCGCGGCGGCACGGCTGCCTTCACCATCAACGTGAAGAACACCGGCGCTGTCGATCTGAAGAACATTTTCATCACGTCCGAGCAGGTGCCGGCTTGTAACCGCGGCGGCGATGGGTTCGAGACGCTGGCCGCCGGGAAATCGTTGCCCGCCTACGTCTGCCTCGTGCCCAACGTGCAGGGCCGTATCGACAACCTGGTCAAGGTGACGGCCACCGATGTCATCGTCAACAGCACAGTGACCGATGACGATACCGGCGTCGTCCGCGTGCCGCGGCAGATGGCTATCGACATCGCCTCCGTCGCCGGTGTCGGCAACATCCTGGTGAAGGGACAAGACGCGCAATTCGTCGTCACCATCCTCAACCCCAGCGAAATTGATCTGACCGATGTGCAGGTGAAGGCGTTTATCAATTACGATCTGGCCGCCGCCATTGCCTCGCCCACGGACAACGTCCCCGCCCCGGCGTGCGACAAGACAATCGGCAGTCTGCCCGCGGGTAAAGAGAGCAAGTTCAACTGCACCATTCCCAACGTGCAGCAATCGTTCAAGATCGAGGTACAGGTTACGGGTCTGATCGATGAGCTGATCCAGACCGACGACTTCGACATCGAAACGGTGTCGGTCCTCAATCTGACGCTCGACGCCTTCTCCTCGCCGTTCGAGATCCCCACCGGCACAGCCACAGAGGTGGAGTACAGCATGACGCTGGCCAATGCCAGCATCGCGCCGCTGACGCTGACCAGCCTGAGCAGCAGCCTGCACGGCAACCTGCTCGATCCGGCCAACAACGCCGTCAGCGATAACTCCTGCACCGGTCTGGCGCTGGCTGTTCCCCCCGGCGAGGTGCGCACCTGCTCCTATCGGGTGATGGTCAACGCTGTTCCGCCGCTCATCACCAACGTCATCACGGCCGCGGCCGAAGATGAAGGCGGCCGGGTGGTGAATGTGTCCGACTCGGCCATCGTCAGCGTCGGCGATTTCGCCGCACTGGAAGTCAATCTGACGGCCGCGCCGAACACGATCGTCGCGCCGAGCGGCACGGTCAACATCACCGTCCGCGTGGCCAACAACACCGGCTCCGCCCTGACGCTCGACTCGCTGGCTGACTCGAAACTTGGCAATCTGCATGGTCAGGGGAATTGCGAGCTGCCAAGACAGATCGGCGCCAATGCGGAGTACACCTGCATCTACAGCGCGGATATCACCGGCCAGGCGGGCAGCACCGATACGCGCACCGTCACGGCCCGGGCCGACTCGCTGCAGGCGACTGACACGGTGGACATTCGCATCACCGCCACCAGCCAGCTCACCATCATGCTGCCGTCGGTAGCCAAGATGTCGCGCGCCGGCGAGCCTAACAATGGCGCGTGCTCGGCGATGGCCATCAGCGCCAACATGAACAACTACTTCTACGCCGATGACAACGACGATTGGTACAAGTTCCAGGTCAGCGCCGCAGGCGATGTCCGAATCAGGCTCACCAACTTCCTGGCGACGGAAGGGCAGCTGCTCATCTACACGGGCACCTGCACCAATCCCAGCCGTATCGGCCACAACGGTGACCGAGGGGTTGTGCCCAATCGAGAGATCGTCCTGTCAAACCTGCAGCCCGGCACGACCTATTACATCTGGGTGCTTGCTAAAGAGGGACTGGATTCGTCCGCGCCCTACAACCTTTACGTACAGACGACACCCTAGCCCGGCGGGCAAACAATCCCCAGGCAAGGATCGGAACGTAACGGTTATCCGTTTGAATTGACGAGTTTTAGATTGGAACCCGCCGGCACGCCGGCGGGTTCCTAAGTGGTATGAGGAAATCGCGACGTGAGAAGTAGCCAACGATCGTTCCTGGTTATTGTAATCGTGGGCCTGGTTATGGCCGCTCTGGTGGGCATTATGGGTAGCGCGCGGTTGGCGGCCGAGTCGCCGACCGACACCACGCCGGCCGCGGCCGGCGCCAATGGCCCCCAGATTCTATCCGGACAGAAGCCCCGCTTGCAGGACTTTTTCCCGGGCGGAAACGCCACATTCACCGTCTCGATCACCAACACCGGCTCCATAGCCCTGTCGGCCGTCAGCGTCACCGACGCCACCAGCCCCGATTGCAACCGCAATGACCTCGGCACGCTGGAGCCCGGCCAGTCGACATCCTTCACCTGCACGCGCAACGCCGTCGGCCAGAGCTACCTCAATGTGCTGACTGCCAACGGGACGTCCGCCGACACGCCCGTCAGTCATCAGTCAAACGCCTTCGTCAAGGTACATAATCCCGATCTCCGCATCTCCAAGACTCCACAAGCACAGACAATCGAGAAAGGCGGCACGGC
Organism: uncultured Ardenticatenaceae bacterium; assembly: GCA_964398825.1. GTDB lineage: Bacteria > Chloroflexota > Anaerolineae > Promineifilales > Promineifilaceae > Promineifilum. The sequence goes on from CAYNOL010000004.1 coordinate 18,199, forward strand.
CCACTTCAACGTGACTATCTTCAATACGTCTGACTTTCCGATGCTGCTGGAGGAAGTTGATGACGCACTGATCGAGGATTGCGATAGAGATCCAACGCTGGTCGTCGTCATCCCGGCGGGCGATTCGCTCCCCTACGTGTGCTCCATGACCAACGTGCAGGAGTCCATCGCCTCGATCATCACCGTCACCGGCCGTGACCTCGTTACCACCGAGCTATACCGAGCCAGCGACATCGCCTGGATCGACATGGCCAGCCTGCAAGCGACGATGACCTCCGACATAGCGTCACTCCCCGAGCCGGGTGGCCTGGTGACTTATAACGTGGCGCTCGTCAACACCGGCAGCCCGCCGCTGACGATCAAGAGTTTGAATTCCGCCCAATTCGGCAATCTGCTTGACGCGGGAAATGACCTCATTGAAGCGGGGGCCAATAGCTGCCTGAGCGGCGCAAACCTTACGCTGTTGCCCAACGGCGGCACATTCACCTGCTCCTTCGTCGGGCCGGTCAACGGGCAGCCTTCGCAGTTCGTGGACACATTGACGGCGAGCGCCGTCAGCCGGAACAACGTCGAAGTTGTCGCCACCGCTGACGCCGCCGTCACGATCACCAATGTGCCCTCGTCGATGACGGTCTCGCTGGGGGCCGAGCCTTCCTTCATCAATCCGCCCAGCCGGCCGGTGAATTTCAGCGTCCAGGTAGTCAATACCAGCCCTGCCGACGCCATCACCATCACCGAGATGACCGACGAGTTCCTGGGGAATCTGGACGGCGAGGGAACATGCGAGCTGCCGGTGGTGGGCATATTGCCCGGATTCTCCTACCAATGCCAATTCACGGCCGAAGTGTCGGGGCAAATCGGCCAGCAACGGACACGAACCGTCAACGTCAAGGCCGTAGACGATGATCCGACGCCCAACACCCTGACCGGCAGCGGCGCGGCCACGGTCAGCATCATCGAGCAGCCGTTGCAGCAAATCTTCATGCCCAACGTCACGGATGACAACGATCCTGTAGTGGAGCCGAACAACAGCTGTGCCAACGCGCATCCAATGTCCTTGAACCGCCAATACTTCGTCCGGCCGCCGGCGAAATATCCCGCCGATCAGGATTACTACGTGTTTGAGCTGACGCAAAGCCACCGGGTGACTATTGAATTGACCAACTTCGTGCCCCGTGCGGGCCAGATGGTTATTCGCTACGATGACACGACTCCAGGCAAGCCGATTCCCAATTGCGAGAAAGTGCAGGCCAGAAGGCCCCAGTTGCAGCTGAACAACACGATGGACCTGGGTCAACTACCCCAGGGACGATACTACATACAAATCATTAACGACGGGCCATCCAATGTGCCCGATCTCTATGGATTAATTACTAGGACAAATTAACACCTTAAGTAAAACCTTCATATTCGTCGCCTAGAATAGCGGTATCTCTGTATATGTGCGGCCTGTCGCAGTCATTTCATCATGGGAGCCGGGGCGGCGCCAACGTATCGGCATCGGGCTGTGGTTTTAAAGCCGGGAGGCTAATGCGTAGAACTTAAATGGCTGTTGCGAGTTTGTTCGAAGATCTTCTGGATCAATACAAAATTGAACAACACATCGCCGAGAAGCATTATACGGACTTGTTTCAGGCATACGATGTAGATATCGACCGCCAGGTACGGCTCGATATCTTACGCCCTGAGTACGCCGAGGACAGTTCGTTTTCGGGGCGGTTCGTCAATCGCGCCCGGGCCATCGCCCAGGTACGTCATTCGAATATCGCCCCGGTTCTGCATATTGGTAAGGTGGCCGACGGTGCGCCCTATGTGGCCCAGGCGGCGATCAACGGCTATCCGCTGTCCCACCGGCTGGAGCAGTTGGCCCAGCGCAATTCCCCGGCCCACCCCATCTACGCCCTGAAGCTCATTCGCCAACTGACCGACGCGCTGCTGTTGGCCGAGCGGCTGGAGCTGTACCATTACGACTTGCAGCCCGACAACGTCTTGCTGAAGAGCGTTACTTCGCCGTCTGACGACTCCGTTGTCCTCATCGATCTGTTCATTCCATCTGAGCGCGCCAACCGAGGGCGGTCTATCCAGGCCAACGGCTCGGGTTCGGCCTTCCTCTCGCCCGAACAGCGAGGGGGGCGCGATGTGACGGCCGCCGGCCACGTGTACTCACTGGGCGCGATGCTCTATCATCTGCTGGCCGGGCACGCGCCGAGCCGGCCGAACACGCTGCACGACACCGTGTTGACCCGCCTTTTCGGGCGGCCGACGCCTCTGGAACGGGAGCGAGGGGATTTGAGCCAGGCTACCTACGACCTGGTCAACCGCAGCCTGCGCAAGGATCCGCGCGGCCGCTACCAGACGATTGAAGCATTCACCGCCGCGCTGGACGGCGCGCTGGCGGCCGAAGAAGCGCGGCTGGGGACGGCCAATGGCAAGGCGCTTGGCGCCGGGGCCGGCCGCCGCTCGCTGGCGTGGCTCCTGCCCGCTGTGCTCGTCATCCTGCTGTTGGGCGCGGTTGGTCTGGTGGCCCAGAATATTTTCTCGGGCAGTAATGGGGCCACGGGCGAGACGCAGGCCGCGATAACCGCCCCGTCAACCGAAATGGCCGGTGTGGTCACGTCCCCGACCGACCCGCCTCCGCAATCCACCCCCAGCCCCGAGCCGACCGCCGCAGCCGGCGGTAGCGGAGGTGAAGACGTGGGTAGCCAGCCGACCGATACCCGCACCGGCGTCATTATCGCCCCCGGCCAGACCCGTACGGCCACCGCCGAAGCCACAAACACCAGCACGCCATCGACCACGCCGACCCAGCCCCCCGCGTCAACTCTCACCTCGCCGCCGCCGGAGCTGCCGTCTGTTCACGTGCTTTTCAACCTCGTTAACATGCGGCGCGGGCCGGGCGTCAACTACCCGTTGGCGGGGACGGTAGCCGGGGGCGATCTTCTCGAGCTGTTGGCCTGGAACAACGACGAGGAAAACCCATGGTTTCTGGTGATGACGGCCGATCAGCGCATCGGCTGGATTGCCGCGGCCGTGGTGGAACTCTTCACGCCCGAAGAACTGGCGGCGATACCCGTGGCGGCCACCGTGCCGGCGACACCCTTGCCCACCTCGACACCCACACGCACGCCGACGGTGGCGGTCATTATCACTCCCATCGTCACGCTGACGCCGGCCAACCCCGGCCTCGAGTTGCCCACCGCGCCGCCGCCGCCGACATCCCCGCCCGCCCCCACGGCCGAGCCGACCGACCCACCGATCATCGAGCCGACGCGCACGCCACCGCCTCTGCCGACAACATCACCATGATCTGCTCGACCGGCCCCCGCGAGGCCCTCGCACCGGTGTCCGAAGTTAGTTAGGGCCCGTCGCTTTCCGTTAGCTGATTGAATTGCACCGCTGTTAATTCTGATGATTACTAATTACCGACGAGTCGTGACAACACTGTCACCAATAATAGCAACCCCCATTCTATTGCTGATCCTGCTGGTCAATCTGACGCTGGCGGCCCCGACCGCGCCGGTCCTCGACCTGAACGGCGCCGAGCCGGGCATTAATTCCAGCGCGACGTTCACCGAAGATGAAGGGTATGAACCGATCGTCAACACCACCGGTCTGACGGTCAACAACGGTGAAAAGGGTACTCTGACCGCGGCCAAGGCTGTGTTGACCAACCGCCCCGACGACAAAGATGAATCCCTCTGGGCCGACCCAGGCTCGACGGGACTGGACATCAAATACACGTCTTCCAACGGCGAACTGAATATCAAAGGCAACGCCTCGGTTGAAAGCTATCAGCAGGTGTTGCGCACCCTGTCCTATAATAATCTCTCACAGTCGCCCGACATCACCGACCGCGTTGTGGAGGTGACGGTGAGCGACGGCTCGGAAATTAGCGCCAAAGCGATCAGCACCGTGGCCATCCAAGCCGTCAACGACGCGCCCGTCCTGGACAACACCGGCGATATGGTCATGACACCGATCAACGAGGATGATCAGAACTCCAGTGGCAACTCCGTCACCGGCATCATTAAATCGGCCGAGACCAATGGCGAGGATCGCATTACCGATGTGGACGAAAACAGCCCCGAAGGGATGGCGATCATCGAGGCTGTGTCCAGCAATGGGGTGTGGCAATACTCGCTCGACGCCGGCAAAACGTGGCAACCGTTCGTGTCGGTGTCTAACACGTCGGCCACGCTGCTCGACGGGCAGTCGCGCATCCGTTTCGTGCCCAACTCGAACTTCTCCGGCTCGGCCAATTTCCTGTTCCGGGCCTGGGACCAGTCGGGCGGGCGGCCGAATGGCTCCACCGGCGTGGACGTGTCGATCAACGGCGGTACCACGGCTTTCAGCGTCGCTTCGGAGATGGTGACGATCCAAATCCTGCCGGTTAATGATCTGCCCGAAGTGGACTTGAACGGGCCGGAACCGGGGTTCGATCACTCGGCGCAAGCGTTTGAGGGGGGTGTGCCGACCAACATCGCCGCCCCCACGGCGACAATCACCGATAACGACAATCAGCAATTGGCCAAGCTGGTCGTCACGCTGGACAACCGGCCCGACGGCGCGGCTGAGGTTTTGGCCGCGCCTGTTATCGGCTCCATCAGGGTGACGGCCTATGACCCGGCGACGGGCATGTTGGTGCTCAATGGCCCCGACACGCTGTCCAACTTCCAGCAGGCCCTGCGCCAGACGACATACGCCAACAACTCTCCCAACCCCTCAACGGTAACGCGAACGGTGACCGTTGTGGCCAATGACGGCACAAACGACAGCCTGCCCAGAACCAGCACCATCCGAGTGAGCCTGACTAACAGCGCGCCGGTGCTCGACAGCGCCGCGGTGCTGACGCTGCCGGCCATTCCCGAGGATACGCTACAGCCGCCCGGCCAGCGCATCAGCCAGATCCTGGCCGCTGCCGGTGATCCGATCACCGACCTCGACGAAGCCTCGCTGGAAGGGCTGGCCGTTATCGACGCGGGCTCAACGAGTGGGCAATGGCAGTACACACTCAGCGATCCGCCGGCCGACCAGGCCGCCTGGCTGCCAGTTGGGACGGTGTCCAACACGGCCGCGCTGCTGCTGCCGGACACGGCCTGGCTGCGCTACGTGCCCGTGCCCGACTTCGCCGGGAAATCCGATCCGCTGACCATTCGCGCATGGGACCGCACCAGCGGCAACAACGGCCAGCGCGGGGTGGACGTGTCGACCAACGGCGGCGCCACCGCTTTCAGCACGGCGATTAACATGATCACCACCGATATCACCGCCGTGAATGACCTGCCGCTCATCGAAGGGCTGCCGGATGCTCCTCTGCTCTACATCGAAGACTCCGGCGCGCTGCCGCTGACCGGCGCGTCGCTGACAGTGACCGACGTCGACAGCCCGCTGCTGGCGTCAGCCACTGCTCGCCTGGTCAACCCGCAGGACGGCGACGCAGAGTCGCTGCTGGTCACCACTGAGGGCACGAACATCGTCGCCTCGTATGAGGACGGCGTTGTGGAGATGACCGGCGCGGCGTCGCCCTTCGCCTACCAGCAGGTGTTGCGCACGCTGGTGTACATCAACACCTCGCAAGACCCCGATGCCTCCCAGCGCATAATCGAGCTTTCGGTGGCCGACAACCAGGGTAGCCGTCCGCCGTCAACTATCTTCGTCCAGGTTCAACCAGTCAATGACCTGCCGGAGGTCGATCTGAACGGCGTTTCGTCGGGCCTCAACTTTTCCACCGCATACTTCATCAACCGCGGCCCCGTGCCGCTCACGGCCGAGAGCATGACGGTCTCCGATGTTGACAACACCACACTTCGCTCCGCGACAGTTCGCATTACGAACCTGCTCGACGACCAGCGCGAGATCCTGACGGCCAATGTCAGCGGAACGGCGATCACCAGGCAATTTGACCATGCCACCGGCGTGCTGAAACTGACCGGCGCGGATAGCATCGCCAATTACCAGAAGGTGTTGCGCACTGTCACTTACAACAATACGTCTGTCGCTCCAAATAGGACGACGCGGCACATTGAGTTCATTGTCTATGACGGCCTAACCACTCATAGCGAGCCGAGTATCACGTCGCTGGCGATTCAGGAAGCGCCGGCCGTTCGTTTCTACCTGCCTATCGCGCTACAAGTCCGCAATCGGCCCGAAGAACCGAACAACAACTGCAAGCAAGCGCTCGGTGTCGACCTGAACCAGACCAACCAGTTCAGGGCCGAAGACAAGGATGACTGGTTCTACTTCGATCTGCCCCAAGAGATGAACCTGACGGTTGAGTTGCGCAACTTTACCCCACGCGAGGGGCAAATCATAGTCTGGGCCGAGCGGCAGCCGGGCATCGATTGCAGCAGCAACCTGGTCATTGTCAAAAACAACGGTTCCGATGCGATGGACAAGATCGTGTCTATGGGGCGACAGCCGGCCAAGCGGTACTACATCTGGATCATCAATGACGGTCCGACAAACGGCACCACACCCTATTCGCTCCATGTCCGTGCCACGCCCTGAGCTTGACAGGAGGTTTCACCTGTTCTACAATTTCGCATAATAATATATCCCGACAAAATGGGAGGCGAAATGGACAACTCAGGACAGCGTGAACTTTTCCACGATACGCCGGAAGAGAGCAATGAATTCAAGGGAACGGCGCTGACGGCCGACGCTTCTTTGCAGGCCGCGCTGGGCACATTCGAGCGGTACATGCAGGACGAGGGGTTCTCCATTAACACGGTGAAAGCCTTCGTCAGCGACATCCGGTTACTCGGCCGCTACATCGGCATCGGCACGCCTATCGGTGATATCGGCACCAAAAACCTCAACGACTTTCTCCATTGGCTCACGTCGGAGCGGGGCGTACCGTGCAGCCCCAAGTCTTATGCCCGTCGCGTGACGACGCTGAAGGTGTTCTTCGGCTGGCTGCACGAAACGGGCGTCTTGCCGCAAGACCCGTCGACGGCCGTCATCCAGCAGAGCGTCAGCAGCCCGCTGCCGGAAGCGCCGCAAGAGGTGGATGTGGAGCGAGCGCTGGTCGCGGCCCAGGCATGGCGCGCCGGCGACGACGAGCGCAAACCGGACGCGCGCCCCTATTTGCTGCTCAGTCTGCTGCTGAAGACGGGGATCAAGAAGGGGGAAGCCATGGCCATCGTCCCCAACCACATCGACGACAGCGACCCCGACAACCCCATGCTGTACGTACGCTACGCCAACCCGCGACTGCGTTACAAGGAGCGGAAATTGCCGCTCGATCCCGAGTGGCTCGACGTGCTGGCTGAGTATATGGCCCAATATCAGCCGACCGATACGCTGTTCACCTGCACGGCGCGAAACCTGGAGTACATTCTCCACGACATCGCCGCGGCGGCCGAGCTGCCCAGCGGCGTGCTGTCGTTCGAGAATCTGCGGTGGGCGTCGGCCATGCAGGATTGGCGTGACAACGTGGAACAGGACGACATCCGCCAGAAGCTGGGGCTGTCGAAGATCGGCTGGCGAGAGACCAAGAACAAACTGCGCCGTCTCGTCGAGCGGGAACAAATCGACGCCGAAGCGCTCGCCTGAGCGCGCCCTTTACTCCTCGAACTTGAAGAGCAGCTCGCCCGGCTGGGTGATCTCGAACGCTACCTCGCGCCGCTCGATGACCTCTCGTCCCTCTTTCTCGGGAAACGAATAGAAGATCGTGGCGGCGAGCGTGTACGGGTTCGTCGTCTCGGCGTCGCGCAGATGCATCGTCAGGCTGAAATTGGGGGTCAGCGTCTCGATGACATGGAGCGTCCCGGCGGGCGCGCCCTCGCCGTTACGCAGGTTGACCTCAATCGACGGCCGCTCTCTGAACGGCGTCAACTCCACCCCAAACATCATCCGCCGCAAATCGGGATGAATGTGCAGCCCGATCTGCTTGATGCGAACGTCTTCCCGTCCGCGCGGTTGCTCCAGGGGGTCGTCAAAAAACTTGATATCCATTGGGAATTCCGTGAATCTAGTCCCCGCCGGGAGCTAGCCGGCGGCCGCTGCTGTTCCTTCGTCGGCCGGGTCCGGCTCGGGGCCGCCGGCGTCGGCCTGCTCGTCCTCCCGCTCAAATTGCCGGTACTTCTCCAAAATCTGCACCAGTTCCACCTGCCACTCGTGGGTGCCTTGCTCTTTCTTCAGCCAAACGGCGCTCTTGCTGACGCGGACGCCTTCACCCAGGAAGCGCTGCAGGCGATAGCGATCCATGCCGCCCAGCTCCTCGATGCGGATGCGGATCTGCCCCGCCTCGGTGACCACGCCGCTGACGCCGGCCATTTGGGCCAGCGATTTGATGCGGATCTGGTAGAGCAGATTGTGAACCGGGTCGGGGATGGGGCCGAAGCGGTCGGCCAGCTCGGCGGCCATCTCGTCGATCTCGGCCAGCGTGTCGAGCGTCGCCATGCGGCGATAGAGCCGCAGCCGCAGCTGGGCGTCGGGCACGTAGTCAGTGGGGATGTAGGTCGCCAGCGGCAGGTCGATGAGGACGTTGTCGGGCTGCTCGGCCGGCACAGCCTCGCCGCGCAGCTCCGCCGTGCGCCGCTTGACGGCCTTCGTCAGCAGGCGGGTGTACATGTCGAAGCCGATGGCCGAGATGTGGCCGCTCTGCTCGCCACCCAGAAAGTCGCCCGCCCCGCGAATCTCCATGTCGCGCACGGCGATGTAGTAGCCGGAGCCGAGCTGCGTGTGCTCGGCGATCGTCTCCAGGCGGGCCTGGGCGTCGGGCGTCAGACGCCGCCAGGGAGCGTGGAAGAAGTAGGCATAGGCGCGGCGTGAGCCCCGGCCGACGCGGCCGCGCAACTGGTAGAGCTGCGACAGGCCGAACTGCTCCGCCCGGTCGACAATGAGCGTGTTGGCATTGGGAAAGTCGAGACCGCTCTCGATGATCGTCGTGCTCAGCAGGATGTCGACCTTCCCCTCGGCGAAGTCGACCATGATCTTCTCCAGCTGCCGTTCGCTCATCTGGCCGTGGGCGACGACGACGCGTGCCTCGGGCACCAGCTTCTCCAGCTGCTTGCGGATGATGTGGATGCTCTGCACGCGGTTGTGGACGAAGAACACCTGTCCACCGCGATCCAACTCGCGCAGGATGGCCGTGCGCATGCGCGACTCGTCCGCCTCGCCGACGTAGGTCTCTACCGGCAGCCGTTCGGCCGGGGCGGTGTCGATGATGCTGATGTCGCGCACGCCGGTCAGCGCCATGTGAAGCGTGCGCGGAATGGGCGTGGCGGTCAGCGTCAGCACGTCGACTTCGGTGCGCCACTGCTTCAGCCGCTCTTTGTCGGCCACGCCGAAGCGCTGCTCTTCGTCGATGATCACCAATCCCAGGTCTTTGAACGAGACGTCGTCGGACAGCAGGCGATGGGTGCCGATGACGATGTCGAGCTTGCCCTCGCGCAGGTTCTGGATGATGTGCCGCTGCCGGGTGGGGGTGCGGAAGCGGGACAGCATCTCTACCGAGACGGGGAAAGGAGCCAGGCGCTCGGTGAATGTGGTGTAATGCTGCTGGGCCAGGATCGTCTTCGGCACGAGCATGGCCACCTGCTTGCCGTCCATGACCGCCTTGAACGCGGCGCGCAGGGCGACTTCCGTCTTGCCGTAGCCGACGTCGCCGGTGATGAGCCGGTCCATGGGGCTGGCCCGCTCCATGTCTTCCTTGACCTCGCTGATGACGCGCAGCTGGTCTTCCGTCTCGTGGTAGGGGAAGGACGCTTCCAACTCCGCCTGCCAGTCGGTGTCGTTGGGAAAGGCGTGGCCGGGGATCGTCTCGCGCGTGGCGTAGAGATCGAGCAGCTCCTGGGCCAGCTCGTCGGCCGAGCGTTGGGCCGCGGCCCTGGCCTGCGTCCAGGTGCGCTCCCCCAGCCGGTTGAGCGCCGGCTCGGCGTCATCGGGGCCGATCCATTTGCCCAGCCGGTCGGCGTGATGGACGGGCACGTAGAGCGTATCGCCGTTGGCGTACTCCACCAGCAGATACTCGCGCTCCGTGCCGCCCAGGCTGCGAACGACGAGCCCCTCGAATTTGCCGATGCCATAGTCAAGGTGGACGACGTAATCCCCTCTCTTGATGTCGGCGAAAAACGCCTCGGGCGCGGTCGAGCGAGCCTTGCGCTGGCGACGCGGCGCGGGGCGGCTCCAGCCGAAAATCTCGGCGTCGGTCAGTAGATGCAGCAGCACATGGTGGTCTTCCTGGCGCACCAGCGTGAACCCTTCGGCCAGGCTGCCCTGCACGAAGGTGATGCTGCCCCGCGGCGGCACATCGGGCAGGGTGTCGAGCGGCGCGATGCCCGTGCGTCCCGTCCCGGCGTCGATGGCCGTCACCACCGGTTCGACCGTTTCGGAGTCGCCGGCCTGGGTCAGCGGCTCCAGCGTGCGGATGAGCGTGCCCCCTTCCTCGCCCCACAGCTCGGCCAGTCGCGTCGCCTGGCGGCTGAAGACGACGACGCGCTCCCCCTCGCGGCGGGTCTGCTTCAGGTGGTTGAGCAGCGGCCGCACCTGACCGCCATAGCGCGGGCCGGGGTCAAACGCCTCGCCCAGCTCGACGTAGATCGGCTCCTCGCTGTCCCCTTTCCCGGGGCCGTTCTCGCCCAATACGAGAGGTTGCCACCAGGCCAGCTCCGACGCGATCTCGTCCCACGTGAAGATGGGGCTTTGGTAGCCGGGTGGCAGGCTCTCCTGCTCGGCGGCGATCTGTTCGGCGTGGGCCAGCAGTTCATCGGCCGTCGTCTTCAACTCTTCCCAATCTTCGACGATGATCAGCGACTCCGGCGGCAGATAGTCGAGCAGGGTGGCCGGCCGGTGGTAGACGAGCGACAGGTAATACTCCAGATTGGGGAAGGGCGTGCCCTCGCGCAGATTGGCCAGGTCGTCGCGCCACGACGGCAAGCTGTTCTCAGGGGGCAGCGGCTCGTCGGCCCACAGCTCGACGAACTCGCGCGCGGCCGAGGGCAGTACCTCGCGAGCGGGGGTGATGATGACCCCGCTGGGTGCGGGCTGCTCATCGCTGGGCGTCAGCGAGCGTTGGGTGGTCGGGTCGAAATAGCGCATCGTGTCTACTTCATCGCCGAACAGCTCGATACGCACCGGCATGTCGGCCGCGGCGGGGAAGATGTCGATGATGCCGCCGCGCCGGCTGAACTGCCCGGCCGCCTCGACGACGCTGGCCGGCTCGTAGCCGATGTCGACCCAGCCCGCAAGGCTCTTGTCCAGGTCGAGCACCTGGCCGGGGCGCAACACGCGGGTGGCCGTGACGAAGCGACGCTTGGGCAATGTCTTTTGCAGGAAGGCGCGGATAGAGCTGATGACCAGCAGGGGCGGGTCGGCGGCGGGGATGAGCGGGTGTTGCCCGGCGATGAGGCTCGCCAGCACGTTGAGTCGCCCCTGGCGCGTGCGGTCGCTCCACGGGCCGCGGTCATAGGGCAGCGGCGTCGGCTCCGGCAAGCGCAGCAGCGGGCTGCCCGCCGGCAACCACGTCTCCAGCGCCTGATGCCACTGGGCGGCCGCGTCGACACGAGCCGTCAGCAGCAGGATGGGCGCGCGGCGGGGCGTGGCCATCCGCCGGTACAGCTGGGCGACGACGGGCGGCCGTGTGCCCCGGTCGAGGTCGAGCGGCAGCAGATCGCTCGCTCCTTCCTCGCCGGCGAGCATCTCCGTCAGCCGGGCGAAGGCCGGGATTTCATCCAGTAAATCGAGCAGGCCGGAGATATTCATGAGTTATCCTGCCGCCTCAGCGCCGACAGGGCCGTTGAACCGGGACATCGTCAGGTCGATGCCGTTTTCGATGAACGACTCTACCGCTTCGACGGCCGTCGACAGCATCTCGCTCACCAGCGGCAGGTCGTCGCGGCCGAAGTCTTGCAGAACGAACGCCGCCGGGTCCATGCGGCCGGGCGGGCGGCCGATGCCCACGCGCAGCCGGGCGAAGTCGGAGCCGACGTGCTGGATGATGGAGCGCATCCCGTTGTGGCCTCCCGGCCCGCCCTTCTCGCGCAGCCGAATGACCCCAAACGGGATGTCGAGCTCGTCGTAGATGACCAACAGGTTGCCCATGGGGATCTTGTAGTAGTTCATCAACGGCCCCACCGCCTCACCGCTCAGGTTCATAAACGTCTGTGGCTTGGCCAGAATGACCGGCCGCCCGGCGATGTGGCCGGTGCCGATGAGCGCCTTGGTCTGCACGCGCTTCGTCTCGATGTTGTGGCGCGCGGCCAGACGATCGACGACCATGAAGCCCAGATTGTGGCGGTTGTAGAGGTGGGTGCGGCCGGGATTGCCCAGTCCGGCTATTAAATAGCGGCCGTCTCCACCTTGCGGCGTCCTGTCGGTCATCGTGTACGCTTATGAACCTCCATGCGTCAAATCCAGCTCAAACACATTCCACAGCGGGGACGGCTGAGTCGGGTCGAGCGTGAAGTTGAGCACGCTGGGCGTCGTCGCCGCCAGGCGCATGCGCGTGAACAGCGGCAGAGCCGGCAGTTCGTTGGCGAAGATACGCATCGCTTCCTGGTGAGCTTCCTCGTAACCGTCCTGGCCGGGCAAGAGAAGCAGCGCCGCACGGCAGGCGGCGTCATACGCTTCGTTCGACCAGCCGGAGACGTTGACCCCCTGCCAGCCGTTGAAGCCGCCGTCGACGGGGCCGGGGATGTGTTCGGTCAAGTACAGGCCGCAGTCGGGCTGGATCTGGTTGAGCCAGGCGAATTGGGCCAAGTCGAATTTGCGGCCGAACACCATGCCCTCGGGGCCGGGGGCGAACCACGCGCCGACTTCCAGCGCGAAGGGCACGGCCTCGATGCCGCACTCGGCCAGATCCTCGGCCACCCAATCGATGATCTGTCGGCGCAGCGGGGAAGCGTTGTCCGTCCCCAGCGTGACGGTGAACGGGTTGGTGGAGCCGATGTCGTTGCGGATGCCGTCGCCGTCGTTGTCGAGATAGCCAAGCTCGTCCAGCAGCGCATTGGCCGCCGCCGGATCATAGCCCCATTGCGCGGCGTCGTCGGGGTGCAGGCGGTGGGCATTGGGCACGAAGGTGTCCATGAGTTGCGCCCGGCCAAACGTGAGTTCTTCCACCAGCGCCTGCCGGTTGGTGCATTGGGCCACGGCCTGCCGCGCGCGGGCGTCGGCGAACCATTGGACGTGGGTGGCCTCGTACGATGCCGACGGATCGACGCCGAAGATGATCTGTTCCATGACGCGGGCAGTGGTGACGTGCTCTACCAGTTCACCGGCGGCGGCCGCTTCCTCGACGGCCGGCAGGGTGTCGAATGGCAGCACGTCGTCGGTCAGCACGTGGCAACCCTCGTATCCGGTGGGCAGCGCTCCATTCCCCGGCTCCAGGAAATGGAAGGTCAGCGTGTCGAGGTTGGGCAGCCCCTCGGCCGCGCGATAGTAGTGGGGGTTGGGGATGAGGCGGATGCTCTCCCCTTCCGTCCAGCTGTCGACGACGAACGCACCGTAGCTGAGTGGGGCGCGCGCCGCTTCCTCGGCCGTCAGCAGCTCCTGCGCCGACATCCCGGCCAACTGATGGCTTGGCAGCGGCGTCCAGACGTGGGTCATGTAGGCCGGATCGACGTAGCCGGGCAGGCCGGTCCACTGCACTGTGCGCTCGTCGATGGCCTCATAGGAGACGGTGTAGCGCACCTGGTCGTCCAGCAGCGGCCCGGTGCGGTCTCCGGCCAGTTGGAAGCTGAAGACGGAGTCCTCGGCCGTCACCGGCGTACCGTCGGACCAGACCAGCGGCCGGAAGGTGAAATCGACGACGAGCCGGCTCATCGGGATCGGCTCGCCGGTGAAGGTGACACGCTCCCCGGCGGCGTTGATGACTTCCATGTTGCGGGTCAGCGGGGTGACGAGCTCGGCGGCGTTGAGCACCACTGTGCCCTCGACCGCCTCGATCGTCTCCAGCCGTGCCGTGCCGTCGGCCAGACTGGGCATCTGCTCCAGCGCCAACGGCTGGTAGTCATAATTGAGCGACGAATAGGGTGACTCGTACAGCGCGTGGCGGACGGCCACCGCGCCGGGTGACGCATCGCCGTAGAGATATAAGCTGCCGGGCTCGCTGCCGACGCAGACGATCAGGTCTTTGGGTGGAATGGGTGTGGGTGTTATCGTCGGCGTCGGTTCCAGCGTCGGTTCCGGCGTCGGAGATACGGCTTCGGTGGGTTCGGTGTCTACGGTTTCGGGTGTTCCTTCGGCCACCGCCGGCGGCGTATTGACCGATGTATTCTGTTGGGCTGCCTCATCCTGCCGACAGGCGACCAGCGCCCCGAGCAGAATCAGCAATATCATGGAAACTCTTGCCACAGATTTAACGACCTCTCAATTTTGGATTTCGGATCGTGAAACGTTCGAGTCAAATACTCAATAGGCGAGTCTAACATATTCCGACCGGCGCGGCGACCGATTACTATTTGGTAAGAGGCACGCTTTTGATTCCTTAATACATGTCTGGTTTACCGGCCAAACGAGTATACTTAGTGGGGGAGCTGTAAGGTTTACCCCTCTGGACTTGTCTAAATTGAAGACCACATTGCCGGAACCGGGCCCAAATGGCCGGTTTTTGGATTACCCTCATGATTAAAACAATCACTCGTCTTACCATTTTGCTTCTGCTTCTATTGTCCGCGCTGATCGTCGCCTGTAGTCCGGGCGGAATCGGGTCGGGCGACCCCGCGGCCGATGGCGCCATCCCCTTCCTGGGCGAGAGCGCCGAGTCCGATACCACGACCGACGCGACCCCGCCAGTCGTCGCCGGCGGCGCGGCCGAAGTCGACGCGGCCGGCATTCCCGTGGGCTTCACCGACGAGGGGCGACCCTATCGCGGCGATCTTAACGCTCCCATCGTCATGGAAGCGTTCTCCGACTTCCAGTGCCCCTATTGCAGCCGCTTCACCAACGAGACGCTGCCGGGCATCTTGGAGAGCCAGATCGCCAACGGCGAGGTGCTGCTCGTCTTCTATGACTTTCCGCTCAACTCCATTCACCCCCAAGCCGCGGCCGCGGCCAACGCCGCCCGTTGCGCCGGCGAGAGCGGCCCGGCCGCCTATTGGGCCATGCATGATCGCCTCTTCGTCAATTTGGGCGAGTGGTCGAACAATAACCCCAACGACGTGTTTCTGCGCTACGCTGAGGAGCTCGGCATCGCCGACAATGAGTTCGCGGGCTGCCTGGCCGAGAACCGCTACGCTGAGGAAGTGGCGGCCGACCTCGAACTGGGCCGGAGCCGGGGCGTCAGCAGCACCCCCAGCTTCTTCCTGAACCAGCAGCCGGTCATTGGCGCCTACCCGCTGGAGTACTTCAATCAGGCGTTCGCCGCCGTTGCTGCCGGAGACAGCGTCGCCGCGCAGCCCGAGGCCCAACCACAAGCCCCGGCCGCCCGACCGACGCCGGTGACCATCGCCATGGACGACGTGGCCTTCGAGATCGGCGACCCCGACGCGCCGGTGACGATCGTCGAGTATACCGACTACCAATGTCCCTACTGCGCCCGGCACGCGGCCCAGACGCTGCCGCAGATGTTGGCCGAAATGGTTGACACGGGGCGCGTCCGCTACGTGATCAAGGACTTCCCGCTCGATTCGATCCATCCCGAGGCGCGAGCCGCATCCGTTGCCGCCCGCTGCGCGGGGGAACAGGGGCAGTATTGGGAGATGCACGACGCCCTGTTCACCCGGCAAGGGGAGTGGGGCGGGCTGGGCCGCGGCGCGGCGGGCGTGTTCGCCAGCATGGCCGCCGATCTCTCCATGGACGAAGGCGCGTTCGCCGCCTGCATGGACAGCGGCCGGTATGATCAGGCCGTCCAGGACAACCAGGACGAAGGCATCTCGTTCGGCATCAACGGCACGCCGGCCTTTTTCATCGACGGCTACCCGATCAGCGGCGCCCAGCCCTATGAGCTGTTTGAGTACGCCATTGGTCTGGCCGAGGAAGGGACGCTGGCCGACGCCTACGTCTCCCAGCAGGAGCAGGCCCAAGCCCCGGCCGAGCCGTCCGCCCCGGTTGAGGTCGACGTCGACGGCGCCTACAGCATCGGCGACCCTGACGCGCCGGTGACCGTCGTCGAATTCACCGACTTCCAATGCCCATTCTGCAGCCGCCACTTCATCCAGACCTTCCCACAGATTCAGGCCGAGTACATCGACACGGGCAAGGTGCGCTACGTGTTCATGGACTTCCCGCTCAGCAGCATCCACCCGCAGGCGCAACTGGCGGCCGAGGCGGCGCGCTGCGCCGGCGACCAGGGAGAGTACGTGGCGATGCACCACATCCTATTCGAGCGGCAGGACGGCTGGAACGGCCGGCAGGACGCGGCCGACATCTTCGCCGACTACGCCGGGGAGCTTGGCCTCGACAGCGCGACGTTCGCCGCCTGCCTCGACTCCGGCGTGCATGAGCAGGCTGTGATAGCCGATCTCGATTACGGTGCGAGTTTGGGCGTCGACGGCACGCCCGCCTTCTTCGTCGGCGGCACGTTCATCTCGGGGGCGCAGCCGTTTGAGGTGTTCCAGCAGGCGATTGAGGCCGCGCTGGCCGAAGCGGGTGGTTGAGCCAGCCGCCACCGGCATAATGGCGCTAATTTGAGCGCGCCGCCGGAATTCGTTATAGTATTGCCGGAGAGCGGCCGCCGAGCCTCGGCTGCTCTCCGGTATGCCGCAGAGACCCGTTTCCCAAACTAATCGCGGGAGAGTAAGCATGAGCCGAGACGGTAAGAAGCTGGTTGGTTTCATTATCGGGCGGGAAAAAGATATGCCCGACGCTGTGATGGGCATCCTCAACGAGCAGTACGACGGCATCGCGGCCGAGATGGTCAAAATGGGGGGGACATTCCTGGACGAAGAGATCCCCTACGACGTGATCATCGACCGCATGTCACACGAGATCCCGTACTACCACGCTTACGTCAAGTTCGCGGCGATGAACGGCTGCTACGTCATCAACGATCCCTTCGTCTGGACCAACGACACCAAGTTCTTCGCCGGGGCGCTGATGCGCAAGCTGGACATCCGCATGCCGCGCACAGTGGTGTTGCCCAACAAGGACGTGGCCACCGACACCGTGCCCGACAGCTTCCGCAATCTGACCTATCCCATGGATTGGGAAGCGATCGTCAACTACATCGGCAGCCCGGCTATTTTCAAGGACGTGCGTAGCGGCGGCCGTCGCTTCGCCCACCGGGTCAACAACGTCGAGGAACTCATCCAGCGCTACGACGAGAGCGGCACGCGCACGATGATCCTGCAGCAGGTCATCGAGTCCGAAAATCAGTACCATTGCATGGTCATCGGCGGCGAGAAGTCGCTGCTGATGCCCTACTCGCTGGGGACGGGGCGTTACTTCGAGGGCGACACCGGGCTGGACAGCGGCATCGCGCAACGGATGACCGAGACGGCCGTCCGCATTGCCCAGGTCTACGGCTATGAGATCAACATGACCGAGTTCGTTCGTCAGGGGGATGAGCTCTACCTCATCAACGCCACCAACCCCGCGCCGCTCATCAGCCACGATCTGATGACCGACGAACAGTTCAACTGGATCTGCCGGGAGATCGCCGCGCTGGCCGCCGACCGGGCGCAAGCGCCGCGCCGATTGCGCTTCCCCGTCCAGTTCGACTGAGCGACTCGTAGGGCAAACATCCCTGTCTGCTCAGGCGAGCTCAACCAGGAAGGATTGAGCTTCGCGCCGTTAATACATGCCACCTCCGCGCGAGCCTGATACAATTGATAGCATCATTGACGCATCAACTATCGCAAGTTGATCAAAAATATGCTTATCAAGCTCTCAATAGGCCCGGCCCGTCCAACTGACGATTCGCGGCCGAACACCCACGCATCTCCCCCACCCACGAACGACATGCAATCGACTCGATTTCGTACGACGTTGCCCCCCGTGGGCGAGGGTGAGGGCGTCCTATTGCCGAGCGCAGGAGTCCTATGCAAGAGTTAATCAATCGAATGCCGTCGAAGCTCAGCCGGTTGCCCGAGCTGGCCTACAACGTATGGTGGAGCTGGAACGCCGAAGCGCGCGAGATCTTCCGCCGGCTTGACTACCCGCTGTGGCGCTCGACACAGCACAACCCCGTGCGCGTGCTGCGGCTTATCAGCGACGAGACGCTGGCCGACCGCGCCAACGACGGAGCCTTTCTGCGGCGCTACAACAAGGTGTTGCTGGACTTCGACCGCGCCATGGAGAACGGTCATAGCTGGTTCCATGTCACCTACCCCCACCTGACGCGCAAGACGATCGCCTACTTCTCATTTGAGTTTGGTCTGCACAGCTCGCTGCCGATCTACTCCGGCGGTCTGGGCATTTTGGCCGGCGACCACGCCAAGGAAGCCAGCGATCTGGGCTTGCCGTTCGTCGGCGTGGGCTTCCTCTACCCACAAGGGTACTTCCGCCAGCACGTGCCGTCGCACGGCTGGCAGGAGGCGGTCTATGACCCGATCGACATGAACGACGTGCCCAGCCTGCCCGTGCTCGACGGCATGGGGCGGGAGATGCGCATCGCCGTGGAGATGGACGGCCGCAACGTTCACGCCCGCATCTGGCGGGTGCAGGTCGGCCGCGTGCCCCTCTACCTGATGGACACCGACGTGCCTGAGAACGACCCTTGGGACCGAGAACTGTCGGCCCGCCTCTACTCCGGCGATAACGAGATGCGCATCCGCCAGGAGATCATGCTGGGCATCGGCGGCGTGCGGGTGCTGCGCCTGCTGGGGTATGACCCGGCCGTGCTGCACATGAACGAGGGTCACTCCGCCTTCCTGCTGCTCGAGGCGGTGCGCGAGCATGTTGCCAACGGGATGGGGTACGACGAAGCTGTCGCTCTGGTCAAGTCTCAGTCGATCTTCACCACCCACACCCCCGTCCCGGCCGGCCACGACGCCTTCCCGTTCCACCTGATCGATAAATATTTCCAGGGGTTCTGGGGAAAACTGGGCATCTCGCGCGAGCAGTTTTTGGCCTTGGGCCACCACCGCGAGCCTTGGGGCGACGCCTTCAACATGACCGTTCTGGCGCTCCACATGGCTGGGCAGTATAACGGCGTCAGCAAGCTCCACGGCCAGGTGTCGCGCGAGATGTGGAACCACGTCTGGCCACACCTGCCGGCTGAGGAAGTGCCAATCACCTCCGTGACCAACGGCATCCACGTGCCCGGTTGGACGGCCGGCGAGATGCGCCACGTCTTCAACAAATACCTGGGCGCGCATTGGGAAGAGCGCCACGACGATCCGGTGCTGTGGGAGCGGCTGGCCGATGTGCCGGACGAGGAGCTATGGCGGGTGCATCTGGCGCTGAAGGCCAAGCTGATGACCTTTCTGCGCTCGCGTGCGCGTCGCTCGTGGCTGACAGGTCAGTGCGACCCCACCGAGGTCATGGTGGGCGGCACGCTGCTCGATCCCGAGGCGTTGACCATCGGCTTCGCCCGCCGCTTCGCCACCTACAAGCGGGCCTCGCTGCTGTTCAGCGACATGGCACGGCTGGAGAGGATCCTGCTGAACATGCACCGGCCGGTGCAGATCATCTTCGCCGGCAAGGCCCACCCGGCCGACGAGCCGGGCAAGCACCTCATCCAGCAGGTGTACACCATTGCCAAGTCGAACCAGTTCGGCGGCCGCATTGCCTTCGTCGAGGATTACGACATGCACTCGGCCCGCTACTTCAAGCAGGGGGTCGACGTGTGGCTGAACACGCCGCGCCGCCCGCGCGAAGCCAGCGGCACCAGCGGCATGAAGGCATCGCTCAACGGCATCCCCAACCTCAGTATCCTCGACGGCTGGTGGGTCGAAGGATACAACGGCGCCAACGGCTGGGCCATTGACGGCCGCCAATACGACAACGCCGAGGAACAGGATCACTGGGACGCCCAGTCGATCTATCGCATCCTCGAAGAGGAGATCGTGCCGCTCTACTACACCCAGGACCGCGACGGCATCCCGCGCGGCTGGGTGGAGGTGATGCGCGAGGCGATCCGCTCCAATGCCTGGCGCTTCAGCACGCGCCGCATGGTGAAAGAGTACACGACTGAGCTATACTTGAAGGCCATGGCCGGAGCGCTTGTCGCCGAGCCGGCCTGAGCGTCGCGCGTCGGTCGTTAACCTGTTTGGCCCTATCGCCCGGCTGGACGCTCGCTCGTTCAGCCGGGTTTGTCTCTAATGATTATGAAACGCTGGACTCGCCGTCTGCTGATAGCTCTCTTCATCCTTTTCTGGCTCATGGTCATGGTGTTGCCCAGCGTCGCCTTCGTGCTGGCGATGAACGGGCAGTTGCGGCTCGGCAGCGGCGACCAGCGCTATTGGCGCTTGTTCATGGTGCAGGAGGCGGAGGCCGAGGGGGTTGGCCTGGAGCGCGCCCGGCCGGTGGACACGCCGCCTGATGCGCCACTCAACACCGAGTGCTCAAAAGTGTCAGTCAGCTACTGGCTCTGGGCCAGCCAGAGCGGAACCGGCGAAGACCAGGGCGTCGAATATTGCCAGTGTGCTGATGGCGTCACCGGCCAGTCGGTTGCCGTGACGCCGCCGGCGTGCCTGTTGCCCTGATTCCCCGATTCAATTTGCATGGCCGCGAGGCCGGGAGGCTTGCCCTTGAGCAGTGTCGCCGTCAAGTGGATGGAGGAGAATAGCCGTCTCTTCGTCTGTCGCGATTCGCAGGGTTCGATGGTCATGTCCGGCTCGTGGCAGGGCGAGGAGACGAACGGGCACGCGTGGAAGGCGGCCAATCCCGTTGACCTGCTGTTGATGGGATTGGCGTCGTGCGCCGCCCACGAGGTCGTCTCCATTCTGGAGCGGCAGCGGCAGACGCTCACCGGGCTGCGCGTGGAAGTCGACGGCCGCCAGCACCCCGATCCCCCCCGCGCCTTCACCGATATCCACCTTCACTTCACGCTGGCCGGCGACGCCCTCGATCCGGCCAAGGTGCAGCGGGCGATCGATCTGTCGGTCAACAAGTATTGCTCCGTGGCCGCCACCATTCGCGGCGTGGCGGCGATTACCTTCGACTTCGACATCGAGGCGTAAGGCGTGGACAGGCGCTCGCTCTACTTCACCGCGCCGCGCCGCGCCGAAGTGCGCCGGGAGGCCGTTCCGCAGCCGGGGGCGGCCGAGGTGCTCGTCGAGACGCTCCTCTCGGCCGTCAGCCCCGGCACGGAGATGCTCATCTATCGTGGTGAGGCTCCGGCCGGGATGAGCGTCGACGCCACCATCGGCGCGCTCGGCGGCAACTTCGGCTTCCCGATCAAGTACGGCTACGCCGCCGTGGGCCGAGTGGCCGCGCTGGGCCCCGACGTGGACGGCGCGTGGCTTGGCCGCCTCGTCTTCGCCTTCAACCCCCACGAGACTCACTTCATCGCCCCTGTCGCCTCGCTCCACCCGCTGCCCGACGGCATGCCGCCCGAGCGGGCCGTCTTCCTGCCCAACGTGGAGACGGCCGCCTCGTTCGTCATGGATGGCCGGCCGGTCATCGGCGAGCGCGTGGCGGTGGTGGGGCAGGGCGTCGTCGGGCTGCTGACCACGGCGCTGCTGGGCGCGTTTCCGCTGACGGGGCTGCTGGCCGTCGATCCGCTGGCGTCGCGGCGGGAGTGGGCGTTGCGGCTGGGGGCCACGGCCGCGCACCAGCCCGACGAGGCGCGACAGGCTTGGGGCGAGGTCGCCGGCGATCTCACCGGTGAGGCAGGCGGCGCGGATCTGACCTATGAGCTGTCGGGCAATCCGCAGGCGCTCGATCTGGCGATCGCGCTGACCGGCGATCACGGCCGCATCGTCGTCGGCTCGTGGTATGGGACGAAGCCGATGCAGGTCGACCTGGGCGGGCGCTTCCACCGCGGCCACATGCGGCTCATCAGCACACAGGTGAGCGCGCTGTCGGCGCGATGGCTCGGCCGCTGGAGTAAGGCGCGGCGGCTGGCGGTGGCTTGGCAGATGCTGCCCCGGCTGCGGCCCGAGCGCCTCATCACCCACCGCCTGTCGTTCGACGACGCGCCCGAGGCGTACCGGCTGCTGGACGAGTCGCCGGACGAGGCCATTCAAATCGTATTCACCTATCTCTGATCCGGTTGGTGCGGGGCAATGTCCGGGAGGTTCTTCGCGATGTATACCGTAGCCGTGAAACGTGATTTCGTGGGGCAACATTATCTCATCGGCGGCGATTGGGGGGCTGAGAACGCGTGGCACTCCCATCACTACGCCGTCGAGGTGCAGCTGGAGGGGGCGACGCTCGACGGCCATGGCTATCTGGTCGATATCGTCGACATCGAGCACCACCTGGAGGCGCTCGTCGGCCGCTATCGGGACAAGACGCTCAACGACTTGCCCGAGTTCGACGGCCTGAACCCCAGCATCGAGCACTTCGCGCGGATATTCTGCGAGGCGTTCTCCGAGCGCGTCCGGGCGGCCAACATCAGCGCCATCACCGTCAAGCTCTGGGAAAACGACATCGCCTGGGCCGCCTATCGACTCGCCCGCTAGGGCCACATGCGCGTGGGACTGGTCATCTACGGCTCGCTCGACACCCTCTCCGGCGGCTACCTCTATGACCGCCAACTGGCGGCGGCGCTGCGACGGTGGGGGGACGAGGTGACGGTCATCTCCGTGCCGTGGCGCTCCTACGCCCGCCATTTGGCCGACAACGCCTCGGCCGATCTGCTGCGGCGGATGTCGGCCGGCTTCGACGTGCTGCTGCAGGACGAGCTCAACCACCCGTCGCTGGCCTGGGCCAACGACCGCCTCGGCCCCGGACGCCCGCCACTCGTTGCCATCGTCCACCACTTGCGCGCCAGCGAGCCCCGCCCGGCCTGGCAGAACCGCCTCTACGGATGGGTGGAGCGGCGCTACCTGCGCTCCGTCGACGCTTTCGTCTACAACAGCCACACCACCCGTCGCGCGGCCGAGGCGCTGAACGGGCAGGCCAAGCCTAACCTCGTCGCCTACCCGGCCGGGGATCGCTTCGCGCCACCGTCCCCGACTGAGCGTCCAGCCGGCGGCCCGCTGCGGCTCCTGTTCGTCGGCAACCTCATTCCGCGCAAGGGGCTGGACACGCTATTACGGGCGCTGGCGCGGGTGAGGGGCGAGTGGCGGCTGGTGGTGGTTGGGCGGCCGTCGGCCGACCCGGCCCACGCGCGTGCCCTGCGCCGGCTGGCGGCCGAGCTGGAGCTGGGCAACCGCGTGGCATGGCGCGGCGGCGTCGGCGATGACGAGTTGGCGGCCGAGCTGGCGGCGGCCGACGTGTTGGCTGTGCCGTCACAGTATGAGGGGTTCGGCATCGTCTATCTCGAAGGCATGGCTTTCGGCCTGCCGGCGATCGCCACGACAGCCGGGGCAGCCCACGAGATCATCACCGACGGGGTCAACGGCTTTCTCGTGCCGCCGGGGGACGGGGCCGCCATGGCCGAGCGCATCGAGCGGCTGGCGGCCGACCGGGCGCTGCTGGCGCGAATGGGCGCGGCGGCGTGGGCTACCTTCGAGCGCCACCCCACATGGGAAGAGACGACGACGCGCATTCGCCGCTTTCTGGTCGAGATCGCCGGCGTGGAGTGAACGATATGGCGTACACATTCAGTCGCTACCTGGCCGCCAAGCGCCCTATCGATGACCGCTCGCTGAATCACACGGTCTGGCAAGCGCTGCTGGCCCAACTGCCCGCGGGGCGGCTCGACATTCTCGAAGTCGGCGCGGGCACGGGGACGATGATCGAGCGGCTGGCCGAGCGGGGGCTACTGGCCCGCGGCGGCCGGTACACGGCCGTCGACGTGGAGCACGACAACATCGCCGAGGCGCGGGCGCGGTTGTCGGGCGCGGAACTGCTGGTGGCGTTGGCGTTCGAGGCGACCGACGTCCACGACTTCGCCCGTCGGGAGCGCGGCCGTCGCCAGTGGGATTTGCTCATCGCCCACGCTTTCCTCGATCTCGTCGACGCGGCCGATCTGCTGCCGGAGCTGTTCGCCCTGCTGCGGCCGGGGGGCTCGTTCTACTTCACCATCAACTTCGACGGCCTGACGGCGCTGGAACCGCCGGTTGACCCCGTCTTCGATGAGCAGGTCATCGCCACCTACCACCGGACGATGGACGAGCGGCGCTACCGAGGGCGGCCGACGGGCGGCAGCCGCGCCGGCCGCGCGCTGCTGTCGCACATTCCGGCCGCCGGTGGGACGATCACCGCCGCCGGCGCGTCCGATTGGCTCGTCTTGCCCCACGACGGTCGCTATCCGGGTGACGAAGCGTACTTCCTGCGCCACATCCTCCACTTCTTCGAGCAATCCCTCACCGGACGTCCCGACCTTGACCCCGCTCGCCTCGCCGCCTGGCTAACCCACCGCCACGCCCAAATCGACGCCGCCGAGCTAATCTTCATCGCCCACCAGATCGATATTTGCGGGAAGGTTTTCGGAAATTAAACACGGAAAGGACACGGATGAAACGGATATAACGGATTGAAGATGTTCGATTAAATCCGTGTCTCATCCGTGTTTAATTCTTCGCTCTTTAAACCCCCTCGCGCGTCTTGCGGCGGGAGAGGAGGCGGTGGCCGCTCCACCACCACAACCCCAACAGCCCCACGACGGTATCGCGCAGGCGGATGAGCAGGCTGGCGCTGAGCCCCACGGCCGGGTCCAGACCCAGCAGCGCGAAGGCCGTCGTCTGGCTCGCTTCCAGCGCTCCCAACCCGGCCGGCAGCCCGATCAGAATGGCGATGCGCGCGGCCGTCAGCGCCCCGATGAGCTGCGCCGGGGTCATGACCACGCCCAGGAAGCGGATCATCAGCCAGAACTCGACGATGAGCGCCCCCCAGCCGGCCAGCGTGACGGCCACGGCCAGCCCGAACGCCCGCGGCGCGCGGCGGAAATACCGGCCGACCTGCGCCTCGCTCTCTTCGACGGTGGCCGCCGCTGGAGCGAGTCGCGGCCAGCGCCGGGCCAGCGGCCGCAGCAGCCGCGTTGCCGGGTAGCGCCCCAGCGCCGTCGCCGCCAGATAGGAGAGGGGCAGGAGCAGCAGCGCGGCCGCCAGCCCGACCGCCTGCCGCCCCGACTCCTGCGGCACAATGCGCCACTCCAGCACCGCGGCGATGCCCAACAGCAGGATCGTCAGGTTGATGCTGAATTCGATGGCTTTGTCGAGCACGACGGCCGCCAGCGCGTCGCTGCGGGCTACGCCTTGCTCCCGTTCCACCAAAAACACCTGCAGCATCTCGCCGCCGACATGGGGGCCGGGCGTGAAGTAGCTGAGCCCGAAGGCGGCCAGCCGGTAAGCGAACAGGGCGGCGAACGGCGGCCGGTGGCCCAGCCCGCGCAGCAGCAGCCACCAACGGCCGGTGATCGTGAGCAGGATAAAGGCATTGAGGAGGGCGAGGAACAGCAACTGCTCGACGTGCAACTGCCGCAGAATGGGCAGCACTTCCTCGATTGAAACGGCGCGGACGATGAGCGCCAGCAGCGCCGCCCCCAGCAACCAAGGCAGCACGGCCAGGACGCGGCGGCGGGTCATCGCTCCCCCAAGCGGCGAAAGACGTAGCGCTCCTCAATCGGCCGCAGCGCCGGCGAACCGGGGCCAAAGAGCTGGATGAAGACGAGGCTGACCAGCGCCACGCCGTTGGCCCAGTTCAGGCCGCGCGTGGCGATGTCGAAGCCGACGGGCAGCGTCAGGGCGACGCACCACAGACGAGCGGCCGCGCCCAGCGCTACAAACAGCGCCCCGGCCGCGGCGATGAGCGCCACCAGTCCGGCGAAGAACATCGGCGCAATGACACCCCAGCCGGCGAGCAGCTCGCGCCAGAGCAGCGGCGGCAACGGCGGGGCGATGGCCTGCAGAATGGCGAGAATGGCCAGGGCCAGCGCCGGCCGCCACAGCAGCGGCAGGACGCGGGCGAACAGCCGGTAGAGCGCTTGCTGGACGCGCAGGTAGGCGGGGTGGCGCGGGTCGAGGACGCCGCTGACCACCAGCCAGTCGCGCAGAAAGCCCAGGCCGGTGGCCGCGCCGAACAGTGTCCCGGCGATGACGGCCATGGGGCGCGGCAGAATGGGCCACAGCACGACACTGAGGAAGCCCATTTGCAACCCGGCGAAGACGCGGCGGTGGGCGCTGGAGGGCAGTTCGTGGTTGGGGCGGCCGAGCCGCCGCCGCAGCCACGTGCCGAACAGGAACAGGTAGCGGGCCAGCCCCAGCGCCAGGTACCACCACGGCAGCTGCCCAAAGGAGACGGCCAACAGGATGACCACCAGCGTCCCCAGCCCGTCGAACTCCACATCCAGCGCGCCGCCGAGCGGGGTGACGTGGTTGGCTCGCCGCGCCAGATAGCCGTCCAGAAAGTCGGCCACGTCGGTGATGGTGTAGAGCAACACAATGACCCAGGCCAGCGCGCCCGGCGGCCAGGGGCCGAACAGGAATCCCGCCAGCAATCCGATACACAACCCGCGCACGAGGGTCAGCGTGTTGCCCGCGCCAAGCGTGGGCAGCAGCGCCGTCTCGCCATAACGGTGATTGGCGGGCAGGTTGCGCCAAAAGACCCACAGGCCATAGCCCAACGCCAGCCCCGACAGCAGCAGCCAGCGCTCGCTATGGGGCCACGCGGGCCGCAGCCGCCAGTAGAACAACAGCCACGCGGCGACCCAGAGCGCGGCCGTCGTCAGCCATTGACGGCGAAGGGTGGGGATGGGGGAGTGGTCAGTGTTCAGTATCCAGTATCCAGTATCCAGTAGGTCAGTGGGTCAGTTTGGCGCGAGAAAGTGTGTCCATGGTGTGGATTTTATAGAGTTATCGGCAGATTATCGACAATGTGCGTTCTGTGGCCCGTTGCCGGGTTGTGGGGCTATACTTCGGGCGGCGATTTCATTTGAGGAGGCATCTTACGTGATACAGGACGGATTGCGGAAATTTTCGTACGGCAAGACGTTGATCGTCGGCTTCGGCTTTTTGGGCATCAGCATAATCTGGCCCATTTTCAATCAGTACATCCCCCTCTTTCTGCAGGCGGGCAATCCCGAGTTTGAGGCGGCGCTGTTGGCCGAGGGGCGGTCGATCCCCGACATCGTCGGCTTTGGGCTGGCTCCGTCTCTGGCGCTGTTCATCATGACTTGGGACAACCTGATCAACATCTTCGTCCAGCCGTGGGTGGGGGCGCGTAGTGACCGGACGTGGAACCGTTTCGGCCGCCGCAAGCCGTGGATTTTGCTGGGCCTGCCCATCGCCCTGGTCGGCTTTGTGCTGCTCCCCTTCGCGCCGACGGCGCTGGCGTTGGCCGCCTTCATCCTCATCACCAACTTCGGCATGGCCCTCTTCCGCTCGCCCACGGTGGC
>CAYNOL010000004.1:45479-49911 GCA_964398825.1 uncultured Ardenticatenaceae bacterium
GCTCGACGACCGCAGCAAGGCTAACGGCATCATCAACCTGATGGGCGGCGTCGGCAGTCTCATCGCCTTTTTGGGCGGCGGCTACCTGTTCAACAACTTCGGCCGCTCCGCCCCGTTCATCGCCGGCGCGATCCTCATGGTGGCCGCCCTGTCCGTCGCCCTGTGGCGCGTTCGCGAGCCGGCACAACTGACGACCGAAGACGACAATGGGCCGAAGCGGAGCGTTCTGCAAAACCTGCGACTCTTGGCCGCCCAGGCGGATCGCAACGGCATCAAGGTGCTCGTGGCCATCCTCTTCTGGTTCATCGGCTTCAACGCGCTGGAAGCAGCGCTCTCCTCACTGGCCGTCTTTTCGTTGGGCATGGAGCCGGGGACGGCGTCGATCTACTCGGCGTCGATCAGCCTGTCGCTCATCGTCTTCGCTCTGCCCGCCGGTTTGCTGGGCACGAAATTCGGCCGCCGCCCCGTCATCCTCGCCGGTCTCATCGGCCTGACCGTTCTGCTGGCCGCGGCGTACTTCATCATCCAGGGCGCGGCCACCTTCGTCGCAGTTCTGGTGATCGGCGGCATTTTCTGGGCTCTCATCAACGTCAACAGTCTGCCGCTGGTCTACGACTTCGGCGACGAGAGCCAGATCGGCGCGTTCACCGGCCTGTACTACTTCTCGTCCCAATCAGCGGCCGTCATTGGCCCCACCCTGGGCGGCGTGGTGGTAGACCTCTTGAGCGATCAGTACCGCTGGATCCTGCCGTTCAGCGCTTTGTTCATGGCTCTGGCGTTGGGCGTCATTCTGATGATGCGGATGCCCAAGCAGGAGACGGCCACCAGCTAGCCGACTACGCCGGAAAAGCCAGCGTAACCACAAACTGGTCCAGCACTCGCCAGCGGCCGTCCAGCGCGGGCCGTTGTGGGCCGTCTTGCTCGTCTGTCCAGCGGATGGGCATCGGCAGCCAGGGTTGATGCCCGGCTACTGTCGGGTGGGGCAGGCAAGTGACAAGGCGCGTGTCCTCGGCCAGCCCGCGCCGGATGGCCTTCAGCGCCGCTTCCTTGCCGCTCCAGATGGCGTTGGTGAGCGTCACCCGCTGTTCAGCCGGGGCCAGCGTCAGCAGCGACTGCTCCGGCGGCGTGAAGTAGTCGGCCGCGAAACCGGGCAAGCGCGGCTCGATCCGCTCGACGTCGGCGCCGGGGATGGCCCGCTCCGTCTCGAACGCGGCGCAGAAGGCGCTGCCGTGCGAATGGCTGACGGACAGCGACACGGGTGATAACCGCCTGTGCTGCGGGAAGGTGACGATCGGCCAGCCGTCGGCGTGTGGCAGGATGACGATGTAGGCGAGGGGAAGCTCCTGACCGTCGCGCGCGCGAACCAGCTCGGCCACGAGCTGCTTGGCCGCCCGACGGCCGAGCAGCCAGTCGGCTCGCCGCTTCTCCGCCCTCAATGCCCTCGCAACGGCCGCTTCTTCATCGGAGAGCCACGCCGGGCGATCGTTGTCCGTCAGGGATGGGACGGCCGTTTCCGACAGGAAAAGCCAATGCAAGGGGCCGTTCGACGTGGCGATGAAACCGGAAGCGATCACAACGCCGGAAGTATACCTCGTCGGGCCGAATATGCAGGCCACCCGCCGGCGTGAATCCGGCGGGTGGCCAGAGGAGAGAAGAGACGGCGCCACCGGGCAGACGTTCCACCCGGCGGCGCGACGACTTAACGTGAGATTAGAGGTGGACGCTCCCCGGCAGATCGACGGTGCGATACCCCTTCAGCTCGAGGAACAGTTCACCCGCTTCGTTAACGACTTGGGCGTCGTAGGAGCAGCCGCCGTCGTGGGCAGTCACCAGCGCGTAGAGCCGGTGGCCGTTGCTCTCAGCCGGCTGCCGGTAGACGGCGACCGATTCCAGGCCAAGCGGCAAAGCCATCGTCCCCGTGGTGCGGATGTCCCACACCCCGGCGGTCTGGAAGCATAGCTCGATGAGGCGCGGGGCCACCACCGAGGCGCTGTCGGCCGGGGCGGTGTTGGGCGGCAGCTCGGCGCTCATCAGCCCGATGGCCGTCTCGCCATCTACGGCGACGCGCTCCAGAACCTGGTACGCGGGGCCGTGGAAGTAGATACCGTACACCGCTTCGGAGTCGATCGGCAGCGCGTCGGCCGCCGGCGGCTCGAACGGGATGATCGGCTGCGCCACTTCTTTCACCAATCGGACGCCGGCGGTGAAGTGGAGCTTCGCCTGTGGCGGCATGTCGGGCCGCCCCAGGTCGCGCACCGAGCGCAGAGCCGACCGCGCCAACAGCTCGCCGTTCTCCGCGGGCGTGGCCACGGCGCTCAGATAGAGCGTCTGCGGCTCCATGCGGTAGAACTTGAACGGTGCGTGGAACGCTTCGTCGACCACGCCCGCCACCTGGTGACCGGGAACCAGCGCCAGCGCCAGTTGCCCGAACGCCTCGGTACCCATGACGCCCGGCAGCAGCGGCGTCCCATCCAGCGCGTGGTCGTAGAGGAAGGGCTGCTCCTGCGGGTCGAGTGTCGTCTCAACTTCCAGGCCGCCGTAGAGGCGCGCGGCCTTGATCCGGCCGAGCATTGCCAGCCGGGGCTGCTGCGCAGCCAGCCACTGGTTGGCCATGTCCACGTCCAGCCCACCCGTCTCGTCCCACTCTTCGACGAGAATACCAAGACGGCCGCCGGCCACGATCTCGCCCCGGAAGGAACCGGCCACCAGCTCGCGCCGGACGGTGGGCACGCCGGCTTGCGGCGGCAGCATGTCGATGCCGGCCATCTCCATGATCTTGGGAATGGAGCCGCGCGTCGCCATGCCGATTTCGCCCCATGCCGTCCAGTCGATGGCGATGCCCTTTGTTTCGGGCCGCCAGCGACGCAGGCTGCTGGTCAGCTTGCACAGCAGGTCGTTGGCCGCGCTGTAGTCCGTCTGGCCGTTGTTGCCGAAGCGCCCGGCCACGGAACTGAAGGCCACCGTCGCCCCGATGGGCATCTCTTTGGCGGCGCGCATCAGGTTGAAGAAGCCGTCGGCCTTGATGTCGAACACCAGGCTGAACTGCTCCAGATCCTTGTCGGGCAGCGAGCGGCTGATCTCGACGCCGCCGGCGTGGACCAGCACGTCGATGCGGCCGAACTCGCGGCGTACCTCGTCGATGATGGCGGTGATGGCCGGGCCGTCGAGCAGGTTGGCGCTGCGGTAGAACGCCTGCCCTCCCGCGGCTTCGACGGCTTCGATGGCGCGCAACGCCGCTTCCTGCCGTTCGACGGCCATGATCTGCTTGTCGATTTGCACCGGGGTCATCTTCTCGTTGCGGGCTTTGGCCTCGGCGATAAGATGTTGCTTCAGTGTGTCCTTGCCCTGCCGGAAGAGAGCGATCTGTTCGTCGCTCCGGTCGGGCTCGGGAATCAGGTCGAGCAGGTAGAACGTGCCGCCGCTGGCCGCCGCCAGATCGTCGATGATGGCGCTGGTGATGCCGCCGGCCGCGCCGGTGACGACGAACACGCTATCGGCCGAGAGCGTTATACCCGCTTGGCCGTCGTCGGCCGGCTGCTCGATCAATGTCACGGTATAGCGGTTGTCTTCGTAGTAGCCGACTTCGACGATGCCGGGGTCGCTCAGCGTCTCGGCCAGCAGGGCGTCGGCCGGGGCGGCCGTCTTGCGGCTGCTCTCGAAGTCGATGACCTTGACAAGCGCGTCGCCGCGCTCCCGCTTGTACGCCTTGGTGAAGCCGCTGACTGCGCCGCCCAGCGGGGCCGTCGCGCCGTCGGGGCCGTAACCGTGCAGGCCGCCCAGGCGCGTTGCCGCCACGAGGAATGTGCCTGGCTCGCTGATCGCGTCATAGAGCGTCCGCATCGTGATGTAGAGATTCTTGACGCGCACGCGGTTCATCTCACGCCACCCGTCGAGCTCCATCTCTTCCAGCGGCGGCTCCGCGTCGAGCGCGGGCAGCCAGTAGACACCCTGGATGTCCCCTTCGGCCAGCCACGCCTTCAGTTGGAGTTCCAGCGCCTCAAGCGTCGGCGGTGTGTCGATGACCAGCGGCGTCGCGCCCAGCTTCTCCAGCCGGGAGACGAGCGCCTTGCCGACGCCCCCCTGGTCGAGCATGACCACGACGCGGCTCGTCCTATCGAGGGTGACGCCGGTGGGCTTGCACAGGTCGAGCGACGGCCGCAGCGACGGCGTCGGCACGCGGCGGGGCATGATGTCGGCGTCTTCGAGGGTGCAGACAGGCTGGATGACGGGCGACGAGCCACCGACCACGGGCGACGATTCCGGCGCAATCTGCGGTTGGCCGGCGGCGACGGGCTGCCCCAAATCGGGCCGGTTCTGCCGCACGAAGCCGATGACCGCGCCCAGCGTCGGGTAGTCGCGCAGCTTCAGGTCGTCGCGACGCGGGATGTCGAACGCTTGCCGGATGGCCAAAAACGTCTCGGCCTGCTTGACG
>CAYNOL010000005.1:0-38084 GCA_964398825.1 uncultured Ardenticatenaceae bacterium
AGCACGGCATCGCCGTCATCCTCGACGTGGTCTACAACCACCTGGGGCCGGGCGATCTCGACTTGTGGCGCTTCGACGGCTGGTGGGAGAACGAAGGGGGCGGCATCTACTTCTACAACGACCACCGCGCCGACACGCCGTGGGGCCACACCCGGCCCGACTACGGCCGCCCCGAAGTGCGCCAATTCCTGCGCGACAACGCGCTGATGTGGCTGCACGAGTACAAGATCGACGGGCTGCGCTGGGACGCGACGGCCTACATCCGCAACGTCTACGGCAACGACAACGAGCCGGCCAACGACCTGCCCGACGGCTGGACGCTGATGCAGTGGATCAACGAGGAGGTGCGCGAGTTCGCGCCCAACCATCTGACCATTGCCGAAGACCTGAAGGGCAACGAGTGGGTGGTGAAGGACACCGGCGCGGGGGGCGCGGGCTTCGGCTCCCTGTGGGACCCCAACTTCGTGCACCCGGTGCGGACAGCCATCATCTCCAACGACGACGCTTTTCGTGACTTGGGGTCGGTGGCCAACGCGCTGACCTTCCGCTACAACGGCGACGCCTTCAAGCGCGTGGTCTACACCGAGTCCCACGACGAAGTAGCCAACGGCAAGGCACGCGTGCCGGAAGAGATCTGGCCGGGCAACAGCCATCACTGGTTCGCCAAGAAGCGCTCGACGATGGGCGCGGTGCTGGTCTTCACCGCGCCGGGCATCCCGATGATCTTCCAGGGGCAGGAGTTCCTGGAGGACAAGTGGTTCACCGACACCGAGGCGCTCGATTGGGACCACGCCAAGGCCATGGAAGGGATCATCTACCTCTACCGCGATCTGATGCGGCTGCGGCGGAATCTCGACGGCGTGACGCGCGGCCTGACGGGGCAGCACATCCAGGTGTATCACCAGAACCCGGAGAAGAAAGTGCTGGCCTTCCACCGCTGGCTCGACGGCGGGCCCGGCGACAGCACCGTGGTGGTGATGAATATGACGGCCAACACGCTGACCGACTACGTGGTGGGCTTCCCGGCCGCCGGGCAGTGGATGATGCGCTTCGACAGCCACGCGGCCGCCTACAGCCCCGACTACGAGGGGCAAGTCAGCGGCGACATAACGGCCGAGGCGGGTGAGTTCGACGGCCAGCCGGCCCACGGCAAGGTCAACCTCGGGCCGTACAGCGGGGTGATCTTCTCGCAGAATCCGGGGTAATGCGAAACCCAAAAAACCGAGTTTCTCAGAAGAAACTCGGTTTTTTTATTTATCAATCCACCCGACGCAAGATCGCGCCGGACACCGGCGGCAACGTGACGGTTAGCATCCCGTCCGAGGCCGCGACGGGCTGCTCATTGAGCACGTCGCGCCACTCGCCGGGGCCGCCGGGCAGCTCAACTGTGTGGCCGGCCTCATCGGTGTTGAATACGGCAACAGCGACATCCCCCTCGGCCTCGCGCGCGAAGGCGAACAGCCGCCGCTCGTCGTCGGCCAGCAGCGTGCGATAGCTGCCCACCCGCAGCGCCGGCGACGCCTTGCGCAGGGCGATGATGCGTCGGTAGTAGTCGAACAGCCCCTGATCAAAAGCGACGGCGTCGGCGGGGCGAGCCATGCCGCTTGGCAGCGCCGTTTCCGGTTCGTACTCGATGTCGGGCCAGATCATCGGCTTGCGGCAGTCGGGGTCATTGCTGCCCCACATACCCGCCTCGGTGCCGTAGTAGATCATCGGCGCGCCGATGTAGGTCATCTGGAACAGGGCGGCCAACCGCTGGATGCGGCGCTCGGTTTCGCTGGGCCGGCGCACGTCATACGTTGGTGACTCCTTCGCCTTGGTCATCTGGAAGAATTTCGCCCAGTCGCGAACCGACCAGATGTCGCGATTGACCACCTGCGACGCCAGGCGGCTGGTGTCGTGGCAATCAAGCAGGTTCTGCATCACGTGGGCCACTTGCTCGGGGTGGGCCTCGCGCAATTCGCGCAGCAGCTTGTCGAACTTTGTGGCGCTGACGCGCAACTCGTCGGCAATGAAAAACTCATAGACGGCGCGCAGGAAGTTGTAATTCATCACTGCGTCGAACTCGTCCCCCTTCAAATACGCCTTCTCTTCGTCCACGGTCTGCACCACCTCAGCCACCAGATACGCCTCGGGGTTGATGGAACGGACGTGCTTGCGCCACGCCTTCCAGAATGGATGCTTGATGCAGAAGGCCACATCGAGCCGCCAGCCGTCGATGCCGTCCGAGGGGTCGCCGTCGCCGTCGGGGTCCATCCAGCGGCGAGTGGCGGCGTAGATGTAGTCGGAGGGCCCGGCCACGATGCCATTGCCGTCCTGGTTCATCTCCGGCAGCTCCTGCGCGCCGAACCAGCCGGTGAAGGAAAAGGTCGTGCCCGCGGCGGGGTCGTCCCAACTGTCGATCTTGAACCAATCCTTGTACGGCGACGCTTGCTGCCGGGCCACGACGTCGCGAAAGGCGAAGCTGTTGAGCCCCATGTGATTCCACACGCCATCGAAGATGATGCGCAGGCCGCGCCGGTGGGCTTCCTCGATGAGGCGCAGCGCCAGGCGGTCGGCCGACGTCCACAACCACGTAGACGGGTCGATCGGGTTCTCGCTGGCCATGAGCCGCCGGTCGCCGTCGGGGTCAGGGCCGAAGTGGGGGTCGATGTGGTGGTAGGTGGCCCCGTCATACTTGTGGTGCGAAGGCGACTCGAAAATGGGGTTGAGGTAGATGGCCTCGATCCCCAAATCGACAAGGTAATCCAGGCTGTCGATGACGCCCTGCAAGTCGCCACCATAGCGCCGCCGCTGGATGTTGAACCAGATGTCGCGGCCATTCTGCTGCTCATACGGCTGGAGCGCGAACCAGTCCGAGCCCCACGGGTGAACCTGCCACGGCGAGGTACTGTCGTGGGGATAGGCGCCTTCCAGACTGGCCAGGGTGGGATCGTTGCTCGGGTCACCGTTGCGGAAGCGCTCGGGGAATATTTGATACCAGATGATGCCTTTGGCCCATTGGGGCACAAATTGGCTATCGCTCATGGGCGGTTATCTCCTAAGATCGGGGTTTGGGTCAGTCGATGGAGATGATAGACGAATCAACCGGAAGTGCGAAAAAGCCTGCGCTAACCCTACAATTCCCTTCGCGGCCGTTTCTTTTGGCGCGTAATAGGGTTTAATACGGTAGGTTCGGGGGAACTGCCCTGGCCGATACTTGGTATAGGATTTAGTTAGAATGGAGCCAAACTATCCCACCCTGAAAGGGGTTTCGTATACGACGCTGCCGGCGCTGGGATCGGTGATCCCTCAGCGCGGCAATCGTCTGTCCCGCGCCTTCTTCTCGTTTGTGATGCGCTTGCTCGGCTGGCAGGTCGTGGGCGAAGTCCCAAACCTGCCTAAATTTGTGTTCGTCGGCGCGCCCCATACGTCCAATCTCGACTTCTTCGTCACTGCTCTGTCCATGGCCCGGCTGGGCGCGGACGTTCATTTCGTGATGAAACACACGCCGTTCGTCGGGCCGGTCGGCGCGTTCCTGCGCTGGTTCGGCGGCATCCCGCTGGATCGCGACCGCTCGCGCGATTTCGTATCCCAAATGGTCGATGAGTTCGACGAGCGGGAGCAATTCCTGCTGGCGATCATGCCCGAAGGCACGCGCGGCGCGAAAGAGAGCGCCTCGAAGGGGTGGCGCAGCGGCTTCTATCACATCGCCCGCGGGGCCGGCGTGCCGCTGGTCATGGTCGTCTTTGACTACGCCAACAAGCAGCTCATCGTGGGGCCGGCGGTCATGCCGGGGGACGATTACGAGACGGAGCTACAGCGGGTGCAGTCGTTCTTCGCGGGGGTCAGCGGCCGTCGGCCGGAGCGCACCCTCGACCTTCAGCAGAAAGAGCCCGTCTGAGCCGCAGACAACCGAACCCTCTATATGTTGAGCAGATATTCCTGTCTGCTGCCCCGCATCGGTAGCAGACGGGAATGTCTGCTCCACGTCCCCGCATTGTGCATCATTTCCCAATGTTGACATCGGCGCGCCCATTCTACTAATATGTAGATCGTTTTTCGAACGGGGGTAGCGTCTTCCGCTACCATTACACTCTTCTGTCCGTCCAACCAGACAGCCGTCCGGGTTCGTCACTAATATCTTCTATCGGGAAACAACGACGCTCATCGGTTCATGGGCCTGACCCAAGGCCGGATCATCGTTGCCTTACTAACGCACGATCAAGCTCACCCATCGTTTGTCCAAGTTAGTACGTTCGTTGTACCCGCAGGCCAACTGTTCCCAACGCTTGACTTGCGGAAAGGAGAAAACGTGATGAGAGCCAACCTCCCGGCAAGGATAGGCGCTCTGGCGGCGGCGCTCGCCCTGAGCCTGTTGACAGCATACATCATCTTCGCGCAAGGGCCCGGCAACGGAACCACCAGGGCAGCCGCCCACAACGGCGCAACACTACTTGATATCGTCGCCCAGGCGGGCGAGAGCCAGGCATCCCCATCAGCCCAACAACCCCGCGACGCTGACGCCGAATGCACGGGCGGCACCGCCCCCGACGTCGAGGGGACGACGCTGGATCTGTGCTACCAGCGTGATTTCACCGTCGGCGGCAACGCCCGCACCCTTCGCGTTTGGTACACGACGGACACCACGTCCTATACGGTGGACGGCGACACGTATGTTCACGGCATCACCGGTGAGGCCCAGGCGGCCGACGTAGCCGACGCCGCCGTCGAGGGGTGGCAGGCTGTCTTCACAAACAGCGCCATAGGCGGCCACACTCCCCATGAACCTTACCTCACCGGATGTAGCAACATTCTCAACATCCAGATACGCGACGGCCAAGGCTGGGGCGGCATCGCCTATTGGGGGTCATCAGGTAGTTGCAACATCGGCATCGACGCCCCGATGATCAACAACGGCGTGGGCATTGGCGACGATGGCGTGGTCTTCCATGAAATCCAGCACTATACCCAATACTCCTACGACGCCGGCTGCTATGGCGCCTTCCAGCCACTCTACGACGCGGGCAATGCATGGATCGAAGGATGGGCCAACTGGGCCGGCAAGAACGCCACCAACGCCGTGGGAGACCTCGATTACAACGTCGCTTCCTACAACAGCAGCACGTCCTACTATGATCTCAACTACACCAACCTGCACGCGGGCTATCTGATCCAGCAGTACGGCGGCAACGGCGCGCCGGGCGATCCCAACTACGGCGTCAAGGCCGTGTACGAGCATTACCGCCAGTGTGACCTGCACGACGACATCTTCGTCATGGACGAGACGATCAAGGCCCTGACCGGCGGAGCCAAGACGGAGAAGTGGGCGTTCGTCGATTTCCAGGCCGCCTACTTCGCCTATGATTACGCCGACCCGGTGGAACAGCCGGAGTTGGTGTTCCCCGACGCCGACGACCAGCCCACCAGCACGCCGGCCTTCGCCCAGACCGCCAACATGTCCTCGGGCAGCCAGAGTTGGGTGGAGTCATCGCCCGATAGCTGGACGGGCAAATATTATCGAATCGTGCCGCAATCCGGCTGCGCCTTCCTGGAGCTGCGCGTGGAGACGCAGCCCCCCGGCGGCGAGATCGGCATCAATTTCATGGCCGTCGACACCTTCCCGGCAAAGGTGCAGCGTTCGGCCCACATCGGTGACAACGCCACGCGCTTCTTCGCCGGCTTCCCCACCTACAACCCCATCGTGGTCAACGTCACCAGCTTTGACAACGTCATGACCTACGAGGTGCGGGCAACGTGCGTCACACCGACACTCGACATCCTGACGCCGGTTCACAACCCCGGCCACGCCATGGTAGGCGCGCCCAACGCCCCCATCGCCACGCTGACCCGTTTCCGGGTCACCAGCAGCGGCGGCCTGGCGGTCAGCGGCGTCGAGGCGTCGACCATCACCTTCGACGCCGAGGGGGACGCCCCCACTATCGTCCCCGGCTCTTTCCAGGAAGTCGGGCCCGGCGAGTACTGGGCAGCCATCGTGCCGCCGACCAAGCCGGCCGGCACGACGTTTGTCGACTACGAAGTCTGCCTCAACACCACCATCTGCGACTCCGAAAGCAACGCCCTGCTCTACGTCGATCCCGGCAATGTCGACACCGTCTACCTCTTCGACGAGTCGAACTCGATGAACACCGAAGACACGCCCGGCGAGGGGACGCGCATCCAGAACGCCAAACGGGCCGGCCGGGTCTTGCCCGACCTGCTGCGCGACGGCGACCGGATCGGCATCATCGGCTTCGGCGCGCTGGACAACCCGGCGGGCTGCGGCGCCACCACGGGCAACTGCCCCCACGACAACATCGTCCGGCTGTCGCGCATCAACAACGTCAGCGTGCCCGGCGACATCGCCGCCGCCAAGACCGGTGTCGACGCGGTCAGCACGCGCCTCGTCTGGACCAATATCGGCCAGGGGTTGATCGACGCCAAGGATATGTTGCTCGCCAACCCGGGCAACACCAACCCCGACCACATCATCCTGCTCAGCGACGGCGAAGAGAACGTCAACCCGAAATATGCCACCCCGGCCGTTCGGGGCGTGCTACGAACCGCCGGTGTGTGCGTCAGTACGATCGGCCTGGGGCCGGAATCCCCGGGGGCATTGCTGGCCCAGATCGCGTCCGAGAATTGCGGCACCTACATGCCGGTTGCCACGTCGAGGCTGGGCACCAGCGCGGCCGCCCAAACGACAGCAGCGGTGGCCGACCAACTGACAGCGATTGGCGCGCCGCCGGAATTACTGTCCACCATCACGTCGGTAGCCGCGGCCAGCTTCTATCCGGGTCAACTGGGCGTGGCGAACGCCAACGAGTATCTCGACACAACAGCGCAGGACTCGTCCCGCCTGTTCCATCATCTGCATCTGGCCGTATCGCCGGAACAAGCCAGCACCCATTTCGCCACCATCGACAAGTCGGTGAAGGAGTTCCAATTTCTGGCGGCCGGCAAGCTGGAAGATGCCAAGGGGGTACGCTGGGTGGAGATACTGATGCCCGGCATGGACCCGGAGGGGCGCTGGATCCCGGTCAGCCCACCTGTCGGCGCCACGCCGGCCGATTGGCAAGTCCGCAACGATCCCTACCAAGACGTGGTCATCGTCAAGGAACCGGAGCCAGGGGTATGGGGCTTCCGTGTGCACTATGCCCAGGCCGTAGCCGACTACATCATGAACCTGTCCGTGCAGACGTCGATCCGGCTGGAAGGCAATCTGCTCAATCTGAACAGCGGCCAGGGGGCGGCCGGACAGACCGTGCCGATTGTGGCCACCCTGATGGACCACAAAGGCTTACTGCCCGGCGCGACGGTCGTCGCCGCCATCGCCAACGAGGGCGGCACAGACCTCACCCTGCTGCTGGACGACGGCAACCACAACGACGGCACGGCGGGCGACGGCATCTACGGCTTCCCGTACAGTCTGACCAACCACGGCGGTTCCTACGCTGTGCGCATCTTGGCCGTGTTCCCCGACCCGGCCGACCCCGGCACCAACCTGGTGCGCGAATGGAACGGCGGCTTCTGGATCGACGGGCCGCAAGACGACGGCAAGTTTGAGGGCGACTCCGACGGCGACGGAATGCCCGACGACTGGGAGCGGCGCTGCAATCTCATCGTGGGACAGAACGACGCCCAGGCCGACCCCGACAACGACGGACTGGCCAACATCGTCGAGCTGCAGCTGGGAACCTCACCCTGCCAGGCGGACACTGACCGGGGCGGCGAGCGAGACGGCAGCGAGGCGCGCAGCGGCCGTAATCCGCTGTGGGCCGGCGACGATAAGGCGTTCAGGCTGAGAGGCATCAGGCTCTTGCCGTTCAACCAACAGATCCTTGTCTATTGGTCACAGCGCCCCAACACTCACGTCAACGTCGTCCTGTGCCTCAGCAACGTCGCCGGCAGCCTGGGCACGTGCCGCGACGTCGGCGACGACGGCGATTTCCAGCTGACCGGTCTGACGAACGGCAAAACCTACTACATCACACTCTATGGCGAGGGAGCGGGGGACGCACAGGGGGCGTACACCGATCAGATGCCGGTGACGCCGGCCGCAGACCCGATACCGCCGCAAGGAGCGTTCTTCATCGACGGCCCGAACGTGCTCGAAGGGGGCGACGTGGCCCAATCGCGGAACGTGATCCTGCGCATCGATGCCACCGATCCCGACGGCGAGCACGAGGGCCCGGGCGCTTTTGACTCCGGCGCCCTCTTCGGGCCGTCGGGAGCGCAGCGCGCCAGCATGTTCACCGCCAGCGGCGACGTGGAGATGCGGTTCGCCAACTCATCCGAGGGGCTTGCGAGCGCCCCGTGGGAGCCTCTCGCAGAGACGAAGCCGTGGATGCTGGATTGCCAGGATGGCGCCGTCTGCACCGTCTTCGGACAGTTCCGCGACGGGGCGGGCAATGAGTCGGCCGTGGTGACACAAAGCATCCTGCTCCAACTGGCTAACCAGACGCCCACGAACTACTTCCCGTCCGTGTTCAGATAAGGCGCGGGGGCGGGCCGGTAACCTGACCCGCCCCAAGCCACCCTCACCCACATCCGGCGGGCAAGCAGTGGGCTTGCCCTCAACGGGCGGGCGGAGGGGCCAATTCCCACCGGGATCGGCTCCATTTCGCCCGCCCGCGCGGATTCACCTCGCTCCAAGCTTCCCCCTAAATTTGTGATTTTTCGCACAAATATTGCTAAACTGAATCTCTATGACCAGTGATAACGGGCATCACCAGCCGATCGTAGAGGTGCGCAACGTCATCAAGCGCTTCCCGGTCGGGGACGGCGAGTTGACGATCCTGAAGGGTATGTCGCTGACCGTCGCGCACGGCGAATTCGTGTCGCTGGTGGGACCGTCGGGCAACGGCAAATCGACGCTGCTGAACATGATCACCGGCATCGACCACCCCAGCGAGGGCGAAGTCATCGTCACCGGCCAGTCGATCCACACGATGAACGAGAACGAGCTATCCGTCTGGCGCGGCGAGCATTTGGGCATCATCTTCCAATTCTTTCAGCTTCTGCCGGCTCTCAGTCTGGTCAAAAACGTGATGTTGCCCATGGATTTGGTGAAGAAGGTGCCGCGACGGGAGCGCGAGGAGCGGGCCATGGCCTTGCTCGGCCGCGTGGGACTGGCCGACCAGGCCCATAAGCTGCCCAGCCAGGTCTCCGGCGGCCAGCAGCAGCGCGCGGCCATCGCCCGGGCGTTGGCCAACGATCCGCCGCTCATCGTCGCCGACGAGCCGACGGGCAACCTCGACTCGACCACGGCCGAAGACGTCTTCCAGCTGTTCAAGGGGCTCATCGCCCAGGGCAAGACGGTGATCATGGTCACCCACAGCCTCGACCTGGCCGTCCGTGGCTCGCGTGTCGTCGAGATCCGCGACGGCCGCATCACCAACGACGTACCTTCGGCGCTGCATCCGCGCGCGCGTGGGCGGCTGGCAGTGGCCGGTGTTCAGTAGGTCAGTATTCAGTAGGTCAGTCTCTTAATCTCCTGGTCTCCCAGCCTCCACTCTCTGACTCTCTTCATTTGGACTTAATATGGGCGTTTTGTGGGACAAAGTCTGGTTCGATTTATGGCAGCGAAAGGCGCGGACGTTGCTGGCGGTGCTCAGCATCGCCGTGGGCGTCTTCGCCATCGGCGCCATCTTCGGGCTGACCGACCAGCTGCTCTCGGGCATGAACGAGGCCCACCAGGCGGTGGCGCCGTCCCACCTCAACATCGTCCTGCGCCAGTTCATCGACCGCGACACGGCCGAATCGCTGACCGACATCCCCGGCGTCTCGGGCGTCGAGCCGATGAACCTGGCCACTGTGCGCTACAAGACCCGGCCCGACGAGCCGTGGCAGGCGGCGACGGCCGTGGCCCGCAGCGACTACGAGGAGCAGACCTTCGACTGGCTCGGCCTGCGCGCGGGGGCGTGGCCCGACCGCCACGGCATCGGCGTCGAGCGCATCACCCGCGACTACTACGGGCTGGACATGGGGCAGCAAATCATCTTCGAAATGGAAGGCACCGACCGCGCCTTCCCCATCACCGGCCTCATTCGCCACCCGTTCGTGCCCCCGCCCGACTTCGGCGGCAACGCCTACTTCTTCTTCGACGAGGCGACGATGGCCCGCTTCGGCTTCCCCGAGGGAGGCTATGTCCAGCTACTGGTGCAGGTGTCCCCCTACTCTGAGGCGTACGCGCGCGACCGGGCGGCGGCCATCAAGGAGCAGTTAGCCAAGCAGGGCATCGGCGTCAGCATGGTCATCTACCAGGAGCCGGAGAAGCATTGGGGCTACGACACCGTCCTGGGCATCACCATCGTCCTGCAGATCCTGGCCGTCGTCTCCCTTCTGACCAGCGTCATCATCGTCATCAACACCACGATGGCCATCCTGACCCAGCAGACGGATCAGATCGGCGTCATCAAGGCGTTGGGCGGTACGACGCGCCACGTGGCCCGGCTTTACCTGACGGGCGTGCTCATCTTCGGCCTGCTGGCGCTGCTGGTAGCCCTGCCGCTGGGCCTGCTGACGGCCTACTTCACGACCCAACAACTGCTGCAAATCTTCAACATCGACTACGACGCCTTCCGCTTCTCGACGCAGGCCGTCGTTTGGCAGGTGCTGGCGGCCGTGCTGGCTCCGCTACTGGCGGCGCTGTGGCCGGTGTTGCGCGGCGCGGCCATTTCCGTGCGCGAGGCGCTGGCTACCTACGGCCTGGGCGGCGATTTCGGCTTCTCCCGCTTCGACCAGGCTGTGGAGCGCCTGGCCGAGCGGCTGCTGCCCTCCCCGTACACCATCGCCCTGGGCAACATGTTCCGGCGCAAGGGGCGGCTGCTGCTGACGCAACTGGTGCTGGTGTTGGCGGGGGCGATGTTCCTCATGGTGCTGACGCTGTCGGCCTCGGTGACCCACACGCTGGACAACGAGCTATCGCGACGGCAATATGACATGCGCCTCACCTTCTTCGCCCACCACCGCTCCGACCGCATTGAGGCGCTGCTGGAAGAGTTCCCCGGCATCGCCGAGGCCGAGGCGTGGTTTTCGGTCACCGGCACCGTCCTGCGCGAGGGAGAAGAGGTGGAAGACACCGGCGGCCTGGGCGCTGAGCTCTTCGGCATCCCCCAGGGCAGCACGATGTACGAGCCGCGGATCATCGACGGCCGCTGGCTGTCGCCCCACGACGCCGGGCGCGTGGCCGTCGTCAGCCGCGACACGGCCGAGTTCAACGGCCTGTCCATCGGCGACGCCATCACCATCGACTTGGGCGAGCTGGGCGCGGCCGACTTCGAGGTCGTCGGCACCTACCAGGCCATCTCGCCCGACGTCTTCTCCACCGACCCCATCTACGCTCCGGCGCCGGCCGTCGTCGACGTGACTCGCCGCGCCAATCGCGCCAACCAGGTGGTCATCCGCGCCGCAGACGACGACGTCGACCGGGGGTCTCTGCTCCTGGCCCTCGACGATTACCTAAAGGCGTACAATATGGAGATCAGCCCGTTCTTCAGCCGCACCAAAGACCAGGATCGCGCCTACGCCTACAATTCGTTCAGCATCGTCAACCAAATCCTCTTCAGCCTGGCCATCGTCATGGGCATCGTCGGCGGCATCGGCCTGATGGGCTCGCTGTCGATCAGCGTTGTGGAGCGAACGCGAGAGGTGGGCGTGCTGCGCTCCATCGGCGGCACGTCGCCGGTCATCATGACGATGTTCATCCTGGAGGGGGTGCTGCAAGGGGTGATGAGCTGGCTGTTGGCCGTGCCGCTGTCCTATCTGCTGGCGCGGCCGATCTCGGCCGTCCTGGGGCAGGCCATTTTCAAGGTCAACCTCGACTTCGCCTACAACTACACGGCCGTGCTGGTGTGGCTCGTGGCCGTCGTCGCCATCGCCTTCCTGGCCTCGATCATCCCCGCCCATGCCGCCTCACGCATCAGCATCCGCGAGAGTCTGGCTTACGGGTAGGAAATTAAACACGGATGGGGCACGGATTTTACGGATGATATGGACAGGCTGATTGTTCCTAATCCGTTAAATCCGTTATATCCGCGTCCCATCCGTGTTCAAATCATATAAAAACGCGTACAGCCCCGGCCAGGAGGGGGAACCGGGGCTGTACGCATTCTTGGCGACTTCGATCATAAGTCTATACGCCCTTCATAAATTTAGGGTGAGCTAAAGGTGAGCGGTTGGTGAGGGACGGTTTGGGCTATCTCTCTATGGCACCAATGGTGTAGATGTGGTCGGGCAGCGACGCGCCGGCGGCCGATGCCGAAAGCCGAGCCCCGCTGGTCGCGCTGTAGACGCCGACGGCCACGCGGTACGCGCCTTGGGGTAGTTCCGACAGATCGATCCGCCGTTCGTCGGCCAGTCCGTCCCCCGGCCGCCACAGCGCCTGGGGGGCGAGGCCATCCCCCGGCGGGCCGTCGCTCTGGGCCA
Organism: uncultured Ardenticatenaceae bacterium; assembly: GCA_964398825.1. GTDB lineage: Bacteria > Chloroflexota > Anaerolineae > Promineifilales > Promineifilaceae > Promineifilum. Next base: position 12,409 of record CAYNOL010000005.1, read on the forward strand.
CCAGCGTCCCTGTCGCGTCGTAGATGTGGACGAAGGCGGCCAGCGGCTCGGCCGTCTCCCCCACGACCCGCCAGGCCAGTTGCGCCGTCAGCCGCTCTCCCTCTTCGTCCAGCGTCGCGCCGGACAGCGCCAGCGCCTCGCCGAACGTCGCCGCCGTCCCCGCCGCGTCCGCCGCGCCGGGCTGCCACGCGCCGCGCAAGTCGTCGAACGATTCGTCCAGCAAGTTGAACACGAAGGGGGCGTCCTCGGCCGCGTGGGCGCGCAATGTCTCGCCGTCGATCGCCGGGCCGAACGTGCGCCAGCCGGGGGCGTAGCCGTCGTAGGTGACGCCTGTCGCCGGGCGGTCCGGCCCGCCGTTGAAGCGTACGAAGTCGCGCGCTTGGGCGTAGGGCGGGATGAGCACGCCGCCGACGGGCGTCCACGGATAGGGGGACGGGCAGCCGTCGGGCCGGGCGGCCGTGGAGCTGAAGAAGAACGGCGCGTTGACGAACACCACATCCCGGCCCATGGGTGCGTCCCCCGCCGCCTCGGCCATCCCCCACGCGAAGCGGGTCGTCGCCGCGTAGAAGTCGAGTTGGCAACGGATGAACGGCAAGGGCGGCAGCAGGACGGCGGCGAGATAGAGAGCGCTCAGCAGGAGCCGCGCCGCTTGCCGCCGGTCGGCGAACGCTCTCGCCACCGCCAATACCGGCAGCGCCCACAACATCGCCGCCGCCACCGACGGCAGATAGCTCAGCCGCGGACTGCCGTAGACGTAGGCCGGGCCGAGGAACAGCAGCGCCGGCAGCGACGACAGCGCGAACCAGCCCAGCGCGAAGACCCACACGCGCCACACCCCCGCCCGCCACGCCAGCCCACCCAGCCCGCCCACGACGACGGCCGCCAGCACCACCAGCAGCCCCACGTCCCCCGCGTCGAGCCGAACGATGGGCAACAGCGGGTAGACGAGCGTCTGCAGGAAGGGGACGACATTCCGGCCGGCGTCGGCCAGCCCGTTCAGCCCTTGCTCGCTACCCTTGGGAACCAGCAACCACACCACGACGAACGACACCACCGGCACGGCAAACGGCCACAACCGCCCCACCCGCCGCTGCCAACTGTCGCTCGGCCGCAGCAGCCAGTCAACCCCCACCAGCGCCGGCAGGACGAACAGGCCGTTCTCGTGCGTCAACAGGGCCAGACAAGTGAGTGCAAGGACAGTAAGCAGTGGCCAGTAGCCAGTGTTCACTCTCCCAGTCTCCACTCTCCCAGTCTCCCAATCCCCAATCCCCGATCTCCTCCCATACAGCCACAACGCCAACAACACCCAAAAAACCACCAGCGGATGTGTCAGCGAGGCGACATAGGCGACGGCTTCGTAGCTGAACGGGACGAAGGCGAAGATGAGCGCGGCCGACAGGGCGAACAGCTCATCGCGACTCACGCGGCGAACCAGCGCCCAGAGCAGCACGGCGTTGGCGGCGTGGAGCAGCAGGAGCAGCGCATGGTCGGCCACCGGGTTGTGGGGGAAGGTGTCGTTGCCGAACAGCAGCTCAGTCAGGCGCAGGACGGCGAAAACCACCGGCCGATAGTAGCCGTAGTCGGCCGATCCGGCGAAGAAGTCGAGCAGCGTCCGCCCCTCCATCCAGGCGAAGTGGCCGCCGGGATCGTCGTTGAAGTAAGCGAAGCCGAGCGCGCGGCGGTAGAGGAAGAACACAGCGGCGAAGAGGAGAAAGGGGGAAAGAGAGAAGGGGAGAAAGGGTGATGCGCTCTCCCCCTCGCTCCCTTTCTCCCGTTCTCCCTTTCTCAACCGCGATTCACTCATTACGTAACGGATTTGCCGCCGCCCATCCCAACACGCTATAGATGTGCTCGCGCAGGGGACGCACGCCGTAGAGCGTCAACACATGGGCGCGGGGGATGATGACCGGCTCGGTAGCGTAGCTGGCCGCGTGGTGGGCGGGCGAGAAGAAGTAGTCGGTGTTGCCCAGCAGCGGGAAGACGCGCGCCGGGTCATAGCCGCAGCGCGGGGTGAAGTCGAGCAGATCGTCGAGCTCGCCCCGCGAGATAGGCAACTCTTCGCCCACCAGCGTCGCCCCGTCGCGGATGACCTGCGCCAGATTGGGCGACGACAGCATCGGCGCCACAGCCCGCACGCCGCCGAACTGCCCCGCATAGAGCATGCTTGTCACACCGCCCCAACTGACCCCGGCCAGCACGCTGTATGCCGCGCCGTTGGACGCGAACTGCCGCTGGACGAGCTCGATGAGGCGCAGCGAGCCGGCGAAGGTCTGGTAGATGCGCCGCACCGATTTGAACGCCTCGCGGAACGGCTCGCGCCAACTGTTGTGGAACGGAGCCTGAATGCAGACGGTCGAGAGCGGGAAGTCGGGCATGCGCCGGAAGATGCGCGCCCACGAGTTGTAGTACGGGATCTCGCTGAAGCCGTGGTGGAAGATAAGCAGCGGCGCGGCCGGGTCGGGACTGAGGCGGACGCGCACGTGGGCGGCGATCGGTTCCCCGCCGGAGCGCAGCCACACCTCGCGCACGCCGGGGGCATAGACACTGTAGGCCGGGGTGCGCCGCTCGTCAACGGCCGTCTCGCCCAGCACGTCGTCGAACGACACCGCGCCGCTGCCGATGGCCCGGAAGGAGCGCGGCACGCGGAAGTGCATGGAGCGCAACGCTAGACGATCGATTTCGGCGGCAATGGAATCCCACATGACGGCTTGCTCTCTACCCGATTGACCCGCTCGCGGATCGGAACAAACGTTAGCACGAAATTCGGCCCTACGCCAAGACCTGTCAGGTGGGTGCGCCTGACAGGTCTGGATGAGCACTCGGCATTTTCCCTCTGATCCATTACAATCTTCCGGTGGATTCGACGCCTATTTACACCATCGGCTATGGGGCGCGGGACATCGAGGCGTTCGTGGCCGCGCTGCAACGGTACGGGATCACCTACCTGATCGACGTTCGCTCCAAGCCATACTCCCGCTTCAAACCCGACTTTTCGAAGGAGCGTCTGGAAGAGCTGCTGCGGGCGGCGGGCATCCGCTACGTCTTCATGGGGGACACGCTCGGCGGCCGGCCCGGCGACCCAAGCTGCTACGACGCCGACGGCAAGGTAGATTACGCGCGCGTGGCCGAGCGGCCGTTCTTCCAGGGCGGCCTTGACCGGCTGGCGAAAGCCCATTCGCAAGGCTTGCCCGTTAGCCTGATGTGCAGCGAGGGCAAGCCGGAGAGCTGTCACCGCACCAAGCTCATCGGCAAAGCGCTGGCCAGGCGGAACATCTCCGTGGCCCATATCGACGAAAACGACCAACTCATCAGCCAGGACGAGGTGCTGCTGCGGCTGACCGGCGGCCAGCTCTCCATGTTCGGCGATGACATGCTGCCCGGCCGCTCGCGCAAGCGGTACGACCCGGCCGGCGACGAGGCGGAAGGGGAAGAAGATGCGTAAGATAGTCACCATTGGAGCGATCGGCTGGAACGCCGACACGTTCTTCCAGGCGCTGCGCGAGGCGGGCGTCGACACGTTCGTTGACGTGCGGCGGCGGCGGGCGGTGCGCGGCCGCGACTACGCCTTTGCCAACAGCAAGCGGCTGCAAGAGCGGCTGGCCGAAGAGGGCATCCGCTACCTGCATCGCGCCGACCTGGCATCGCCCCAGAACGCCAGCAAGCGCCAAGCCGAGGCCGACGAAGCGGCCGGCATCGCAAGGCGCAAGCGGACGGAGCTCAGCCCCGTCTTCGTCGACATCTACGAACGCGAGGTGCTGGGCCACTTCGAGCCGAGCTCGCTGACCGACGAGCTGCCCGATGACGCGGCCGTCGTCGCCCTGATGTGCGTCGAGCGGGAGCCGGCTGCCTGCCACCGCTCGCTACTGGCCGACTATCTGGGCAAAGCGCTCGACGTCGGCGTTGAACATTTAACCCCGTAGGCGCGGCCGCCAGGCTGGCGCTGACCCAATCGTTTCAGGAGGACGATCGTGCTGGTCACCATTGTAGCCAAGACCCGAATGGGCGGCGGCGCCTGCGTCGGTGGCATCACCGACGACGGCCGCTCCGTCCGCCTCATCGCCGCCGACGCCGAATTCAACGAGCATTTCAACCTCGACTACCACGTCGGCGAGACGTGGGAGATCGTCGGCAAGCAACCCGACAACCCCACCCCGCCCCACACCGAAAACGTTGTCGTCTACCGCAAGAAGTGCCTCGGCCGCACCCAAGACCTGCGCGAGCTCATCGAGCGCCACATGCCGCCCCGCACCGGCGGTCTGGACGCCCTCTACGATGGGCTGGCGCAAGGGGCGGAAGGCGGCCCGCTCTACATCGCCGCCCGCGCCGGCGTGCCCGACTACAGCACGATGTTCTGGCGGCCCGACCAGCCGCTGACCCGCGACACAAGCGGCAAGCGCATCCGCTACCGCTACCCGACGGCCGACGGCGGCCGCACGATCACCTTCGTCGGCTTCCAGGAGCCGCCGGAGACGCTCCCCGCCGGGACGCTGCTGCGGGTCTCGCTGGCCCATTGGTGGCGGCCGATGAACGAGCCGGAAAAGGAGCAACGCTGCTATCTGCAACTGTCGGGCTGGTTTCACGAGAGTTCGTCTGATGATACGCCGCCCGACGATGAAGAGCCGCTCTTCGATGAGCACCGTGTTCGTTCCCGAAACCGTGCGGCCGCCGCGCCCGAACTACCGTCCGTCGCCCGCCAGGCGCTGAAAGACGTGTTCGGCTATGACGACTTCCGGCCGCTGCAGCGCGAGGTCATCGCCAACGTGCTGGCCAAGCAGGACAGCCTGGCCGTCATGCCCACCGGCAGCGGCAAATCGATGTGCTTCCAGCTGCCGGCCGTCCTCTCCGCCGGTCTGACCGTCGTCGTCTCCCCGCTCATCGCGCTCATGGAAGATCAGGTAATGCAGCTGCGCCAGATCGGCGTGGCCGCCGCCTACCTGAACAGCATGCTCTCCTACGACGACTATCTGGCCGTCACCCAGCACATCCGCGCCGGGCGCGTCAAGCTGCTCTACGCCGCGCCGGAGACGCTGCTGCGGCCGGAAACGCTGTTGATGCTCGAGGAGCTGCAAGTCGACTGCCTGACCATCGACGAGGCCCACTGCATCTCCGAATGGGGCCACGACTTCCGGCCGGAGTTTCGCCAACTGGTGCAGGTGCGCCGCCGCCTGCCCGACGCCGTCTGCCTGGCCATGACAGCCACCGCCACCGAGCGCGTCCGCCGCGACATCAAAGCCACGTTGGGCATCACCGACGCCGACGAATTCATCTCCTCGTTCGACCGCGCCAATCTCTTCCTGTCCGTCGTCCCGCGCGAGGACGGCTTGCGCCAAATCACCGACTTCCTGGCCGAGCGCAAGGAAGAATCGGGCATCATCTACTGCAATACCCGGAAGCAGGTGGACGATCTGGCCGGGCATCTGGCCGAGCAAGGCTGGGACGCGCTGCCATACCATGCCGGGCTGGACAACGAAACCCGCCGCCAGAATCAGCGGCGCTTCACCTACGGCGAAGGGGTGATCATTGTCGCCACCATCGCCTTCGGCATGGGCATCAACAAGTCCAACGTCCGCTTCATCATCCACCACGACCTGCCCAAAGACCTGGAGAACTACTACCAGCAAATCGGCCGCGCCGGGCGCGACGGACTGCCGGCCGACTGCCTGCTGCTCTTAAGCCGGCAAGATGCGGCGACAATCAACTTCCTGATGGACCGCAACGATCCGTCACAGCGCGCGGCCGCCTCGGCCCGCCTGCAAGCCATGATCGCCTATGCCGAGACGGAGCGCTGCCGCCGCCGGCCGCTGCTGGCCTACTTCGGCGAAACTCCGGCAGCCGACAACTGCGGCCAATGTGACAACTGTCTGGCCGGCGAGCACGAGCTGGCCGACCTGACCGTTCCGGCGCAGAAATTTCTGTCGTGCGTGGCCCGCACAGGGGAATTCTTTGGCGCGACCTACCTCATCGACGTGCTGCGCGGCTCGCGGCGCAAGGAGCTGCTGGCGCGCGGCCACGACCGGCTGTCGACCTACAACATCGGCAACGAGTACACACGCAAAGAGTGGCAACAACTGGCCCGCCAATTCGTCAGCCATGGTCTGCTGAGCCAGGACCTCGACCACGGCAGCCTGAAGCTGACCCCCAAGGGGAGAGATGTGTTGCGGGGCGAGGTCTACATGGGCACGCCGCCGGCGGCCGAGCGCCGCTCCCGCCGGGCCGTCGACCGGGATTACGACGTCGATCTGTTCGCGCGGCTGCGGGCTGTCCGCATGGAGTTGGCGGCCGAAGAGGGCGTCCCCGCGTTCGTCGTCTTCTCCGACGCCACGCTGCGCGAGATGGCGATCCATTACCCCCAATCCCCCGAGACGCTGAACCAGATACAAGGCATCGGCACGGTCAAACTGGAGCGATACGGCGAGGCGGTCCTGGCGGTCATCCGCGCCTACTGCGAGGAGCGCGGCATCGCCGAACGGCCGAAAGAGCCACCGGCACCCATCCGTCCCGCCGCCCCCAGAAGCCCCAACCGGCGCGAGGCCGTCGCCAAGCTATACCGCAACGGGCAGAGTGTGGGAGAGATCGCCGCCTTGTTCAACGTCAGGCCGGCGACGGTGGTGAACAATTTGTGGGAAACTTTGAGAAACGGCGAGCCGGTGGACCCCGATCCGCTGCCGGCCGAGTCCACCCTCAGCGCGGCCGAGCGGGAGCGGGTGCTGGCCGCCTTCGCCGAGTTGGGTGTCGAGCGGCTGCGGCCGGTCTACGACGCGCTGCAGGAGCGCGTGTCGTATGACGAGCTGCACTTGTGGCGGCTGTATGTGGCCGCCATGGCAGTGCGGGGGCATTGATCCCTCACCCTCGCCGCTCCAACAACCAAGCTTCATCCCACCGCCCTTCCTCGCGCAGGACGGCCGCCAGGAGGCGGTAGGCCTCATCCAGCTTGACCCATGTGCCCAGGCGTTGGCGGTTCTCGGCCGTGGCGATGACCTGGCGCAGCGTGGCCTCGGCCGCGGGCAGCCTGCCCTGCGCCAGCAGCGCCTCCCCCATGGCCAGGCGACAGAACAGCCAGCGGTACCGGTTGCCGGCTGCCTCGGCCGCTTGCGCTGCCGCTTCCAGGTGGGCCATGCCCCCCGCGGCGTCCCCCGCCCGACGCGCGGCCGTGCCCAGCCGCTGCCGCGCGTGGCTCATGAGCGCCGGTTCGCCGCCACGAGCCAGCGCTTGTTCGTAGGCCGCCGCCGCGTCATTGTAGGCTCCAGTCACCATGTAGCTCTCTCCCAGGTAAAAGAGAACACCGGCGGCGTCATCATCGGGCCCGTCCTTCTCCAGCTCACCGGCCAGCGCCGCCAGCTCCCCGGCCGCGCGTCGTCGCGCCGCCTCGTCATCGCTCAGACGGGTCACCAGGAATAGCGCCCGCGCCGCCGAGCGCATCGCACCCAGCGCCCGGCTGCGCTCCAGCGCCTCGGCCAGCGCCGCCGACCCCGCCGCCCAATCTCCCATTCGCCCGGCCGCTTCCCCCTGCGACAGCAGCGCCTGGACGAGCTCCACATCGTCACCGGTCAGCCGGGCCAATTGGGCGGCCCGCTCGGCCGCCGCCAGTGCTCGCGGGGCGTCGGCCAGCTCCAAATAGATCGCCGCCCGGGCTTGCTCGGCCCGCGCCTGGGCCGACAGGTTGCCGTCCAGCTCAGCGTTGTCGCGCATGATGCCGTAGACGTCCAGCGCCTCCACCATGCGGCCGCGCAGCCGCAACACGTGGCCCAGCCCCTCTTTAACGGCGTAACGCAGATAAATATATTGAGGCAACGGCCGCAGCAAATCGAGCACTTTGCGATAGTAATTGATCGCCGTGGGCAGCTTGAACTGCTCGACGGCGCGGGCGGCGGCCTGCTCGAACATGTGGGCCGCGTCGGCCGGGCGGCCGGCTTGCTCGTAATGGTGGGCGATCGGCGCGGCGTAGTCGGCCGGCATGTCGGCGAACTGTGTCTCCAGCCAGCGCACGGCCTGCAGGTGGTAGCCCGGCCGGTCACGCAGCAGCACACTCTCGTAGGCCACCTCACGCAGAATGGTATGGCGGAAGCGGTAAGTCTGGCCCGACGCGCCCGCCGGAGCGGAAACGCGCATGATCATATCGCGCCGCTCCAGCCCCTGCAGCGCGTCGCGCACCTGCTCTTCGCTGAACGGGGAGCGGGCGGCGAGGTTGATCTGCTGCACCGCGCCTTCCCAGAACTCGTCGCCGATGACGGCCGCCTGCTGCAGCGTCACCCGCTCCAGGCCGGGCAGCCGGTCGATGCGCGCCTGCAGCACGCCGGTCAGCGTTGCCGGCACGCGCAACCGCGTCAGCTGGCGGTCGCGCAGATGCCAGGCGGCCTCGTCGGCGACGATGATGCCGTCCTCGATCAGTACCCGCACCATTTCCTCGATGTAGAACGGGTTACCCGCCGCCGAGCGAACGATCAGATCGATCAACGACGTCGGGATTTCAGGCAGCTTGGTCAGGACCTTGACCAGCAGCTTGCGGCTGTCGTCGTGGCTGAGCGGCCGCAGCGGCAGCACGAACGCTCCCTCAGGATGGGGCCCCGGCCACGCGGGGCGTCGCTCCAGCAGCGTCGGCCGGGCGGCGCACAAAAGCAGCATCGGGCACTCGGTCGCGGCTTCGGCTATCTCTTCCAGCAGCGCCAGCGAGTCGTCGTCGGCCCACTGCACGTCTTCCAGAAAGAGCAGCGTCAGCGAAGCGGCGCGGGCCGTGGCGGCGAAGTAGTCGCGGATGGTATCCAGCGCCAAAGCGCGAACGGCGGCCACATCGGGCCCGGCCGACGCCCGCAACGGCGCCGGTGGCGAGCCGAGCCCCAGCAGCAGCCCCACGGCCCGCGCCCGCTCGCGCGCCTCGGGTCGTGACAGCTCAGCGAGCGCCTTGCGCAGGCCGTCGACGATGCGGCGCTCCACCTGGCGCGGCGAGTCGTCGTCGACGATGCCGAACGCCCGCAGGAAGAGATCGCGCAGCAGATAGAAGGGCACGCCGGATAGCCGCTGGTCGGCCCGCGCCAGATAGACGGCCACTCCGGACGGCCGCTCGTCCAGCCGCCGGTGAAGCTCGATAAACAGACGCGATTTGCCCACACCTGCCTCGCCCACGACGGAGACGACGCCGCCGCGCCCCTCGAGCGCCGTCCGCTCCATCAAATGGCGCAAGGTGGCCAGCTCCGACTCGCGGCCGACGAGGGGCACGTCGACGCCGTCGATGTCGCCGGCCGCGGGGAAGAACGATGGCGGTTGGTGGCCTACGACACGATAGACCGTCACGGTGGCGCGCCGCCCTTTGATGCTCACCTGTCCCAATGGCTCGACACGAAACAGGTTACGCACCAGGTGGTAGGTGTCGTAGGAGATATAGATGCCCGACTCGCCGGCCGCTTCCTTCAGCCGGCTGGCGACGTTGACTGCGTCACCGATGGCCGTCTGGCCGGCGTCGGATCCCACCTGACCCAGCGACACCTGGCCGGTATTGATGCCGATGCGGAAGACGGGCTGCGGGTGGCCGGCCGTGGCCTCAGCGCCGTTCTCCTGGGCAGCCAGGTATTCGGCCATCAGCTCGCGCAGGGCAAGGGCGCAGCGCACGGCCCGCTCGGGGTCGTTTTCGCGGGCCAGTGGCGCGCCAAAGATGCCCATGATGACGTCCCCCATGTGCTTGTCGACGATGCCGCCGTACTCGTGGATCGTCTCGTCCAGCCGCCGCCACAGCATGTCGATCTTGCGCAGGCGAGCAGTGTTGGGGGTGGCCGATGCCAGCCGGGTGAAGCCGTCGATGGCCGCGAAAAGGATCGTCGCTTGTTTGCGCTGCTCGGTGTCGGGACGTCGCGCGCTTTCGCTGGGGAGTGCCGGCTCCGGCAGGCTCGCCAGCCGCTCGTTCAGCACAGCAATGGCCGTGGCGACGGTGGCTTCGCCGAAGCGGCTCCCCTCGGCGGCGATGAGGGTCAGGGCCTCCTGCAAGCGCGCACGGTCGTTCATGGGAATAGGTTAGCGCAAGATAGGCATCCCGGCATGTTGGCGCCAGGTTGCGGCCTGGGCAGCGTCCCCGGCCGCGTCCAGATGGCGGGCGATGATGGCGTCAATCGAGAACCAGCGACTGAGGCGGGCGTTGTCCTGATTGGCGATCAGCCAGTTGGCGACTTGCTGGTGGAGGCGGCGGCGCTCGGCCGGCGGCGTGGCGGCGTAGGCGGCCTCGCGCACCGAGTCGCGGCGGAAGGCGTAGGCCTGCGACGAACGGATGCTGAACAGATCGTCTCCGGCCAGATACCCCTTCAGCACCAGGCTCAGGATCGCCGCCTCGACGCCCCCCTCGCCCGCATCAGCGATCGGGATCAGCTCCAGCAAAGCCGTATCCCAACACAGCGGCCCGAAGATGGCGGCATGGCGCAGTACGAGGCGCTCCGGCGCAGTCAGGTGGGCCAGTTGCGCCTCGAGCAGTCGATCCAAATTGGTTGGCAATGAGGCTTTCTCCAGCCGATCCATGTCGACGCTCCACCGCTCGCCGGTCGAGATGACGCCCTGCTCGATGAGCAGCCGGGCGAACGATTCGATGTAGAGCGGGTTGCCGCCGGACTCGGCCACGACGAGATCGATGAGACGCATCGGCGCGGGCGACAGCGGGCTGAGGATCTCTGTGGCCAGCAGGCGGCTGTCGACGGCCGACAGCGGCGGCACATCAAGCTGCTCAATGGGGGAGAAGACGTCGGCGGCCGCGCCGCGCCGGAACCAGGGCAACATCATCTGCGGGTCGGTCGCCTCGGCCACCGTCGCCAGCCCCAGGAACAGCACCGGCCCCACGGCATCGTCGTGGACCAGCCGGTCGACCAGCTCAAGCGACTCGCGGTCGGCCCGGTTGATTCCTTCCAGCACGACGATGGCGGGGCCGTTGGCGGTGATGGCTTGCATGAGCGGGGTCAGGACGGCCTGCACCTCTTCGACGGGGATGGCCGCGGCCGTGCGCGCGTCGAGCAGCTTCTCCAGCAGCGACATCGCCGGGGCATACTCGAACGCGGCATCGGCCGGCTCCCCGCGTCCATTGCCGGACTGCTCGGCCGCCAGCTCCAGCACTCCTTGGCGCAGCCGGTGCTCGATGAGGTAGCGGCTATGCTGGGGGCGAATGGAAAAGCGGCGCAGCAACAGGTCGCGCACCAAGGCATAGGGAAAGTCGGGGAACGCCCCCTGTGTGCCGGCGCGCAGGATCGTCGGCGAACCGCTCAGCAGCGTGGCTTGCTTCTCAAATTCGTAGACCAACCGGGATTTACCGGCACCCGGCGCGCCGACGATCGTCACCAAGTGGGGTGTGCGGCTGTCGGCCGCGGCCTCCAGCGCGACTTCCAGTTGGTCGAGCAGCTCCGTCCGGCCGATAAATCGGGTGATCTGGCCGGCCACCACGCCCGGCTCGTAGCCGGTGGGCAGCGGCCGCTCGCCGCTGACCAGATAGCCGGCGTCATCGTCGTCGGCCGCGGGCGGGACGCCGGGCAGCGGGTCGAAGTCGAAGCGGCTCAGCGCGCGGCGCCGGCTCTCGGCCGAGGTGAGGACCTGGCCGGCGGGGGCGAACTTCTCCAGGCGTCGCGCCTCGACGACGGTCTCGCCGACAGCCGTGGGGCGGCCGGTGGTGTCGCGCGCGCCGGGGGCGTGGGCGAAGTAGACGGGGCCGCTGTGGACACCGACGCGCATGCTCGGCCCCGGCCAGTCGCCCACCCAAGACTCGTCGAGGGGATCGGCCGCCGCCTGGCGCGCCCGCTCGTTGAAGAGGGCCAGCTCCTGCTGCATGGCCAGGGCGGCGTAGAGAGCGCGGGCCGCGTCCCCCCGGCGCGGGTGGGGCAGCCCGAACAGGGCCATCAGACTGTCGCCGGCGTGCTGGTCGATCTGCCCGCCCCAGGCGTAGATGACCGCGTCGAGCACCGCCCACATGGCGTTGATGGCGTCACGAACGCGCTCCACGTCCATGTGTTCGGAGAGCGCCGTGAAGCCGGAGAGATCGGCCACGAGGACCGAGAGTTGCGGCCGCTTTTGGTCGCCGGGGTCCGCCTGGATCCGCGCCAGCTTGTCGCGAAGCACCTGCAAAACCGTGTCGACGGCCCGGTTCAGATCCCGGTCGTTGCCGGTCAGAACGCGCTGCACTTCGAGCGTGGCGATAGCCTCAACCAGCGACTGGCGGCTAACGTTTGCCTTGCCCACACAGTTTATTATATAAATAGCCGCGCCCACACGCGAAAAGAGCGGCAGAAAGGGAACCACAGATTACACAGATTAAGAAGAAGGGATTAGAGATTGGAGATTGAGAAAGCGGGAGGCTGCCCATCCCGTATCTCCAATCCCCAATCCCTTCTTAAAATCTGCCAGATCTGTGGATAAGTCCTCTAAAAAAAATCTGTTAATCTGTGGTTTTTCTGTATTTATGAAGCTTCGGAAGTTGAGTTTGCAGGGGTATAAGACGTTTGCGTCGAAGACGGAGTTTGTCTTCGACAGCGGCATTACGGCGATTGTGGGGCCGAACGGCAGCGGCAAGAGCAATATCGCCGACGCGCTGCGCTGGGTGCTGGGAGAGCAGAGCTACGGCACGCTGCGCGCTCGCCGCTCGGCCGACATGATCTTCGCCGGCAGCCAACACCGCGCCCGCGCCGGCATGGCCCAGGCGACGATCACCCTCGACAACAGCGACGGCTGGCTGCCCATCGACTTCACCGAAGTTGAGATCACTCGCCGCGCCTTCCGCTCCGGCGAGAACGAATATCTGCTCAACGGCCAGCAGGTGCGCCTGCGCGACGTGGCCGAATTGCTGGCCACCAGCGGCCTGGGCGAGCGCACCTACACCATCATCGGCCAGGGGCTCGTCGACCAGGCGCTGTCGCTGCGCTCCGACGAGCGCCGGGCGCTGTTCGAGGAAGCGGCCGGCATCACCCACTACAAGACGCGCCGCGCCGAGACCTTCCGCCGCCTGGAAGAGACACAACGCAATTTGCAGCGCGTCCACGACATCCTCGAAGAGCTACGGCCGCGCGTCACCTCGTTGCGCCGGCAGGCCACGCGCACGCGCAACTACGAGCAGGTCTCGGCCGACTTGCGGGAGCTGCTGCGCGTCTGGTACGGCTACAAATGGGAACAGGCCAAGCGCGAGTTGCGCGCCGCCCGGCAGGCCGCATCGACCGTCGAGGCGGAATGGACGGCCGCCCGCGAGACGCTGCTGGCCCACCAGAGCGAGATCGACGAGATACAACGCCGCCTGGCCCGCGCCCAGCAACAGATCGCCGAGCTCCAGACAGGGCGCGAGCGGCGGCGGCAGGAAGTGGAGGCCGCCCGCCGCAGCCAGGCCGTCCAGCGCGAGCGGCGTTCGTCGCTGCTGCGGCAGATCGAGGAGACGGAGAGCGAATTGCCGCTGCTGGAGCAGTCGGCCGCCGGCGCGCGGGGCGAAGTGGAATCGGCCACGGCCGACTTGCAGGCCGCGCAAACGGAGCTGCAGAGCCACCAGCAGCAGTTGCAGGCGTTCCGCACCGCATTCGAGGGGCGACGCGCGGAGATCGCCCGGCGGCAATCGGAGCTGTCCCGGCTGGACGGGGAGCGGCGGCAGGCGCAGACGGCGCTGGCCCAGGCCGAGGGGCGGCTGGCCCAGTTGCGCCTTCGGCAGCAGGAGCTGGCCGCCGAAGCCGAACCGGCGGCCGAGAACGACGACGAGACCACGGCCGCCCGGGAAGCGACGGCCGCCGCCGCGCGCGATGAGCTCATCCGCCTGCAAACGCAGCGCAACGACGAGAACCGCGCCCGCAACGCCGACATCAACCAGCTCAAAGAGTGGCGGCGGGCCCACCGCGACGCCGAGCAACAGCTCAACCGGCGGCGCAACGAGCTGGCGCGGCAGGAAGAGCGCGTCGCCCAGCTGGAGCGACAGGCGCAGCGGGACATCGATTTGGAGCCGGATCAAGTCGTCGGCCGTCTGGCGTCGCTGCTGCGCATCCCCCGGCAGCACGAGGCGGCCGTCGTCGCCGCGCTGGGCGAGCGGCTGGCGGCGTGGCTGGTGACAGACAGCGACGGGCTATGGCAAGCCGTGGCCAGGGCGACGACGGCGCGGGACGGCAACGAGGCGCGCCTGACGCTGGCCGCGCTCGACGCCCCCTCGGCCGCCCTGTCGCGCCCCGATATAGCCGATGCGCCCGGCGTCATTGGCTGGGCCGACGAGCGCGTCGAGGCTGATGGCGCGGCGGCGGCGCTGGTGGCGCGGCTGCTGGGCAACGTGCTGTTGGTCGAGGACGCGGCCGCGGCCTATCGCGTCGCCGCCGGTTGGCCGGCCGGCTTCGTGGCCGCCGCGCCCGACGGCCTGCTTGTCCATGGCGGCGGGCTGGTTGAGGTCGGCCCCGCGGCGGGGGGCAACATCCTGGCCCGCGAGACGCGCCGCCGCGACGAGGCCGCCAGGCTGGCTGAGTTGCGCGACGGGCTGACCAAATCCGAAGCGGCGCTGCAGAAGCGGCAGGCGGAGATCGACGCCCTGCAGGAGAAGGTCGACGAGCGCGCCGACGAGGAGCGGCGACTGGCCCGGCTGGAGGCGGAAGCAGCCCAGTCCCTCAATGAGGCGCGGCAGCAACTGGAGCGACTGCGACAGCAGCGGGAGTTCGTGGCCCGCCGGCAGCGGGAGCAGCAGGCGGCGCGCGCCCAGGTGGAGAGCGATATCGGCCGCGCCGACGGGACGATCACCGCCCAGACGGAGCGGCTGGCCCAGCTGGAGACGGCGCTGGGCGAGGCGCGGGCGGCGCTGGAGCAGCTGCCGACGGGCGAGGTGGAGCAGCAGCAGCAGAGCTTGCGCCAGGCGTTGGCCGCCGCGCAGACCATCCTCGCCGGGCGGCAGGCCGTGGTCGACAGCCGCCGGGCGACGCTGAACCAGAGCGAGGGACAGTTGAACCGGCTGCGGCAGCGATTGGCCGCGCTGCGCGGGCAGCTGGCCGAACTGGGACAGGAAGAGGACGACGCCCGGACGATGGCGCTGGAAGGGGAGTTGGGCGAGATGGACGCGGCGCTGGCCCCCCTGCTGCAGGCGGTGGAAAGCGACCGGCCGCTGCTGGCCCGGCTGCAATCCGACTCGGCCGGGCGACAGCGCCACGCCCACGATCTGGAAACGCGGCTGACGCAGGCGCGCATCCGCCAAACGCAACACGAAAACCAGATCGAAGGGCTGCAGGAGCGCATCCGCGCCGACTTGGGGCTGGTGGCGCTGAGCTACGACGCCGAGCAGCCGGGCGCGCCGCCGCTGCCGATGCGCGAGGTGGTGGAGCAGTTGCCGGCTGTCAGCGAACTGCCGCCCGACATCGAGGAGAACATCCACCTCTACCGGGGGCAGTTGCAACGCATGGGACCGATCAACCCCGACGCTCCGGCCGAACTGGAAACCACCGAGGAGCGCTTCGTCTTCCTGTCGCAGCAGGTGGTCGACCTGACGGAGACGGACGCCCAGTTGCGCAGCGTCATCGCCGAACTGGACGAGCTGACGTCCAAGGCATTTGCCAGGACAGTGGAAGAGGTCAACGGCATCTTTGACGGCACGTTCCAGCAGCTGTTCGGCGGCGGCTCGGGGCGGCTGGTGATGACCGACCCCGACGACCCGACGAGCAGCGGCGTGGAGATCATCGCCCGGCTGCCGAACCGGCGGGAGCAGGGGCTGGCGCTGCTTTCGGGCGGCGAGCGGTCGCTGACGGCCGCGGCGCTCATCTTCTCGCTGCTCAAGGTGGCCCCGCCGCCGTTCTGCGTGCTCGACGAGGTGGACGCGGCGCTGGACGAGGCCAACGTCACCCGCTTCCGCGAGGTGCTGCGCGAGCTGGCTCGCCAGACGCAATTCATCCTCATCACCCACAATCGCGGCACCGTCCAGGCGGCCCAGACGCTCTATGGCGTCAGCATGCAGCCCGACAGCGCCAGCCAGGTCATCTCCATCAAGCCGGAAGAGTATCTCCACCGTTCGTGACCGAGATTGCCCCCCCGCGGCCGCTCCCCTATAATGGGGAATAGTCCGTGAGCGGGCAGCTGGTCGTGCGCGGTTCCGTTTCGTCTCCACGCCAGTCGCGCCCCTTCCCGAACAATCCATCCCGGCCGACTGTCCCGTCTGTGAAGAGGCTTCATCGGCCGGGTTCAAAACAGTGTCACACATAGTGTCACACATAGTGTCCCATGAGGCTTCTTCGTTGTAGTGCGCCACTTTAGTGGCCCTTCCGGAGAGCTCAAAAGCGCTTATTACGAGCGATGCGATCCCTTGTGTGACCATATTACGGAGTAAACCATGCGAACCCCATTTGTTGCCGGAAACTGGAAGATGAACAAAACGCCCGCCGAGGCCGTCGATTTCGTCTCCGCCATCGCCCCCGAGCTGAACGCCATCGAGGGCATCGACGTGGCCGTTTGCCCCCCGTTCGTCGCCATCCCCGCCGTCGCCAAGGCGCTGGAAGGGACGAAAGTCGGCGTCGGCGCGCAAAACATGTATTACGAGACGAGCGGCGCTTATACCGGTGAGGTGTCGCCGGCAATGCTCAAGGGGCTTTGCCGCTATGTCATCCTGGGCCACTCGGAGCGCCGGGCGCTGTTCGGCGAGACGGATGAGGGCGTCAACCGCAAGATCAAGGCCGCGCTGGAGCACAACCTGACCCCCATCGTCTGCGTGGGCGAGAGCCTGGAGCAGAACGAAGCGGGCCAGACGCAATCGTTCGTCAGCGGCCAGGTGCGCGCCGCCTTCGCCGGGCTCAGCGATTGGCAGGCGGCCGTCTGCGTCGTCGCCTACGAGCCGATCTGGGCCATCGGCACCGGCAAATCGGCTACGGCCCAGATGGCGGGCGACATTATCCGCGCCAGCGTGCGCGACGTGCTGGCCGACATGTTCGGCAACGAGACGGCCCAGGCTATCCGCATCCAGTACGGCGGCAGCGTCACCGAGGACAACATCGCCGACTACATGCGCCAGCCCGACATCGACGGCGCGCTGGTCGGCGGCGCAGCGCTGAAGCCGACGTTCGTCCAGCTGGTGCGCTCGGCCGTCGTCTAGACCCATACAGCGCACCGCCGGCAGCGCAAGAGACGAACACGTGACGGCGAAATCGACGGCCCGATAACACCATGGAAGACCCATTGATGCCCATCATCTGGGCGGCCCTGTCGCTCATCTGTCTCATCTTCATGCAGCGCTGGATCCACGCCCATCTGCACGGCGTCAGCCTGCTGCTGGTCGGCCGTCCCGAGTGGGCGGTCGTCGTCTATGCCGTCGTCCTGTTTCCCGGCGTGTTGCTCCACGAAGTCAGCCATTGGCTGGCGGCCACTGTGCTGGGCGTGCGCACCGGCGGCATGTCACTGCTGCCCCGCCGCCAGCCCGACGGCTCGCTGCAGCTCGGCTACGTCGAGTATTACAAGGGGCCGGGCGTCGGCCCCATCCGCGAAAGCCTCATCGGGGCCGCGCCGCTGGTGGCCGGGACGGTGGCCATCCTGCTCATCGGCCGCCATGTCTTCAGCGTCACCAACCTGGCCGAGGCGATCCGCGCCGGCGACGTCGCGATTCTGGCCGACGCCATGGAGCAGATCCTGGCCACGCCCAACGTGTTCGTGTGGCTCTACCTGCTGTTCGCCATCAGCAATGCCATGTTGCCCAGCCGCTCGGACCGCCACGCCTGGCCCGCCTTTCTGCTCATCATGGGGGTCATCACCGTCGTTTTCGCCTATGTGACGCGCGACACGGCTGTGCTGGGCGCGCTGGCCCGGCCGGTGGCGACGCTGTTCGGCTATCTGGCCACGGCGTTCTCCATCGCCATCGCCGTCGACATCGTCTTCATCGGCGTCATCGCCCTGGTCGAATGGGTACTTGGCCGCCTGAAGGGGGCTACCGTCGTCTATGGTCGGGGAGCCAACGAAAAAACCGCCGTCTAAAGGAGTGGACTATAGCCTATGCAGCCAAGCGTTCGTTCGATTCTGGCGACTACCGAGATCTTTGATAACTTCACCGACCCCCAGCTAACGTTGGTGGCCGCGCTGTGCACGCCGGTCACCTACGACGCCGGCCACATCCTGTTGAACGAGAATGACCCGTCCGACGACATGTACGTCATCGGCCGGGGCGGGGTTGAGGTACTGGTCGATCCCGGCGCGGTCGGCGTCACCGAGGCGCACGAGAACATGGAGCCCGTCGTGCTGACGGAGCTGCGCCAGGGGCAAGTCGTGGGCGAGGTGGCCCTGGTCGATCAGGGCGTGCGCTCGGCCACTATTCGCGTCAGCCGCGACGACACGCTGCTGCTGCGCCTGCGGCGCGACCAGCTGATGCGCCTGTGCGAGACGTACCCTGTGCTCGGCTACAAGCTGATGCGCAACCTCGCCTCGGAGCTGGCCACCAAGATTCGCAACACCGACTGGCTCGTCCGGCAGTATCAGTTGCGCCTGCAATCAGAAGAAGCGGGCGACGGCTAACGTCTCGCGCCCGGCCGTCCGCCGGTCAGGAGGGAGTATGCGTATCGGGATGCTATCGGCCACCTACGATCCGACAGTGGTCAACGGCGCGGTCAGAATGGTGACGCTCTACAGGCAATACCTGGAGGCCCGCGGGCACGAGGTCACCATCTTCACGCTGGGCGAAGAAGCCGAAAGCGACAAAGGGGCGCGCATCATTCGCTCCCCCGGTTTGCGGCTGGGCAGCTACGGCTACTACCTGAGCATGGGCTATTCGCGCGAGGCCCAGGCGCTGCTGGCCCAGATGGACATCGTCCACGCCCACCACCTGATGATGAGCGTCGAAATGGCCCACCGCTACGCCAACTGCCCCATCGTCTACACCAACCACACGCGCTACGATCTCTACACCGGCACTTACACCCCCCTGCCCCAACCGGCGGCCGACGCCATCATGCGCCAGGTGTGGCCCGAGTTCACCGACCTGGCCGACGTGGTCATCGCGCCGTCGGAGAGCGTGCGGCGGGTGATGACCGAGTTCGGCGTGCGCGCGCCCATCGTCGTCATCGAGAACGGGATCGAGCTGGAGCCGTTCCTGAATCCCCGCCGGCCGCGCACGAAGGCCGACTACGGCCTGCCCGACTCGGCCCGACTGCTGCTCTACGTCGGCCGCATCGCCGTCGAGAAGAACCTGCGCGTCCTGCTGGAACAGTTCGCCGGCGCGCACCAACTCGTGCCCGACCTCTACCTGGCCCTCATCGGCAAGGGGCCCAACGCCGACGAGCTGCGCCGCTATGCCGAGGAGCTTGAGCTCGGCACGTCCGTCCAGTTTCGTGGCGCGGTGGCCTACGACGAGATACCCGACTGGCTGGCCGCGGCCGACGCCTTCGTCACTGCCTCCACCAGTGAAGTCCACCCGCTAACCGTCATCGAAGCCATGGCCGCCGGCAAGCCCGTGGCCGCCATCCAGTCGCCGGGCATCAGCGACTCGGTCGAGTCGGGCGTCACCGGCTACCTGGCTCCCACCGCCGAAAGCCTCGACGCAGCCATCGTGGCCCTGATGACCGACCCGGCCCGCGCCCGCGCCATGGGCGAGGCCGCCCGGCAGGCCAGCGCCCGCTTCGACATCAACCGGACGGTGGACGCGTCTGTCGAGCTATATGAGGAATTGCTGCGCACGCGGCCGGACTTGAAGCGGCAGCAGGAGCACGGCCGCTGGGCCCGCCGCACCGAGAAGTGGGGGGCGATGCTCGACCAGCTGGCCGAAATGGTGCGCCCGGCCGACGAAATGGACGCCGGTCTCTACCGTTGGTGGTCGCAAATCTCCCGCAACGCGCGGAGGCAGCTCGATGAATGAGCGCGCCCCCGACCCCCGCCGCCGCCTCGGCCAATGGGGCGAAAATGTGGCCGCGCTCCATCTGGAAGGAGCGGGCTACGTCATCGTCGGCCGCAACTGGCGCTGTCGCGGCGGCGAGATCGACCTCATCGCCCGCGACGGCGAGACGGTGGTCTTCGTCGAGGTCAAGACCCGGCGCGGGAACAACTTCGGCGCGCCGGAGGAAGCCCTGACTCCGCGCAAGGCGCAAAAGCTGATGACGCTGGGACAGCAGTACATCGCCGACCACGAGCTGGACGATGTGGACTGGCGCGTCGATCTGGTGGCGGTGGAGCTGGACGGGCGCGGCAAGCTGCTGCGCTGCGACCACATCCCCAACGCCGTGCTCGGTTGGTAGCCTGATGCGCCCCCTGCTCGTCCTCGTCGGCCCCACGGCCGTGGGCAAGACGGCGCTCTCGCTGGCGCTGGCCCGCCGCTTCGACGGGGAGATCGTCTCGGCCGACTCGCGCCTCTTCTACCGCGGCCTCGACATCGGCACGGCCAAGCCGACAGCCGCCGAGCGAGGCGACATCCCCCACCACCTCATCGACGTCTGCGAACCGGACGAGACGCTCAGCCTGGGGCAGTACCAGCGGCTGGCCTATCGGACGATTGACGAGATCTTGGCCCGCGGCCGGCTGCCCATTCTGGTGGGCGGCACGGGGCAGTACGTCTGGGCCGTCGTCGAGGGATGGGGCATCCCCGAGGTCGCGCCCCGGCCGGCGTTGCGCGCGGCGCTGGAGGGGCTGGGTCAGGATGAGGCAGCGCGCTGGCTGGCGGCGCTCGACCCGACGGCCGCCGGGCGCATCGACCCGCGCAACGTCCGCCGCGTCGTCCGCGCGCTGGAGGTGACGCTGGTCACCGGCCGTCCGATCTCCGCGCTGCAACGCCGCACGCCCCCGCCCTATGACATCCACCTCATCGGCCTGCGCGAGGAGCGCGACGCCCTCTACGCGCGCATCGACGCGCGGGTGGATGAGATGATGAGCGCCGGCCTGCTCGACGAGGTGGCCGGACTGCGCGACGCGGGCTACGGGCCGGAGTTGCCGTCGATGAGCGGCCTGGGCTACCGGCAGCTGCTGGCCTTTCTGGCGGGCGAGATGAGCCTGGACGCAGCCGTGGAGCGCGTCAAGTTCGAGACCCATCGCTTTGCCCGGCAGCAGGCGACGTGGTTCCGGCGGGATGATTCGCGCATTGCGTGGTTCGAGGCGGGGGAGAGAGAGGGGGTTGTGGCGTCGGTGGCGGCATGGTTGGGAGAATAAGAATAAACCACGGATTTTCGCGGATTTAGGACGGATTTTTTCGTTTGTAGCAAGCGGACAAGGAATTGGTCTTATCCGTCTTAATCCGTAGCCAACTCTTTACCGCGTCAACCGCTCCACCAACCGCTTGATCTCCGACTCGAAGGCCGTGTTGATCGGGTAGACGAGGTTCTGCCGCCGGATGACGGCCGCGCGGGCGGCCAGATAGTTGTCCAGCAGCGCGCCCAAGCCGCGGGCGGTGGCCGCCGTGTCGCGGGTGTAGTCGGCGTGGATCAGCCGTTGCCGCGCCGGCTCCTCGGGCGGCAGCGCGCCCAGCAGCGGCGGCAGCGTGAAGTTGAGCAGGCGCAGGTAGATGACGAACGGCTTGTCGGCGTCCCCCCGCTTCAGCAGACGCAACGCGTTCCACAACATGATCCAGAAGCGGTTGTCCAGCTCGGTCAGGTCGGCCGGGCTGATGTAGGGTTGCGCCGGGGCCAGCCGGGACGACGCCGTCTGGTGCTGCTCGCCCCAGCGTTCGGTGTCCTTCAGGATGCGCAATTCGCGGTCTTGCGGCCGCGGGGCCAGCCCGTCCATCGTCTGGAAGTTGAAGTCGGCCTTCGTGCCGTTGCTGTAGAGGGCCACATGGAGATAGGCGCGCGCGTGGTCGGCGTCGAAGGAGCGCACGGCCACATAGGGCATGACCGCCTTGACGAACTCCTGGCGGCCGGCCCAGGCCAGCTCGCGCGGGGCGTCGCCGCTGTAGACGAGGGTGATGTCCACGTCGGAGTAGACGTCTTCGGCGCGGCGGCCGAACGAGCCGGAGAGGAAGCAGACCAGCACCGACGGGTCGGCCTGGACATGGCGCTGCAGGCGGCCAATGAATCGCTCTTGCTCAAACATAGTTGACGGTTAATTAGACAACGAAGCAGCCGAACGCGCGCAGCAGCAGCACGGCAGCAAAGCCCACAGCGACGCCCGCCAGCACCTGCGCCGGCGTGTGGCGCTTCAGATAGAGGCGCACGAAGCAGATGAGAAACAGCAGCGGCAGCAGAACGGCCCCCACCGCCCAGCCGAAGACGAGCGTGGAGATGGCCCACGTGGCCGCGGCCGCCGCGGCGTGGATGCTGATCAGCCATTGCGTGTTGATCAACCCCAGCGCGCCCAACGTAACCATGCTGAGCGCGGCCAGACAACGCAACAACCCCGGCCCGTCGAACACCGTCAGGCAGATGTAGGCCACCCCGCCGGAGATGACCGACGCCAAGTACGGGATGTGGCGCTCGTTGGTGGCGCTCATATGCAGATCGCCGATGCGGCCGGAGCGCATCAGATAAACGATGACCAGCATGGGAGTCAGGGCGATGATGACGCTGTAGAACACCCCCCAGGCCACACCCGGCCAGAGCGACAATTCGAAGATGCCGATCGCCAGACCCAGCACCGCGAACATGATCGGCGGGCTGATGATGTTGGACAGGATCCGCGCCACGCGCACCATTCCGGTGCGGTCTGCCTGGTTGATGTCTCTTGGAGTGGTCATGACGGTTGGGCGATTGACGGAGTCGCCACCCTCTGAAGAAAGGGCGGCGCGGCGATTGGAGGCCGCGCCGCCCCGGATTAACAAGTCAGCGGACGGATCAGGTGCCCTCTTCCCACGAGTCGAGGTAGGCGGCCTGCTGTTCCGTCAGCGTGTCGATCTGGATGCCCATCGCATCGAGCTTGATGCGAGCGATCTCCTGGTCGACTTCCTGCGGCACGGTGTAGACGCGGTTCTCCAGCTTGCCCTTGTTGTCGACGAGGTACTTGGCGGCCATGGCCTGCCCGGCGAAGCTCATGTCCATCACCGACGCCGGGTGCCCCTCGGCCGCGGCCAGGTTGATCAGACGCCCCTCGCCCAACAGATTCAGGCGGTGGCCGTTGTGCTTCATCACGAACTGGTCGACAAACGGCCGCACGCGCTTCGGATCGCCGACCGACATCTCGCGCAGCGCCGGCTTGTTGATCTCCACGTCGAAGTGGCCGGAGTTCGACAGCAGCGCGCCGTCCTTCATCACTTCAAAGTGGTGCTTGTCGAAGACGTGGATGTCGCCCGTGGCGGTGACGAAGATGTCGCCGATCGGCGCGGCGTCGTTCATCGGCATCACACGGTAGCCGTCCATGACCGCCTCCAGCGCCTTGAGCGGGTCGATCTCGGTGACGATGACGTTGGCCCCCAGCCCGCGTGCGCGCATGGCGATGCCGCGGCTGCACCAGCCGTAGCCGGCGACGACGACGTTCTTCCCCGCGATGAGCACGTTGGTGGCGCGGATGATGCCGTCCATCGTCGACTGCCCTGTGCCGTACCGGTTGTCGAACATGTGCTTCGTCAGCGCGTCGTTGACGGCCATCATCGGGAATTGCAGCGCGCCGTCGCGGGCCATGGCCCGCAGGCGGATGACGCCGGTGGTGGTCTCCTCGGTGCCGCCGATCATCGTATCGATCAGGTTGCGGCGGCTCTTGTGGATGGTGCTCACCAGGTCGGCACCGTCGTCCATGACGATGTGGGGCTTGTGGTCGAGCACGGCGTTGATGTGCTTGAAATAGGTGTCGTTGTCTTCGCCCTTGATGGCGAAGACGGGAATCTCGTAATGGCTGACCAGCGCGGCGGCCACGTCGTCTTGCGTGCTCAGCGGATTGCTGGCGCTCAGCACCACGTCGGCACCGCCCGCCTGCAGGCTGACCATCAGGTTGGCCGTCTCGGTGGTCACGTGCATGCACGCGCTGATGCGCAAGCCGGCGAACGGCCGCTCATCGCCAAACTGCTTCTGGACCCCGCGCAAAACCGGCATTTCTTGCTCGGCCCAATCGATGCGATGGCGGCCGCCGGTGGCGAGATCGATGTCTCTGATGTCGAAATCCATGTTCCTGTCTAACTCCTTGATGTGGCCTGATGCTCCGCCCGCTACTTGGCGACGGAGAGAGGCATGGTGATTGAATCGGGTTGCTGAAGGAGCACATCGAGCGCCCCCTCGTCGTCGAATGATTCGCGATAGCGCGCGACGAACTCTTCGCGCGTGAAATAATGATTTTGCGGGCCGTACTGCTCCAGCACATAGGCGGCGGCCAGCGCGCCCATACGCCCGGCCACACCCCACGGCAGCCCCAGCTGCATGCCGCGCAGCAGCCCGGCGCGGTAGGCGTCGCCGGCGCCGGTCGGCTCGGCCACCCAGCGCGTCGGCGCCACGGGCACGAAGATGTCCTCGCCGTCGACGACCAGCCGCGAACCCGACGGCCCCATGGTCATCACCAGCCCGCCCACGCGGTCGAGGATCTCCGCCTCGCTCAGCCCCGTCTTCTCCTGGATGAGTTGGAACTCGTACTCGTTGCTGGAGAGCAGATAGCAGCCGTCGATCCCTTCGCAGATATCTTCGCCGCTGATGCGGGCCGTCTGCTGGCTGGGATCATAGATAAACGGCAGGCCGATCGCCTTGCACTCGCGCACGTAGCCGCGCATCGCGCCCGGGTCGTTGGGGGTGATGATCGTCATGTCGGCGTCGGGCGCATGCTGGGCAAAGCTCAGCTGGCCGGCATGGGCCATGGCGCCGGTGTAGAAGCTGGCGATCTGGTTGTTGTCCTCGTCGGTGTTGACGAAGAAAGACGCGCAGAATTCATTGTCGATCGTGACAATGGCCGACGTGTCGATGCCGTGTTCTTCCAGAAACTCTCGATAGTCGCCGAAGTCCTGGCCGGCGGTGGCCATGATGGCCGGGCGGTCGCCCAGCAAGGCCATGGTATAGGCGATGTTGGGGGCCGTGCCGCCACGCTGCCGCTTCAGCGAATCCACCAGGAAGCTGAGGCTGATTGTTTCCAGTTTATCGGCCAGGAAGGCGTCCTGAAACCTGCCGGGAAACGACATCAGGTAGTCGAACGCGATTGAGCCGGTGATGACAATTTTCATATCTTCCGCTTTCTCTCTGCCCTAGATTCGGCAAGGCCCATGAGCGCCTTGCACGCGCGGACGACGATTCGGCCTCCGGGACCGGCCAGCCGCATCGTCGCTCCGTGTCACTTATTTGAGTTGATGCGCGTCTTCGCTCGGCGCGCAACAACACAGTATAGCGCGATTGTACGAGGATGCACCCGTAGCACTATATCGGCCTCTGGTTACAAACGATCTTACAACGCGCGGCCGACGATCTCGCTGCCGCTCCGGGCGTTTTCTTTCAACACCGGCGTGAAGCCGAGGCGGTCGCGCAACATCGTCACCATGGCCCGCAGGCCGTCGCTGGTCTTGATCTTCTTGCCCTCGGCGTAGGAGCGCGGGTTGTAGCTGATGGGAATCTCGATAATCTCGTGGCCGGCCAGCAAGATCTTGTCCGGCAGCTCGAAGTCGAGGTTGAAATCGGTGGTCGTCAGGTTCAGCGACTTAACCACGTCGCCGCGCACCATCTTGGTGGCCGTGGCTACGTCAGTCAGCTTGCCGCCAAACAGCAGGTTGGTCATGGCTGTCAGCACGCGGACGCCGAGATAGGCGTGGGCGTACTTGTACTTCACGTCGCCGCCCAGCACGCGTGAGCCGAAGATGGCCGCCGCGCCCGTCTCGTCCGCCTTGCGGCAAAAGCGGGTGTGCTCGGCCGGGTCGTACTCGGCGTCGGCGTCCTGGA
>CAYNOL010000005.1:38184-49828 GCA_964398825.1 uncultured Ardenticatenaceae bacterium
GTGCGGTCGATGATGTCACGAATGGTCGCGCGCTCGTTGTAGCAGCAGATGATGACGGACAGCTTCTTCATATCCATACCCAAACCCTACCCCGGCGCTTCCCAAGCGCGCCGAGCGGATCGACTTTCTACAATTGCTTGAAGAACTGCCCGAACATGTCGAGCATGTAGTCCAGCCGGGCGCGATCCAGACCCGGGTAGACCCCCACGAAAAAGCCGCCGCGCATCACCTGGTCCGAGTTAGGCAGGTCGCCGATGACGCGGTGCTCGATATCGGCATAGGCGGGCTGGCGCAGGATATTGCCGGCGAAGATGAGCCGCGTCTGGACGTGATTGAACTCCAGAAAGCGGGTCAGCTCGTGCCGCATGAACGGCGCGTCCTCGCGCACCAGCAGCGGCATGGCGAACCATGACGGATCGGCCTTCGGGTGCCATGTGGGCAGCATCAGGAATTCGCTGAACTGCTTCAGCCCCTCGTAGAGATAGGCGAAGTTTTCCTTGCGCCGCCGAATGAAGTCGGGCAGCTTCCGGATTTGGGCCAGCCCCATGGCCGCCTGCGGATCGGTCAGCTTCAGGTTATAGCCGATCTCGCTATAGAGGTAGCGATGGTCATAGAAGCCGGGGATGCCGGGTATCTCGCGCTGAAAGCGGATGCCGCACTTGCCGTTGACGGGGTTGTCGTAGCCGCACCAGCAGTCGCGCCCCCAGTCGCGCACGGCGCGGGCGATCTTGGCCAGCTTCGGCCGGTCGGTGTAGACCGCGCCCCCCTCGCCCATGGTGATATGGTGGGCGGGATAGAAACTGAGCGTCGCCATCTCGCCAAACGTGCCCACCATGCGGCCGTCCCATTTGGCCCCCAGCGCGTCGCACGTGTCTTCCAGCAGAAACAGGTCGTGGCGTCGCACAAACTCCATGACCTCGTCCATGTTGGCCGGGTTGCCCAGCGTGTGGGCGAAGGAGAGCGCCCGCGTGCGCGGCGAGACGGCCGCCTCCAACTGCGACACGTCCAGATTGAAATCACCCAGGCAGCTGTCGATGAAAACGGGCACGAGGCGGTTCTGGATGATCGGATTGACCGTCGTGGGAAAGCTGACGGCCGGGGCGATGACCTCGTCACCGGGGCGAAGGCCGTCGGGCAGCTGTTTCGAGCACAGGGTCGTCAGGGCCACCAGATTGGCCGAGGAGCCGGAGTTGACCGGGATCACCTCGCGCACACCGATGAACGCGCCCAACTGCTTCTCAAACTCCTCGGCATACGGCCCGGCGGTCAGCCAAAAGTCGAGGACGGAGCTGACCATGTTCTGCATCTCCGTCTCATCGAAGACGCGCCCGGCGTAATTTACGGTTGTCTTTCCCGGCTCGAAAGCCCGGTCCCGGTGGACCTTTTCGTAATAATCTGCGACTTGAGCCAATATCGACTGTCGCAGTTCTTCGATCTCACCCATTGTGAATTATCTCTTACGCTCGCAGACACGGAGCGCTATTAACGATGGTGGCGGCCGGTCGCAAGGCCGGCGCGGGTGGCTGTGTTCGTTGTTATGGTGTTATTCAAAGCCGAAGGAAGATTATAGCACAGCGGAAACCAACTCCAAGTTGGCCCGTTCACTCCCCGCCCTCTTCGTTGGGCGGCTCTTGGGTCGGCTCGGGTGGCGGCACGGTCGGCGGCGTCACCGGTGTCGCCGTGGGCGGCGGAACGGTGGGCGGTGGCGGCGGCGTCACAGTCGGTGGCTCGGCCGTCGGCGGCGGGTTGGTGGGCGGCGGGTCCGTCGGTGGCGGGTTGGTCGGCGGCGGCACCGGCGTCAGGCTCGGTGGAGGATCCGTCGGCAGCGGGGGCGGTGACGCGGTCGGCGGCGGCGGCAGGGTGGCGGCCGGCACAGTCGGCGAGGGTGGTGGTTCGCTGCCCGTGGTCGCCGTCGGCAAAGGGACCAGCGTCGGCAGGTCTGTTGGTGTCGGCAGCGGCGTCAGCGACGGCTGGGCCACCGGCGGGACGTTGGGTGGTGAGCCGGGCGCCGAACCGGGCGGCAGGAAGATCCACTGCCCCGCCTGCAGGTCGAGCGAGTCGCGACAGTTGGCGCGCAAGACCTCGTCAATGGTCGTGCCCCGGCCGGCAGCCAACATGCCCAGCGTGTCGCCTCGTTGCACCTGGTAGCGCGCCCACCATTGCGGCGGGCCGCATTGCGTCTGCGCCGGCTCGCGCGGCACGAGCAGCTGCATCCCGGCCGTCACCTGGCCGTCGGTCAGGCAGTTGGCTGCCGCCAGCTCGGCCGCGGCCGTCTCCGTGCCCGCCGCCAGCGAGGCCAACGTCTCGCCCGGCTTTACGGTGTAGAGCAGCCAACCCTCGGGCACCTCGCCGCACACGGTGAAGATGATCCCTTCTTCGCTGACGCCGGTAATGAACGCCGGGCGGGGGTTCAAGTCATCGGGCGGAGGCACGTCGGCCATCTCCTCAACCGGCAGCGGCTGGGCCGAACCGATCTCCAGCGGGATGACGTTGCCGACGGCGATGGCCGTGGCCTGGATGTTGACGATGGGCAAGCCGGGCTGAATGACGGCCGCGCGCGCCTGCAAGGCGTCGAGCTGGGCCAGAATAAGGGCCAGCAGGATGGTGATCATTACCCCTGCGGTCATCAGGAGATTGGTCTGCCACGGCCTCATGCGGGTGTCGCGTTCGGTGTTCATCGTCAATTGCTAGGGTTTGTCGCCGGTCGGCGCTTCGCCGGTCGGCGCCGGGGCGGGCTTCCGCGGCCTGGCACCCATGCTGTCGGCCGCCTGCTTCACCTTCATCAGCGTCCACGGCCGCACCTCGGCCGCGGGCAGCCGCAGCGTAAACGTCGTGCCCGCCGCCGGCTGGCTCTCGAACGTCAAATCGCCGCCGCCGGCTTTGGCCAACTTCTGCACGACGGCCAGATTGGCGCTGTTGTCCCCCACTCCGGGAATGGAACGGCCGCCGGCCAGGTAATATTGGGAGTCGAATACCCGCTCGCGATCCTCGGCGCGAACACCCACGCCGGCGTCGGTCACCTGCAGCATCACCGTTCGGCCGCTCGACGGGCCGCCGCCGTTGGCCGACACGCTCTCGCCTCGTACCACGATGGTGCCTCCTTCCATCGACGCGCGGCAAGCGTTCTCCAAAAGACTCAGCACCAGTTGGCGCAACACCCCTTCCTTGACCGCCGCCAGGGGCAGATCATCGGCCAGGGCAACGTCCAGCTTCAAATCACGCTTGCGAATGATGGGCAAGACGACGGCGACGGCGTGGTCGACGGCCGGAACGATGGCGGCCTGGACAACCTGGGGCCGGGCAGCCGTCGGCTGGCCCGGCTCGCGCTGCTGCAGAAAGACAGCCACCGTCTCGGCCTGTCGCGCGCGCTCCTCGGTCGTCGTCAGCATGCGTCGCGTCTCGGCCAGCTCCAGCATCAGCCGCTCCTTCTCGGGGTCGCGCTCCGTCGGGCGGGCGGCCGTCAGCGCGCCGGTGCCGGCCGTTGGCCCAAGGGCAGACGCAGCGCCGGCTTGGGCCACGTCGCTCTCCAATCGGCGGCTGTTGGCGATGGCCTGGGCGATGAACGCGGCCACGCCGGGGATGATGGCCCGGTCTCGCTCAGACCAGTTCTGCACCGTCGGCGGCGCGGCCAGCATCAGAAAACCGAGGCAATGGTTGCCCACCATGAGCGGCTCGACGAATACCGGCCCCAGCGCGCCGACGTTGAATTGCTGGGACATCTCGTGCGCCTGTCGCGCCCCGACACCGCGCGGCAACAGCTCGATGCCCCGCTGCTGCTCATAGGCCAGCCGGAAGGCGGCGTGGTCCGACAGGTTGATCTGTCGGCCGTAGCCGGAATCGCGCGCCGGGGCGGGCCGGATCTGGTTGAAGACGACGCGCTGCGGCGACTTCTCGTCGATCAAGCCGATGGCCGCGAAGCGGGTCGACACCAGACCGGTGACCATGTCGAGCGCCTGCTCCAGCCGCACTTCGGGAATGCGGGCGCTGATGACGTCGGTGGAGAGGCGCAGGTTGCGAGCCATTTGAGCGGCCTGCAGCCGGTCGGCCTCGGTCGGGGTCAGCAGGCCGCGCATGTTGTCGCGGTACGCCTGCACCGCCCACAGCGGCAAGGCCACCAGATAGCCCAAACGCAACCAGTAGACCACCTCGGTGCCGGACGGGATGATCTCGGGGTAGTTGAAGAAGTTGGCGACGTGGGCCAGCAGGGCGACGGCGATGATGATCGGCCGCAGCGTGAAGCGGCTGCCGCGCTCCAGCAACAGCCACACCAGCCCCGCGGCCAGAAAGGCCATCTGCAGCACACCCCAGATGTAGGCCTGGATGGTGCCTACATAGGCAGTGGTCAGGCCGGTGGCGGCGACGCGATTTTGCCAATCCTGGAAGAAGAAGAGGAACATGACCGAGACGACGACGAGGCTGACCAGCAGCACGCCGTCGGCCAACCGCGGCCGATCCATGGCGAACGGAGCCAGCCCCCACACCAGCAACAGGACGGTGGCCATGTCGATCGCCTGCTCCAGCGGCGGCAGGACGATGCGGGCGCGGGTGGGGTCTCCTTCCACCATGAGGCCGACGAACAGCAGAATGAGGCGCGCGATGAGAATGCCGCCGGCGGCGAAGGTCATGCGCCGGGCGGATTCGTCGTTGGCGTCGCGCTGCCACCGCGAGAAAGCCAGCGCCAGTACGACCTGGAGCGCGAACAGCGTAAGCAGATGGTAGATGACGCTGCCCGGCGGCCGGCTCAATAACTCAATGATCTGCTCTAGAAAAGCCATACTTACCGTCGGTAGGGCAGATTTTAAAGAATTAAACACAGATGGGACACGGATGGTACGGATGATTCGGATTAACAGAAATCCGTGGAAATCTGTCCTATCCGTGTAAATCCGTGCTTAATTTCTTAACTCTCCACTACCGCAATTTTAAGGTAGCATATCAGAAATGGGGGGCGATCGCTATGAAGGAGGCGTTAAGGGACGGCCGAAGCGCAGCGGAATGAGCGCCAGCAGCCAGGGCAGGCCGAAGACGAAGGGCACGGCGAAGAGATGGGCGATCATCTGATCGCCCCCCAGGGCAAACACACGCACATGGCCGTAGAACACTACCGAGAGCTGCGAGGTCAGCAGGAACCACAAGCAGACGCGCAACCGGTAGGCGGCCGAGGCACGCCCCGTCTCTCCCTCTGCCCCACCGCCGTCGAGCAGCAGCCACGGGAAGGGCCATGCCGCATACCAGATGCGATAGTTCAGCGCTCCGACCACGTAGCCGAGCAGAACGTCGGCCGCGCCACGCAACGGCGAACGGCCGCGCAACGCCCGCCACACGAGCCACAGCGCGAACCCGGCGAACAGCGCCTGCGTGGCCGCGCCGATACTGTTGATCGACACGCGGCCGCCCAGCACCATATAAACCCATGCCGCCGGCGAGAAGCCCGCGCCGTCGGTGGCCTCGCGCACAAGGCGCAGCACCAGATAGAAGGGAGTCCACAACGCCTCTTCGACGCCGGCCCAGGGCAGGAACGCCAGCCACGTCAGCACCAGCGCCCCGCCCACCGCCACCCCGGCGAAGCGAATACGCCCCCGTGTGACGGGGATGCCGCGCAAGAAGGCCAGGAAGAAGAAGGGCAAGGCCAGCACGGCGATCATCTTCGTCAATACGGCCAGCGTCATGACCAGAAAGCCCAGCGCCGGCCACCCGCGTCGCGCCACCCAGTACCCCAGCACCAGCCAGAAGATCATGAAAGCATCGTTGTGGCCGTCCATGATGAACAGCAACAGCAGGCACGGGTTCCACGCCCACAGTGCCGTGTGGGCCAGCCGGTTGGCGGACGGCAGCAGACTCCAGATGAGCGCGGCCGTGCCCAGCAAGCAAGCCAGCGCCACTCCCTTGAACAGCAAGACCCCCGCCAGCAGGTTGTCGCCGGAGACGCTCGTCAGCGCCGAGGCGACGATCTCCCACAGCGGGCCGTAGGGGGTCGTCTCGAAGGCCCACTCGCCGATGAGCCGCTTGAAAGGGTCGTTGGGGAAGGCGTTGGCCGGCGTCGAGTAGGGGCTCTGGCCGTAGGCGCTTGAAACGCGGCCGCGCACCACATAGCCGAACAGGTCAGTCGCGTTGATCGGATACGCCCAGACGAGCGGCAAAGCGAGAACGAACGAGACGCCCAGCACGGCCAGCAGCGGGCGGGGGCCAAGACCCCGCGCGGCGACGGCCCGACAGGCGGCCAGAAACAGCAGGAACAGGACAACGATCAGCAAGGCATAGGCAAGCCCGCCGAGCAACGTGGGCGCGAGCTTGCGCACGTCGGCCGCCGGGACACGGGTGATATGGGGGGCCAGCGGAAACCAGACAGCCAGCGCCATATACCCGGCAAGGCTTGCCAGAAGTAACAGGGGAACAAACAGCCGGCCGCGCCACGCCGGCGCAAGGGCCTTACTGTCCGGCATCGATCAGGTGGGGTTCGGGGGTGATGTCGGCGTCATGTCCGTCGTTACCGCCGGTACCACCGTTGTCGTCACCCTCTTCGTCTTCGTCCAGAAAAGCGCCGTGTTTGTCGAGCGGCACAACGAGGGTGACAGTAGTGCCCGCGTCGGGCGAGGAATCGACGCGCAGCGAGCCGTCGATGCGCTCGGCGCGCTCGCGCATATTGACCATACCCAGGCTGCCGCGGGTGCTGTAGTCGCGATTGATGTCATAGGTGTCGAAGCCGACGCCGTTGTCGCGCACCGAGGCAGCAAACAGACCGTCGGTCTCCCACAGACGCACTTCGATGAGCGTGGCCTTGGAGTACTTCCGCGCGTTGTTGAGCGCCTCCTCGATAATCGCGAAAGCCACGCCCTGCGCCTGCTTGCTCAGCAACGCCCCGTTCTCCGCGCCGATGAGCCGCATCTCGATGCCGTCCGACTCGCTGAGCCGCCGCAGCAAGGCGTCGACGGCCGCGCCCAAGCCTTGCGTCTCCAGCACCAACGGCCGCAGCGTGAACAGCATGCCCCGGATGTCGGCCGAAGTGCGCTTGGCCAGCGCCTCAACCTTCAGCAGCTCCTCTTTAGCGCGGTTCGGGTCCTGGTCGATCATCGTGCGTGCGAAGCCCATGCGCATGGCGATGGCGGCGATGCTCTGCGTGGGGCCGTCGTGCAGGTCGCGGGCCAGCTCCTTGCGCGCCTCTTCGTCCGCCTCGATGAGTCGCTGCTTCTCCGCCTCAAGCCGCTGGTAGAGCTGCGCGTTTTGCAGGGCGATGACTGCCTGGTCGCCGACGGCCGAGAAGAGCTCGATATGGTCGCGCTCGAAATGGACGGCCGTGTCGGTGCCGATGACCATGGCCCCGAACAGCTGGAAGCCGGCCCGCAGCGGCACGCAGACGGCCGTCAGGCATTCGCGGAACGCCTCGTATACCTGCAACTCGGCGTCGTCCTGCGGATTGTTGGTGACGACCGGCTCGGCCTGGCTGAGCGCCGCGCCGACGACGCCCTGTTTGCCGGCGATGACCTGATTGCTGTCATCACCCAAAAAGCGGCGGCGGGCGATGGGGCGCAAGAGGCCATCCTCATAGAGGAAGACCGCCCCCACCAACGATTCGCGCGGAATGCCCATCTCGTCCAGCGCCAAACTGCATACGTCCAGCGACTGCTCCACCACCCGTTCGAAGCTGAGCGTAGCGCTCAACGTCGACGCCATGCGCTGCAACGATCGTGCCCGGTCGTTGGCCGACTTCAGTTCGCGAAACTCCTGCCCATAGGCCTGACTGACGTCGTAGGCGAGGTAGGCGCGCGCCCGGCCCAACGCATTCAGGGCGATGACCCCCAGCAGCAGCGTGAAGAGCAGGGCCAGAATCAATTCCGGCAGCCATGTCCCAATGGTCTGCACCCCCAGCCGGACGAAGAGATAGATGAACAGCGCCACCTGAATGACGATCAGGATCGCCATACTGACGAGGATGACGCGGCTCACCCTTGAGATGCGGGTGGTGATAATGGCGTTGACTGTGTCGTCCATTCTGCTGTGTCGCGGTCGCGCGATGTTCCTGTTGGTGCAGTCGCGATGACGGCGTTAACCATATGATAAGCAGTGAATCTTAAGGCATGCTTTACGCGTCGGGCGCGCCGCCTAACTATACCAGATTGTGGGCCGAGTTCACTATCCAGCGTGTTCGCGGCTATAATTGCGCCAATCGTGCGACGAAGGTGACGTTATGAAGGCATTTGTGACGGGAGGTACGGGATTTATCGGCCGCCACGTGGTGCGGCGGCTGCTCAATCGCGGCTATCAGGTGGTCGCCCTGGCCCGGTCGGAGCGGGGTGCGGCGGCGCTGCGCGAGCTGGGAGCGGCGGTCGTTCTCGGCGACGTGCTGGACCGCGACTCGATGCGCGAGGGGATGCGCGGCAGCAACGTGGTCTTCCACATCGCCGCCGTCTATAACTTCAACCCCGAAATGCTGGCCCGCAGCGACGCGGTCAACGTGATTGGCACGCGCAACGTGCTGGAGTTGGCCCACGAGCTGGAGATCCCGCGCATTGTCTACACCAGCACGCTGGCCGTATTTGGCGACACGCACGGTGAATTGCCGGACGAGACCTACTACAACCCCGGCCCGTTCCTGAACGAGTATGACCGGACGAAGTGGCTCGCCCATTACGAAGTGGCCGAGCGGCTCATCACCAAGGGGGCGCCGATCATCATCGTCATGCCCGGCGCGGTCTACGGCCCCGGCGACACAAGTTGGCTGGCCGAGATGATGCGCATGTTCCACCGGGGATTGCTGCCGCTGTTGCCCGGCCCCGAATCGGTGCTGACCTACGCTTACGTCGACGACATCGCCGAAGGCCACATCCTGGCGGCCGAGAAAGGTCGCCCCGGCCAGAGCTACATCCTGGCCGGTCCGGCCATTCCGCTGGGGGAGTTGGTCGATTTCTGGTCGCAGCTAACGGGCAAGCCCCGGCCGGTGGCGCGCATCCCGGCGCGCGTGGCCAGCCGCTTCGCGCCGGTGGCCGGGCGCGTCCAGCCGGCGCTGTCGCTGCCCCAGGCGTTCAGCGGCGAGCTGTTCCGCTCGCTGGGCGTGACGTATGCGGGGCGCTCCGACAAGGCGCGGGCCGAGTTGGGCTGGCGGCCGCGCCCCATCCAGGCGGGCATGCTGGAGACGTTCGAGTGGATCGCCGCCACGGAGCCGGTCGGCGCGGGCGAGCGGGAAAAGCAGGCGGTGCGGCTGGGCTTGCTGGCGGCCGTCATGCTGCTGCTGTTGATTATATTGAGTCGTGGCAAGAAGCGCCGGGGATTGAACCGGCCCAACTTACCGCTCGCCGAATAAGAGAGCTGGCTCGCCCCAAAACGGCCCGCGTCAGGGAACCAGTTCCTCGCCGGCCATCATCAGCCCCAGCTTCTCCGGCGTCGCCTCGGCGCGGGGGATGTCGCCCATAATCCGCCCCTGGAAGATGACGAGGATGCGGTCTGACAGAGCCAAAATCTCGTCCAAATCCTCGGAGATGACCAGCGTCGCCGTGCCCAACTCCCGCTGCTCCAGCAGCCGGGCGTGGACATACTCCATCGCGCCGATGTCGAGGCCGCGCGTCGGCTGGGCGGCCACGATGACCTGCGGCTTGCGCGACAGCTCGCGGGCCAGCACCAGCTTCTGGATATTGCCGCCCGACAGGTTCTTCACCGGCGTCTCCAGTGACGGCGTCTTGACGCTGAACTCCTTCACCAGCGTCGTGGCGTTGGTGCGAATGGCCCCCCGATTGAGAAACCCCTTGTTGGCGTAGGGCTCCTGGTCGAACTCGCGCAGGATGAGGTTTTCCGAGACGGTGAACTCCTTGATCATCCCGTCGCGCATGCGCTCCTCGGGGATGTAGGACAGGCCGCTGTCCATGATGTCGCGGGGGTTCAGCTCGGTCACCTTGCGGTCGCCCAGCATAATTTCTCCGGCCGTGGCCGGGCGCAGCCCGGCGATGACCTCGGCCAGCTCCCGCTGACCGTTGCCCGAAACGCCCGCCAGCCCGACGATCTCGCCGCCGTGCAGGTCGAACGAAACGCCACGCAGCGCCGGGTGCTCCCGGTCGCTCAACGCGTGCACGTCGCGAACGGCGAGGCGGCATTCGCCCACTTCGACGTCGGCCCGCTCCGGCCGTTCGCCCACCGGACGGCCGACCATCATCTCCGCCAATTGACGCTTGTTGACGCCGTTGGTCGTCTTCGTGTCGACGACGTGGCCGTCGCGCAGCACGGTGACGCGGTTGCACAGGTGCAGCACCTCGTGGAGCTTGTGGGAGATGAAGATGAGCGCGTGGCCATCCTTCCGCATCTGCTCCAACGTCAGGAAGAACTCGTCTACCTCTTGGGGCGTCAGCACGGCCGTCGGCTCATCGAGGATGAGCAACGCCGCGCCGCGGTAGAGCGCCTTCAAAATCTCCACCCGCTGCTGCTGGCCCACAGAGAGCTGCCAGACGTAGGCGTCGGGGTCGACTTGCAGACCGTAGAGATTGGCCAGCTCCTTGATGCGCGCCGTCACGCGGTCCAGGTCAGTGCGGATGCCGCGCGACGACTTGAGGCCCAGGGCGACGTTCTCGGTCACGGTCAGCGTCGGCACAAGCATGAAATGCTGGTGGATCATGCCGATGCCCAGGTTAATGGCGTCGGCCGGCGAGTGGATCGACACCGGCTGCCCATTCAGGCGGATCTCCCCCTCGTCCGGCTGATAGAGGCCGTAGAGGATCTTCATCAGCGTGCTCTTGCCGGCGCCGTTCTCACCCAGCAGCGCGTGGACTTCGCCGGACAGCACGTCGAAATCAACCTGATTGTTGGCCAGCACGCCGGGGAAGCGCTTGGTGATGCCGCGCATTTCCAGCTTGTCGATGCGACGAGTGCCGGAGGGGAGGAGTTCTGTCGTCATGTGCGTCTCGTTCGTTGGGCGCTATGCCCGTGTCTATAGTAATCAGTATCCAGTCCGAAGACTGGATACTGATTACTGCTTACTGCTTACTGTCTACTGCTTACTGACTCGGGCCAACCATGCCCTCGAGCAGCTGCGGCAGGTACCAGATCTCGTCGTCGGTTGCCACGGCGCCTTCGGCGATGTAGGCGGTGCCGTCCTGCAAGTTGATCGGGCCCGTCCAGACGTTGATCTCACCGCTGGCCATGCCGGCGATGAACTCGTCGAGTTGCGCGGCCGCCTCAGCGGTCAGGCCGTCGCCGTTGACCCAGCCGACGTTGGTCAAAGAGGGGTCATCCAGGTTATCCCAGTCGGGGGGCATCCAGTCCCACGATTGCTGCCATGTTCCGTTGGAGACGGAACGGGCCAGCTCCAGATAAGACGGGCCCCAGCTGAAGAAGGGCACGCCGAGACACACTTCCGGCGCCAGGTCACAGGACGCCAGATAGTCATACGGAATGGCCAGGACGGCCGCGCCGGTGGCGGCACGCTGGCCGGCGATGTCGATGGCCTCAGTGGTGTCGATACCGCTGAGGACGACGTCGGTGCCCGTGTCGAAGAAGTTGGTCACCACTTCGGTCGGGTCCTGCGTCACACCGGGGATGTTGAACCAGAAACCGATCCAGTTGACGGTGAAGCCCAGGTTGGCCGGGTCCTCGCCACGATAGTTCTCGTAGCAGTAGCGCGCGCCGAGGTAGGTAGCGGCCGTCAGACGGCGGGTCTCGAAAT